>NZ_CANMXR010000003.1:0-481897 GCF_947501835.1 uncultured Roseobacter sp. | reverse complement strand
CTGGCTCTGGCTCTGGCTCTGGCTCTGGCTCTGGCTCTGGCTCTGGCTCTGGCTCTGGCTCTGGCTCTGGCTCTGGCTCTGGCGAAACAACCTCGGGTTCGGGGTCCGCGTCAACAACAATCGTATCCGCTACCTCAACGGCGCGTTCGCGCGCAGCTTCAGGCACGATCGCTTCAGGCGCCAGATCAGCGGTCTCTGCAATCGTTTCCGCCGCCTCTTCAACCGCAGCGGGGACAACGGCCTCCTCAACCCCACCATCCTCGACAATTGCCTCAAGCCCCTCATCGATCTTGGACGAGGATTTGAACAGACGGTCTTTGAGTTTTTTGAAAAATGCCATGCACGGCCCCACTTCTCACGTGATCCCCATCTAAGGGGATTTTGTCAGAAGGGAAAGGGCCGCACCCGGATTGATACGCGGTGTCAGATCTCGTCGGGGAAGTGCTTCATGACCAGACGGATCGGGTTCGGCGCCGCCTGCCCCAGCCCGCAAATCGATGCATCGACCATGGCTGTGCTCAATTCCTCAAGCAGGCCCTGGTCCCACGTGTCCTGCTGCATCAGCTTCACGGCCTTTTCGCAGCCCACCCGGCAGGGCGTGCATTGCCCGCAGCTTTCATCCTCAAAGAACCGCAGCATGTTGAGGGCGGCGGTCCGTGCGGAATCCTGATCTGACAAAACCACAACCGCAGCCGATCCGATGAATGAACCCAGGGGTTGCAATGTATCGAAATCCAGCGGCACGTCATTGATCGAGGCGGGCAAGAGGCCCGAGGACGGCCCACCCGGCTGATAGGCCTTGAATTGATGACCCTCCGCCATGCCACCCGCTGCCTCGACGATGTCGGTAATCGTTGATCCGGCGGGCAAGAGATAGACGCCCGGTGCCGCAACGCGGCCCGAGACCGAATAGCTGCGCAGGCCCTTGCGGCCATTCTTTTCGGTGGAGGACAACACCTCCGGCCCCTCACGGCAAATACGAGCCACCCAATGCAATGTCTCGACGTTATGAACCAGCGTGGGCTGACCAAAAACGCCCACCTGCGCCACAAAGGGCGGGCGGTGCCGTGGCATGCCGCGCTTTCCCTCAATGCTTTCGATCATCGCGGATTCTTCACCGCAGATATAGGCACCCGCGCCACGGCGCAGATCGATATAGCCCGGCTCCACGATCCCGGCTTCTTCCAACGCGTTGATTTCACGCGCCAGAATTTCCAGCACGGCGGGGTATTCGTCCCGCATGTAGATGAAGGCCGTTTCCGCCTCAACAGCCCAGGCTGCGATCAGCATGCCTTCGAGGAATAGATGCGGCACCCGTTCCAGATAATAGCGGTCCTTGAAGGTCCCTGGCTCGCCCTCGTCGCCGTTGACGGCCAGATAGCGCGGGCCTTCATTCGCGCGGACAAAGCCCCATTTCTTGCCGGACGGGAAGCCCGCCCCACCCAGACCGCGCAGACCGGAGGCGAGCACCTTGTCCTGGACCGCTTCCCAATCGCCCTGCGCGCGCAGCTCTTTTAGCGCCGCATAACCGCCTTCGGCCTCATAGGCTGCAAAATCCTGATACGCGGGGATATGCGCATGGGTATCCCCCGCGGCAATTGCCGCCTCTACCTTCTGGGGCGTCGCATGATCGATGTGCGCATGACCCAGCTCCAGCACCGGCGCCGTATCACACCGGCCCATGCAGGGCGCGCGCAGAACGCGGACCTGCGCCGGGTCGAGCCCCTCCTCAAGCGCGGCTTTCAACGCCTGTGCGCCCGCCAATTCACACGACAGCGAATCGCAGATCCGAATGGTCAGTGCAGGCGGCGGTGTTTCCCCCTCTTTGACCACATCGAAATGCGCATAGAAGGTTGCAACCTCATAGACCTCTGCCATCGACATACGCATTTCTTCGGCCAGGGCGCGCAAATGGGCCGCGGACAAATGGCCAAAGTGATCCTGGATCTTGTGCAAATGCTCGATCAGCAAATCGGCGCGGCGCGGCGCATCGCCCAGCAGCGTCTTGACCGCCTCCCAGGCGTCATCTTGCAACTGGCGGCCCTTGGTATGGCGACGACCTTTGCCTTTGCCTGACTTCCACACCCCCTTGCGCGGGGATTTATCTGACGTATCCAATGCCATATTCGGGTCTCCGTGCCGGAGCGGATCGCTCCTGCCTTAGTTTTCATTCGGTTGCACGGACCGTATCAGCCCGGTTTCGCGCAGGATACGGCCAAACCACACGCCAAGTAGGACCAGAAGCGACACTCTGTGTCTGATCAGAAACTTCTGACGTTAACTGAGACAAATTGCGGCGCTTGGAGCAGCGCCTGCAACACGGTAAACAGTTTCCTAATATGACTGCGCGCGCATCTTCATCAACCTTCGCCCTTGCGAGCCTTGGGCCAGCGATTTTGCTGGGTATCGGCGCCTACGCCGGGGGTATCTATGTCTATCTGGGCCTGCTTGGCATCACCGCGCTTGTCCTGATTGCAGACAAATCCGGTCTCGCGGCTGCCAGTACCCCGCGGCAAGGCTATTGGTTGCCGCGCCTTGTCGGTCTCTCCCATTTCGCAGTTCTGACTGCAGGTGTCTGGGCCATCGGTCTGAACGCAGGTCTGGATCTGGCGGAAAAGGCGGCGCTTTTTCTAGGCATTGGGTTATACCTTGGACAGGTCTCAAATGCCTGCGCGCATGAGCTGATCCATCGCAACAACAGGTCCCTGCGCGCCCTTGGCACGGCCATCTATTGTTCGCTGCTGAACGGGCAGCATGTATCGGCTCATATGCTTGTGCATCATGTGCATGCCGGCACCGCGCGCGACCCCAATTCCGCGCCCATCGGCCAGGGGTTCTGGCGCTTTTTCTCACGCGTGGTCGTGCGTGAGTTTCGCGAGGGGCTTTTGGCAGAAAACAAGCGCAGACAGACACATGCCTCCGGGCTGCACCCCTATGCGATCTACATCTCCGGGGCGCTTTTGAGCCTGGGGGCCGCCTATCTGCTGAGCGGTTTTGCGGGGCTTCTGGTGCTTTTGGGGCTGAGCGCACACGCGCAAATGCAACTGATGCTGTCGGATTATCTGCAGCACTACGGGTTGCGACGACAGACGGATGAAAACGGACGGACAGAGCCAATGGGGCCGCACCACAGCTGGAATGCGCCGCACGCCTATTCCGCCGCGCTGATGCTGAACGCGCCCCTGCATTCCGACCACCACATGAACCCCGCGCGCCCCTTTCCCGACCTGCGCCATGATGCGGAGGTCATGCCCACCTTACCGCGTTCGGTGCCGGTGATGGGGGCCATCGCCCTGATCCCGCCCTGGTGGCGAAAAGTGATGGACCCGCGCGTGCGCGAATATCAGCCAGTTGATGCGGCATATCACGGCAACGTCATACGCAACGCCACCCCTGCCCCTGTTCCCAAAACGTCAAACCTGTAAGAGTTATTGTATGTTTTCAGTCTCCAAATTCACCGGCGCGTGCCTGATCGGCCTTTGCCTTGCGATGTCTCCTGCTGTCGCCGAAGGCACCATGAGTGCCGAAGAATTCGACAGCTACACACGCGGTAAAACCCTGTTCTACGGCCAGAACGGGGCTTCGTATGGCGCTGAGGTTTACATGGACAATCGTCGCGTCCGCTGGTCGTTTCTGGATGGTCAGTGCAAGGAAGGCGAATGGTACGAAGACGCCGGTCACATCTGTTTTGTCTATGACGACAATCCTGACCCGCAATGCTGGACCTTCCGGAAAGAGGGCTCCGGGCTGGTGGCGCGTTTTCAGAATTCCCCCGGCACAACCGACCTTTACGAGGCGGATGATCTGGGCCAGGAAATGATCTGTCTGGGTCCTGAAATCGGCGTTTGACCAAATGCCTCAAAGCATTTCACCGTGAACTCGCGTCGCGTAACGCTGCCTGAAACCAACGATTTCAGCGTGTTAGGCGACACACCATGTTTCCAGCTAAGTCCGAAGCGCGCTAGAACAGCGATCCCTGCTCAGGGGTTTTGCGCGCCTCTTTGCGCGCGCCGGGTTTTCCGCCCAGGCTGACGCGACCATCCGCGAACTGGATTTCCAAAGAGGTCGCCGCCTTTGCCGTCTTGCTGTCTGTCACCACCGCGCCGTCGCTGCGCACAACGGCAAACCCCCGTTCCAGCGTCGCCTCATACCCCAGCGTGCGTCTGAGCCGTTCCATCGCGTCAACCTGCCCCCGCCACATCCCGATATTGCGCTGACCAACATCGGACAGGCGTTGGGCGGCGGCAGCAAAATCCTTGGCTTTGCGCGCATGATCCTGGGCCAATGCCGCCGGTCGAAAGCGCCGCGCGCAGGCGGTCAATTGTTCTTGTTTGGCTGAAACGCGTCGGATCAGCGCCGGGGCCAGGCGGGCCGATATCTCGCGCAGGCGGCGTTCTTCGACCGCCAACGATCGGCGCAGCGTCGCAGGCCGCAGGCTGCCGCTCATATCCGCCAGCCGCACCTTGCGTTTTTGCACGCCTGCAATCAGCGCCGGACCCAGACGGGCACTGACCATATCCAAGCGCTGACGGGGGGTGTCCAACAGCGTCTCCGCCCGTGGCAGCGCCCGCGCCACATCCCGCAACCGCTGCCCCCGCTGTGTAAGACCCTGGCTCAACGCCTGCCGCATCCGGGCATCCTGCCCGTCGAGCCAGGCCATCAGCTCGTGACGCACAGGCACCGCAAGCTCCGCTGCCGCCGTTGGCGTCGGCGCGCGCTTATCGGACACATAATCGATCAGCGTTGTATCCGTCTCATGCCCCACCGCGGAAATCAGCGGGATGTCAGAGGCCGCTGCCGCACGTGCGACGCTTTCCTCATTGAACCCCCAAAGGTCTTCAACCGACCCGCCCCCGCGCGCGACAATCAGCAGATCGGGCCGGGGCAACGCGCCACCGGGGGTCATCGCATTGAAGCCTTCAATCGCGCAGGTCACTTCGGGCGCGCATTTTTCGCCCTGAACCGCCACCGGCCAAATCAGCACCTTGCGGGGAAAACGATCCCGCAAGCGGTGCAAAATGTCGCGGATCACCGCACCCGAGGGCGAGGTCACAACGCCGATCACCTCAGGCAAATAGGGCAGCGGACGTTTCCGCGCGGGGTCAAAGAGCCCCTCCGCCTCCAGCATCTTCTTGCGTTTTTCCAGCAGCGCCATCAGCGCGCCCATGCCCGCGGGTTTGATATCTTCGATGACGATCTGATACTTCGACTGCCCGCCAAAGGTTGTCACGCGGCCGGTTGCAACAACCTCCATCCCCTCTTCGGGCTGAGTCTGCAGACGGGCCGCAACCCCTTTCCAGATGACGCCCGAAATCACCGCGCGATCATCCTTGAGGTCGAGATAAATGTGACCGGACCGGGGGCGGGACACGCGCCCGATCTCACCCTTGATCCGCACATGCCCGAACTCGCCTTCGATCACACGTTTGATCGCGCCCGACAGTTCGGTCACGGTGAATTCAGGGCTGTTGAGCCCATCTTCAGGAGCGTCGATCAGATCCATGAAACCTCTGGTGTTGTATCGCCGGTGCGCGCAGCTTAGAACGCGCGGAACCCGAGGCCAAGCAGATCAGGAGCGCGCCCATGAACATTCTTATCCTTGGCAGCGGCGGGCGCGAACACAGCCTGGCCTGGGCGGTGATGCAGAACCCCAAATGTGACCGGCTGATCGTGGCCCCCGGCAATGCGGGCATTGGGGAGATTGCGGAATGTGCGGCGCTGAATATCGAAGACGGCGGTGCGGTCACCGTGTTTGCCGAGGAAAACGCCATTGATTTCGTAATCGTCGGGCCAGAGGCACCGCTCGCAGCGGGCGTCTCGGACCGGTTGCGCGCGGCGGGTTTTCTGGTCTTCGGCCCAAGCGGTGCGGCGGCACGGCTGGAGGCATCCAAGGCCTTCACCAAGCAGATTTGCGATGCTGCGGGTGCGCCCACGGCGGCTTACGGGCATTTCAGTGACGCAGCCTCGGCCAAGGCCTATGTGCAAGCGCAGGGCGCGCCGATTGTCATCAAGGCCGATGGTCTGGCCGCGGGCAAAGGCGTGATCATCGCTGAGACGGTTGCGGATGCTGAAACCGCGGTGGATGAGATGTTCTCCGGCGCTTTCGGCGATGCGGGTACCGAGGTGGTGATCGAAGAATTCATGCAGGGCGAGGAAGCCTCGTTTTTTGTGCTCTGCGATGGCGAGGATGTGCTGCCCATCGGCACGGCGCAGGATCATAAACGGGTGGGCGAGGGCGACACTGGGCCGAACACCGGCGGTATGGGCGCATATTCCCCGGCCCCGGTGATGACCGATGATGTCGTCCAAGCCGCGCTGGACCAAATCGTGAAACCCACCATGGCCGAGATGGCCCGGCAGGGCACACCCTATCAAGGGGTCCTTTTTGTCGGGTTGATGATCGAAAACGGCGTGCCCCGGCTGGTAGAATACAACGTGCGGTTCGGCGATCCGGAATGCCAGGTGTTGATGATGCGACTGGGCGCGCAAGTGCTGGATTTGCTCCAGGCCTGCGCCGAAGGGCGCTTGGCAGATACCCAGGTCAATTGGGCCGCGGACCACGCCTTGACGGTCGTTCTGGCCGCCAAAGGCTATCCCGGCGCCTATGAAAAGGGCTCCGTCATCGGGGGCCTGGAACACCTGCCCGAAGACAGCAGTCACATGGTCTTCCATGCTGGCACGGGCCGGGCGTCAGGGCAGTATATTGCGCAGGGCGGGCGCGTTCTGGCCGTCACCGCGCGCGCGCAAACGCTGTCAGACGCACGGGACGAGGCCTATGCAATGGTGGACGATATCGATTGGCCCGACGGGTTTTGCCGACGTGACATCGGTTGGCGTGCGTTGTCAGGAGACTAAGGCGCGCAGTCCAGCGCCCGGGCAAAAGCGGCACGGCTGGTATCCGTCCCGATCGGACGGGCCACCAGCGTGCTCTCCAGCGTCACACTGATCATCTGAGACCAGTCTGCAGAGGCCACCAGCATTTCCGGCAAACCGTTGCAGGTGCGTATGCCGCCAGCAATGTCTGTTTCGCCAATCCTGTGGTTTGTCAGCCCATCAAGGCTAACTATCGCTTCAAGTTTCTGATCGCGATAGCGAAAGAGACGCAGAGTCTTGGCCAGATGGGGCCGGTCGATAAATGCGATTTCCGTATGGCCATCACCATCCAGATCCGCGGCACCCACAGGTGCCAGCCAGCGAAAACGCGTCCCGATGAACTCTGTTGCCGTGATGCGCCCCCGAGCATCGTAAATCGCCAGGCGGGCACCGCGCGTCTGGCTGCTTTCGACCACAATGACTTCCGGCACCCCATCGAAATCCAGATCACCGACACGTGGGGCGGTATCTTCAAAGACAAGATCTTCCGGAAGGACAAATCGCCGAAATGTGCCATCCGACAGCCCGATCACAAGGGCCGCATGTTCAACAGCATCGCCAAGCACACCATGTGCGTAGCGTGTCGTAGGATCCTCATAGCGGGCCGAGATGATCGCTTCTGTCGCCGCCAAAGACCCTGGCAACACGCACAACGCCAGCAGCGCGCGGCGCGCGACACGGTGCAGACAGCGCGACAACAGACGCCGCGCCTTGGCCCACATCAGATTTGTTTTTCCGGCATTTGCACGACCAGACCGTCCAGGGCATCGGTCACCTTAAGCTGACAGGTCAGACGCGAGCGGGCCGGATCAGGCTCATAGGCAAAATCCAGCATGTCCTCTTCCATGTCTTCCTTGGCAGGCAGCTTGTCAGCCCAGGCGGGATCCACATAGACGTGGCAAGTCGAGCAGGCACAGGCACCACCGCAATCCGCTTCAATCCCGGGGATGTTATTGTCCCGCGCGCCTTCCATCACGGTGAGGCCGTTGGCGACGTCCACCACATGTTCCGTGCCGCCGTGTTCGATATAGGTGATCTTGGCCACGTCTGTCGTTCCCTTCTGATCTGTTTCAGCCTGTCTACCGGGGCGATATAGGACGCGCCAGCCTCTTTTGCGACCCCGAACGACCAGAGGTGCGACAATGCATGTTTGTTTTATCTTTGTTCCCACGCGCTGGCCGAAACCATCGAGGACATCTGCCGCGCGCCGGATGCGCTGTTGGTTTCGAAGGGGGGACCCATACCCCCTAGGCACCTCGGGGCAAAAGCGATAGAAAACCTGCAACGAAAGACCCAAGAGGCATTGGGCCATGACACAGGCACGCAAAATCCCTCTCAGAAATGCGGCATATACCGTTCTCGCCACCGCGCTGCTGACCGCCTGCACCCCCGAAACACCGGTTTTGTCGGCGTCATCACCAGCAAACCAATCCCCCGCCGGCACCCGGACAAGCCCACCGGACGCGGCGCCGGGGACCTGCTGGGATAAGACAGAGACACCGGCAATCATCGAAACGGTCAGCGAACGTATCCTGATCGCGCCTGCGGACATCAGCGACGACGGGATCATCCGCAAGCCTGCTCAATACAAGAAGGAAAATCGCCAGCGCATTCTGCAGCCCAGACAGGAAAACTGGTACCAGATCGTATGCGCGGACGTGCTGACGCCGGACTTCGTAACAACACTCCAGCGTGCGCTCTCTGTGCGCGGGTATTACCAGGGCGCCCCGACGGGTCAGCTCGACACCGCAACGCGGGATGCCATCGCGGGGTATCAAACAGCCCAGGATCTGCCCGGATTCGAGCTGACAATCGAAGCCGCCGAACGCCTCGGGCTTATCGCTGTGCGCAGGTCCTGACACGAAAAGGGCGCCACCAGGGCGCCCCGATCTCATATTTGCTTGAGGCTATTCAGCCAGCGACAGCGCCACGAACCGCGGATCGCCTGCCCGTCGGACCAAAAGCAGCAGCGACTTGCGCCCGGCTTCTTCTGCGGCTTCCACACGTTTTTCCAGATCGGAAATGCTTGTCACTTTCTGCTGCCCGGCTTCGGTGATGATATCACCGGCGCGCAGACCTTTCTCAAAGGCCTCCGAGGTTTCATCAACAGCGGTAACCGCGAGCCCCTGCGCACCCGCATCCGTTCCCAGCTCCTGGCGCAACTCATCCGTCAACGACGTCAGGGTCAGCCCAAGCAGATCTTTGGTAACGGGGTCCTGATCTTCATCAGGGGCAGTCGCAACGGCCGGAACGGCGCCTTCGGCTTCTTCGCGACGGCCCAGCGTCACTCTGAGTGTCACCGACTTGCCGTCACGCATGACAACCACGCGGACCGTTTCGCCGACGGGGCTGTTGCCGACCGTCCGCACCAGACCGCGCGTATCCGCCACTTCGTTGCCAGCAAAGCTCATGATCACATCACCGGCTTCCATACCGGCCTCTTTTGCCGGCCCTTCGGGCACGTCTGTCACCAGCGCACCGGATGCGGACGCCAGACCCATCGCTTCAGCCACATCTTCGGTGACGTCCTGAATGCGCACGCCAAGCCAGCCGCGGCGGGTTTCGCCGAATTCTTTCAATTGGTCCACGACGCGCGTGACAACATTGGAGGCCATCGAAAAGCCAATCCCGATCGATCCACCGTTGGGTGACAGGATTGCCGTATTTACGCCGATCACCTCGCCGTCCATGTTAAAGAGCGGCCCACCGGAGTTACCTCGGTTGATCGCGGCATCGGTTTGAATGTAATCGTCATAGGTGCCGCTCAACGCCCGATTGCGCGCTGAGACAATGCCCGCACTGACAGAAAAGCCCTGTCCCAACGGGTTGCCCATGGCCACCACCCAGTCGCCAACGCGGGCGATATCGCTGTCCCCGAAGGAGACAAATGGCAGCGGGCCATCCGCTTCGACCTTCAACAGCGCGATATCGGTGTTGGGGTCGGTCCCGATCACTTCGGCTTTCATCAACTCGCCGTCGCCGGGATAGAATTCGATCATGATTTCATCGGCACCTTCGATGACATGGTTGTTGGTCACAACATAGCCATCCTCGGAAATTACAAACCCTGACCCCAGGGCCGAGGACCGTCGTGGTCGGTTGCCATCGCCATTGTTACGGTCCTGGAATTCACGGAAGAAATCCTCAAAGGGGGATCCTTCCGGCGCGATCCCCTGCGGACCGGTGCGACCAGCTACCACAGTGGAGGTGGTGATGTTCACCACGGAGGGGCTGATTTTCTCTGCCAACGGTGCCAGACTGGATTGCTGTGCGACCGCGCTCAGCGGTTGCACAAGCATGAAAGCCAGTGTCAGAACCGCCAAGAGCAACAGGCGCATCTGGACGGTGATGGGACTGATGATGGACGTAGTTACTGCCTTGGGCTGCATGCGTCGTCTCCTGAAAATACTTGTTTCTTGGCCTTGGGGCCACATTGGTCTTTGCTCGGTGTGATTGCTCACAGAGTGCATTTAGGGTGACCTTGGTGCAACATCAAAGATGTATCACGCTGGCACAGTTTCAACAGTGTGTTACCAAACTGTGAAGATGGCGCTCTATTTTTAAGGCGTTGCGCAACAGTCAGCCGAAGGTGGCGCCAAGCTGCCAGGCCAGCCAGACAAGGATCAGGCCGCTGACCACGATCAACAATCCGATCTGCCGAACGGCGGCCTCGGGCATCGCGCGCAGGGCCTCCAGCATCCGTTCAATAAGCGAAGGGGCCAGCGCATAGGCCAGCCCCTCCACAATCATCACCAGCCCGAGAGCAAGCAGAAGCGTGCTCACCGCTCGCCCTCATCGGACCGCGCGCCCTGATCGCTGCGCAGGTAGTTGAAGAACTCGCTGTCCGGCGACAGAACCATCGTCGAATTGCTGCCCTTCAGCGAACGCTCATAGGCGGTCAGCGACCGGTAGAACTCAAAGAATTCCGGGTCCTCGCCAAAGGCTTGAGCAAAGATCGCGTTGCGTTCCGCATCCGCCTGACCGCGAATGATGTCCGCTTCTCGCGTTGCATCCGACGTCAGCTCGACCACGGTACGGTCGGCAAGGGCGCGCACCCGCTGGGCAGCTTCCTCACCACGCGCGATCTCGTCCGCCGCTTCGCGTTCCCGCTCCGCCCGCATCCGCGCAAAGGTCGCGTCCAGGTTCTGCTCCGGCAGGTTGGTCTGCTTCAGACGCACGTCAACCACTTCCAGACCAAGCGGCAACGCCCGCAGGCGCGCCTGTTCAGTGATCCGTGCCATCAATCCGGCGCGATCCGCCGACAGGATCGTGTTCGAGGTCACACCGTCCGAACCCAGCACGGCCCGGATGGTCGGGTTCAGAATACCCTCCAACCGGTCCTCGGCGGTGCGCATACCGCCCACACCAACCGCCTGACGGAACTGTGTCACATCCGAAATACGGTAGCGCGCAAATGCATCCACGACGAGCCGGCGATCATCGGAGGGCGTGACCTCGGTCACATCCGTATCCAGCGACAGGATCCGGTCGTCATAGCGGACGACCTCCTGGATCAGCGGGATCTTGAACGCCAGACCGGGGTTTTCCTTCACGGATTTGATCTGGCCGAACTGCAGCACCAGCGCCTTTTCACGCTCATCAACGATGAAAACCGAACCGAGAACGCCCACCACGGCGATCACAGCAATAGGGATCAGAAAATTGCCAGCACGCATCAGTTGTTTCCTCCAGCAACAGCGCCGCGACGCAATTCATTCAAAGGCAGATAGGGCACAACGCCCTGCCCACCGTTTCCGCCGCCCAGATCACTTTCGAGAATGATCTTGTCGACATCGCCAAACACCCGCTCCATCGTCTCAAGATAAAGCCGCTTGCGGGTCACTTCAGGCGCCTTGGCATATTCTTCCAGAACGGAGGTGAAACGTGCCGCCTCACCCTGCGCTTCGTTGACCTGCTGGGCGCGATAGGCCTCGGCCTGTTCCAGCTGACTTGCGGCTTCACCACGTGCGCCCGCTGTCACCCGGTTGGCATAAGCATCCGCCTGACGTTCCAGACGGTCACGCTCCTGCTCCGCCGCCTGAACTTCGCGGAAGCTGTCGATCACCTCGCGCGGCGGATCCGCCTTGTCGAGGTTGAGCCGCACGATATTCACGCCGCTGTCATAGGCGTCGAGCGTGCCCTGGATCAGCTGCTGCGCCTCGTCGGCGATGATCCCACGGTCCCGGTTGAGGATTGGCGCCAGCTGATTGCGCGCGATCACCTCGCGCATGGCGGATTCAGAAACGGCGCGGATCGTCTCCTGCGCCTCGGCGAGGTTGAAGAGATATTTCGCCGGGTCGCTGATGTTCCAAACCACCTGGAAATCGATGTCGATGATGTTTTCATCCGTGGTCAGCATCAGCCCGCTGTCCACGCGCGATCCGATGTCTTCGGTTTGCTCGCGTGTCACAGGCAGAACCTCGGCGGTGACCAGCGGCCAGGGCGCGAAGTTCAGACCGGGATCGCCGGTCGCGTAATATTCGCCCAGGAACAACTCAACCGACTGCTCTTCCGGCGCCACGGTGTAGAAACTCGCCATGCCCCAGAGGATCACAGCACCCAAAACGCCAAGACCAATGGTCCCGCGGGTAAACGCCGGCCCGCCGTTGCCGCCACGACCACTGCCGTTGCCCGCGCCGCCACCTTTGCCGCCCATCAGAACGCGAAGACGTTCCTGACCTTTTTTGACCAGCTCATCGATTTCCGGAATCTGGGGCCCGTCGCCACCTGGCCCACGTGGGCCTCCGCCATTGTTCCCGCGGTTTCCGCCGCCGGGTCTGTCGTCATCGGAATTTCCGCCGCCGCCCCCCCAGGGGCCGCCATTATTGCCAGCCATTCAGTCTCTTTCCCTCCTAAATCGCGCTCATGTGCGATTAAATCATGCCATAGGTACGCAAGGTTGCGCGGAATTCAAGCAGTACGCATCGGGGTGCGCATCGTTACAATCTCTTCGGACATGGTCGGGTGCACCGCCACCGTCCGGTCGAAATCCTCTTTTGTCGCGCCCATCTTGATTGCAACGCCCGCCAGCTGAATCATTTCACCTGCGCCCGGTGCGACGATGTGACAGCCCAGGACCTTACGCGTTTCCTTGGAAACCACCAGCTTCATCAGGACCCGGTCCGGGCGCCCGGCAAAGGCCGTCTGCATCGGGCGGAACGAGGTGCAATAGACCTCAATCGGCTCCAGCTCCCGCGCGTCTTCCTCGCTGAGGCCAACGGTGCCCATCTCCGGTTGGGTAAAGATCGCAGAGGGGATCAGCTCGTGATCCACCGGCGTCGGGTTGCCCTTGAACACGGTCTCGACAAAAGCCATGCCTTCGCGGATCGCCACAGGGGTAAGGTTCACACGGTCGGTGACATCGCCGATCGCGTAGATCGAGGGCACCGCGGTCTGGCTGTATTCATCGACCTCGATCTGCCCGCGACGGCCGAGTTTCACGCCCACGTCCTCCAGTCCCATGTCGCGTGAGTTCGGATCACGTCCGGTAGCAAAGAGCACCATGTCAAAGACACGCTCGCCGCCATTGGTCGATTTGACCCAGATCGGCCCATCGGTGGCTTTGGCAGTGGTCTGCATCTCCTCGCGCTGCTTCACATCCGCGCCCATCGCCGCGTCGGACGCAGTGCCCGCCGAGCTCATCAAATGGTCTTCACTCGCCGGCGCCATCTCCAGTATATTCGTGCCGACCCGCAAATCGATGCCGCGCTCGCGCATGGATTCGGCAACCAGGCCGCGGGCCTCCTCATCAAATCCCCGGAGAATCTGTGCACCGCGATAATATTGGGTCACCTCGACCCCAAGGCCGTTCATGATGCCCGCGAATTCACAGGCAATGTAACCGCCACCGACAATCAGCAGGGATTTAGGCAAAGCCTTCAGATGGAAAATATCATCTGACACAATCCCAAGATGCGCGTTAGGCGTATCAGGTCGCACCGGATGCCCGCCGGTGGCCACCAGGATATGTTTGGCCGTCTTCGTCTCGCCGGTCGAAAGCTTGACCTCATGCGGCCCGGCCACCGACGCCCGCGCATCGAAGGTGTCGACCCCGGAGCCTTTGAGCAAATTGCGATAGACCTGTTCCAGCCTGTCTAACTCGTCATTCAGCCGTTTGCGGAACGCGGGCCAGTCAAACGGCCTTTGTTTCAGATCCCAGCCGTAGGATTGCGCGTCTTCGACAACGCCCGCGTATTCGCTGGCAAACACCATCAGCTTTTTGGGCACGCAGCCCCGGATGACGCAGGTGCCGCCATAGCGGTCGTCTTCGGCCAGCGCCACCTTTGCGCCCGCCTCGCCAGCGGCCACACGCGCGGCGCGCACACCGCCCGACCCGCCTCCGATGACAAAGAGATCATAGTCAAAATCGCTCATCGCGCGGGCCTTTCCAAGTCTTTCGGGTCTTTGAGGGGTCTATATAAGTGTGCGGCAGGTCATTACCACAAGGTCTCGGTGTTTTTGGCAGGCCCTTGAGCGGCACTCAGTCGGACAGATCGGCAAAAAGGTTATCTGATTCAACGAAATCCAGCTGCCCCTTTTCGACCGTGCCTTCGTTGATGTCGCGCACTTCCACCTTGCCGTCGCCGAAGCCGATGATCACCCGATCACAGATATCGATGAACAGGCCATTCTCGACCACACCCGGCATCTGGTTAAGCACCAAGGAAAGCTGCCGCGCATTGCCGATACGCTTGAGATGCAGGTCAATGATGTGATTGCCCTCGTCTGTCACGAAGGGGACCGCGCCATTCATGCGCAGGCTGCTTTCACGGCCCAGCACATCCATGGACACCAGCGTTTCCTCAACCAGCGCCTGGGTTGTCTGCCACCCGAAAGGGATAACCTCGATCGGCAGGGGGAAAGCACCGAGCGTTTCGACCTCCTTGCCCACGTCGGCAATCACAACCATTTGATCAGAGGCCGTCGCCACGATCTTTTCCTGCAGCAGCGCGCCGCCGCCCCCTTTGATCAGGTTCAGCTGACCGTCGAATTCATCGGCACCGTCAATGGTGATATCGAGCCACTTAGCCTCATCAAGCGAGATCACCTCGATGCCGACATCCCGCGCAAGCTCCGCCGTGCGGGTGGAGGTGGGCACCCCTTTGATCCGCAACCCGTCATCACGCACCATCTCACCAAGACAGCGCACCAGCCAGGCGGCGGTTGATCCGGTCCCCAATCCAACGCGCATCCCCGTTTCCACCAGCTGCGCTGCGCGTTTGGCGGAGACGAACTTGGCTTTGTCGATGGGAGAGAGTTCAGAAGGCATGCGCGGAATCCTTGGCGAGAGATGTCAGCCTTATAGAAAACATGTGCACCGGTTGCGAGGGGTGATTTTGAGCAACTTGTGTCTGGTTTGCGGACAATTGGCCTCAGGGCGATGTGCCATGTGCAAATCGCTTTGAAAAACGTCGTTTCCTGCACCGCGCCAAAGGTGGAATCGGAATAGATCTGGGGCATGAAGAACGCTGCCTACATGCTCCATTACGCCCCTGACAACGCCTCGCTGGTGATCCGCTTGGCGCTGGAAGAGATTGGCGCGCCGTATACAACGCAGCTGGTGGACCGCCGCGCGCAGGGACAGCGCACACCGGCCTATCTGGCATTGAACCCCGGCGGCAAAATCCCGGTGCTGGAGACAGAACATGGCGCGCTTTTTGAAACTGCAGCCATACTTCTGTGGTTGGCAGACAAACACGGCGGCTTGGCCCCTGCGCCCGATGCTCCTGAGCGCGGCGACTGCCTGAAATGGCTGTTTTACGTCTCCAACACGGTGCACCCCGCCCTGCGGATGCTGTTTTATCCCTCCGCCTACATCGGGGCTTCCGAAACAGATCAACGGCAGCTTCAAACCGCCGCACGCGCAAGTATCCTGGAGCATTTCGCCCTATTGGACGCGCATTGGCGTCACCGTGAAACACCCTCGATTCTCGACCTCTACACCGCACCGATGCTGCGCTGGATCAGGCTTTATCCCCATAACACCGATACCAGCTGGTTTGACCTGCACCGCTTTCCTGCTCTACATCGCATGGCAAGTGCGCTTGAGACCCGCGCGTCGGTCATCGCGGCCCAGGATGCGGAGGGTCTTGGACCATATCCTTTCACCGCGCCGCAAGCGCCAACCCCGCCCGAAGGAAGTGCTCTTTAGATGTTTCTGTCTGTCTTCGATATGTTCAAGGTAGGGATCGGTCCGTCCTCATCACACACGATGGGGCCGATGGTGGCTGCGGCACGCTTTCTGGACAAAATGCGCGCCTCGCCCTTTGTGTTTCACGGGCTGCGCGCCTCCCTGCATGGCTCGCTGGCCTTCACCGGCGTCGGTCATGCCACCGACCGCGCGACCATCCTTGGGCTCGCCGGGTTTGTGCCCGACACCTACGACGCCGATAAAGCGGACGCAGCGCTTGCGCGGATCAAGGCGGAGGGAGTGATCCACCCCGACGGCCTGCCGGAGTTGTCTTTTGATCCCGCGCAAGATCTTATCTTCGATTTCGATACCATTCTGAGCGGGCACGCCAATGGCATGATGCTGATGGCCACGGATGCGCAGGGCGACGTGACGCTGCGCGAAACCTATTATTCCATCGGTGGTGGTTTTGTCATGACCGAGGCAGAACTGGCCGAAGGCAAGGACGTTGAAGAGGGTGCACCGATCCCCTTCCCTTTCAAAACAGCAGCACAAATGCTGGAGATGTCCGAGGCCTCGGGCCGCACAATTGCGGAAATGAAACGTTCCAATGAATCGGCGCGGGGTGGTGTGGATAACCTGCGCTCCGGCACCAAACGGCTCTGGCAGGTGATGAACGATTGCATCAATCGCGGTCTTTCCAGCGAAGGCGAACTGCCCGGCGGGCTGTCTGTGAAACGGCGCGCCAAGGGGATCCACGAAAAGCTGCTGGAGGAGCGCGGCATGAACCTCACCGCGCCCCACACCATCAACGACTGGATGAGCGTCTACGCGATGGCGGTGAACGAGGAAAACGCCGCCGGTGGTCAGGTGGTCACGGCCCCAACCAATGGCGCGGCCGGCGTGTTGCCGGCAACCCTGCGCTACTATCTCGATCATGTGCCCGGCGCATCAGAGGCGCATATCGAGGACTTTCTGTTGACCGCCGCGGCCATCGGCGGGCTGGTCAAATACAACGCCTCAATCTCCGGGGCCGAGGCAGGCTGCCAGGCCGAAGTTGGCTCGGCAGCAGCGATGGCCGCGGCAGGGCTATGCGCTGTGCTGGGGGGCACGCCACAGCAGGTCGAAAACGCCGCCGAGATCGCCCTGGAACACCACCTCGGGATGACCTGTGACCCCGTGAAGGGGTTGGTGCAAGTGCCCTGCATCGAACGCAACGGGTTGGGCGCAATCAAAGCCGTCTCAGCCGCCTCTCTTGCCCTGCGCGGAGATGGTACGCATCTTGTCCCGCTGGACGCCTGTATCGAGACAATGCGTCAGACCGGGGTGGATATGTCAGAGAAATATAAGGAGACATCGCTGGGCGGGTTGGCGGTAAATGTGCCAAACTGCTAAAAGTTGTGTTAAACGCCGTGCTCTTCTTGCAATGATTGAGTTCCGGTTCTAGCCTCCGCCAATGGCCCTAGATCGTCCCCTCCTCGGCATCACCCTGATGCTCGGCTTCTGCATTCTTGCTCCCGTGGGCGATGCCGTGGCAAAGATATTGGGGCAGACCGTCCCCATTGGTCAGTTGGTGCTCGTGCGATTTGCGGTGCAGGCGCTTGTTCTGATCCCACTTGTCTGGGCGACCGGGCGCATGTGGAAAATGCGCGGCCGCATCCTGGCCCTGACCTTCATACGCACATTGCTTCATATCCTCGGGATCGGCGCAATGGTCACCGCGCTGAAGTTCCTGCCGCTGGCTGATGCCGTTGCCATTGCCTTTGTCATGCCCTTCATCATGTTGCTGCTGGGCAGATACGCCTTGAAAGAAGAGGTTGGTCCGCGACGCATGATCGCCTGTTTGGTGGGTTTCATCGGAACACTCTTGGTGGTGCAACCCAGCTTCACGCAGGTCGGCTGGCCCGCCTTGCTGCCACTGGGGGTGGCGGTCAATTTCGCCCTGTTCATGCTGGTCACACGCCAGATTGCCAAGGAAACCGACCCCATCGGGCTGCAAGCGGTCAGCGGTGTCATGGCGGTTGGCGTCATGCTGCCGGTGCTGCTGATATTTCAGGGCAGCAGCCTGGCGCAGTTGCACCTGATCCAGGTCAGTAACTTCGAGTGGACGCTTTTGATCAGCATCGGGCTCCTGGGCACGGTCGCGCACCTGCTGATGACCTGGTCGCTGCGCTATGCGCCCTCAGCGACGCTGGCGCCGATGCAATATCTGGAAATCCCCTTCGCGACCATCATCGGCTTTCTGGTCTTTGGCGACTGGCCGAATCCGCTGGCCGCCACCGGCATTCTGATCACGATGGCTGCGGGTCTCTATGTGGTGCTGCGCGAGCGGGCCACCGCGCGTGATCTGGCAGCGCAGCAAGCCGTTCCGTAACCGCCGCCAGAAACCGGCGCGGCAGGATACAGAGCATCAAGGGCGCATCAACTTCCAGGCGCAGATCGCCCGTCGCCCGGTTTGACGTCCCCGAGGTGCCGGTGGGTGAAAACGTGAGGCCCTCAATCGGCCACTCCAACCCCCGCGAAACCCCGCGCACCTCTCCCATCGGGAATAACGACACGCGTGTGCCCGGGGCCATGGGAATTTCTATCGTCGGCGGGCAGAGAAAAATGACATCTTCATCCCCCAGCAAGAGACACGCCACATCGGGGCGCATGACAAGTGTGTGCAACACACCCAGTTGATGATCGATCCGCCGACCGCAAAATCCAACGGCCAAAACAACCGGCGCGCTGATATTGCGCAAGGCCTTGTCAAAATCCGTGCTCATCTGTTCGGGGATCTTGTGGAACCGCGCGGTGGGAATTTGCGCTTGCGCCTCGGGTGAGATGGAATCCATATCACCAATGACTGCCGTCAGTTCGATACCCGCCCGCAGTACAACATCCGCCCCGCTATCTGCCGCCACGCAGACCGGCGCCAGGGCCAGAGCCGCCTGCAAATCCTCGGGCCCAACCGCGCCCCCACCCACCAAAGTGACTGCCTCAAATTCGTCTACAATTTTATTATTCACCGAAGTTTAATGTCCTTTTTGGAAACAGAACACAATCTCGCCACGAAATGATACGGTAAAAAGCACAGATTCGCACCGGTTTGGACTTTTGCCGTATGGTAAACAGTTTGTTGAGATCACGCAGAGGACGAGCATCCGATGATGAATAACAACAAGATTTTGACAGTCTCCTACGGGACATTTTCTTGCACGCTCGAAGGATTTGACGATTCTTTCGACACAATGAAAGCGATTGCGGAGTATTTCCGCGATCTGGCTGCAGATGACAGGTATTTTGGCGCAGAACCGCCACAACCCGATGCAGAGATGCTCGCTCGGATTGCCGAACGCGAGGTTGCGCGGCGTGTTGAAGCGCGTGAACATGACGGCCGTATCATGCTTAAGGCACATGATGAGGTTGTCGAAGCCGTCGAACCTCCCAAAGCTGCAGCGGTAACGACAGCTGCTGTCGCCGCGGTTCCGGAGGCGGAAGCCGCTGAAGATATCGTTTCCAATGAGGCAACAACACCGGAGCCGGTTGCGGAGCGCGAAACCGCCTTTGTGGCGGAAGAGGCACCTGCTGCCGAAATTTCGCCCGAAACCCCGATCATCGAAGACATCGCAGAAGAAGAGCCTGCTGAAACGGCGGTTGAGGAAACCGAACCCGCAGTCGATGCATCAGCCTCCGACGCCGATGAGGCGGCACCGGTTGAAGCGGTCACGCCCGCGTTCGAAGACGGTGAAGCTGTCACAGACGCCACGGTGCAAGAGGATTTTGCCGAAGAGATTGTGGCACAGGACGTCGCTTTGAGCGCGGAGGCCTTTTTTGCCGATAGCCCTTCCATCGACGACATCGAAGACGACGTGGAAATGGAAGCAGAGGCCATTGAGCCCTTCGACAGTTTTGTTGCTGAACCCGAATTCGTCGCACCGCCCACCGCTACCGCTGACGCGAGCGATAGTATTGCGGCCAAGCTGCAACGCATTCGCGAAGTGGTCTCGCAGCACGACGACGAAGCCGAGGACGTTGATTACGAAGAAGACATCGTTGAAGCGGAGGATCAGCACGCCAGCGACATCCTCGACGCAGCGTTTGAGACAGAAGCATCAGACAGCGTGCATGATGAAGACACCACGCTGACGGACGCCGCGGAGGACATCGAAAGCGCGCTCGACGCGGATGACCAGATCGCTGCCGAAGCGGAAGAGCCACAGAATGAGGCGGAGGACGAGCTTTCTGGCATCCTGAGCCGTCTTGAGGCTGGCGATGCGCAAAGTGACGCGCTTGAGGAAGAAGACACTCTGATCGGTGCAGACGATGATGATGTGATCGCGGACGAAGCGGGCGAGAACCTTTTTGACGACGACGATCATCTTGAACATGATCATCCCGATGCGGACGACCATGAAGAGCCGACTGCCGAAGTCGAAGAGGCCATTGCAGCCCAGGAAGAGGATGACGACCTGCCCGTAGCCCCCGTTCAGGGCCGTGTGATGAAAGTGGATCGCGCGGAACTGGAGGCTGCTCTGGACTCCGGTGAGCTCGAAGAATTTGACGGCTCCGACGCGCCGGAATTGTCCGATGAAGACGAAGCAGAGCTTCAGCGTGAATTGGACGCGGTTGCCGCCGAAGCGGGTTCTGATGACACAGATGCCCAAGCCACCCGCCCGAGCCTGCCTGCCATCGATGCGGATGCGAGCGAAGACGTGTCACGTCTGATGGCCGAAGCGGACAGCCAAATGGAAGAGCCGGAAGGCGCCACACGGCGCAGCGCATTTGCGCATCTTCGCGCGGCGGTTGCGGCACGTTTTGCCGACAAGACCATGCGCGAGGAACCAACCGAGGAAGAGACCACAAAGGCCTATCGCAGCGACCTTGCAGAGGTGGTTAAACCGCGCCGCCCTGTCGCTTCCGGCAACCGTACAGAGCGTCCGGCAGAAGCCCGCCCGACACCGCTGAAACTCGTGGCCGAACAGCGCATTGACATCGATGGGGCGGGCAATAACGCACCCGTCACACCACGGCGTGTTGCCGCGGCCTTCGATGACGATTTTGATATGGATGAGGACACAGGCTTTGCAGATTTTGCCGAAGAGATGGGCGCAACCAAGCTGCCCGAGCTTCTCGAAGCTGCTGCTGCCTATCTTTCGTTTGTGGAAGGGCATGAGCAGTTTTCCCGCCCGCAACTGATGACACGCGTGCGCCAGGTCGATTGCGGTGAATTTAGTCGCGAAGACGGTCTGCGCTCTTTCGGGCAATTGCTGCGCGCGGGTAAAATCGAGAAAATCAAGGGTGGGCGTTTCACCGCATCCGAGGCAATTGGTTTCAAGCCGGATGAACGCGCAGCAGGGTAACTGCTTATTGCGAAACAAAAAAATGGCAGGCTTTCATCGCCTGCCTTTTTGCATTTCAGACGCCTGTTCTAGCTATTCATCGGGTTTATCCGGATCAGCTTGGCCAATTCCCTTGAAGACAAACTTGAAGGGCAGCGCCCATACGATGCCCAGCACGACATAGACACCAAGCTCCACCCAGAGCGATGGACGTTCCAGCCAATTCACAACCGTCACCGCAGCAACGATATAGGCGGGCAGACCCACCAGCAGGATCAGAAGCGACAGTCGGCGGCGGGCTTTGTAACTGACGGGCATGGGGTTTTCTCAATCGGCAAAAGGGTCCGTCACAAGGATCGTGTCCTCACGCTCGGGTGAGGTGGAAAGTAGGGCAACGGGGCAATTGATCAACTCCTCAACCCGGCGCACGTATTTGATCGCATTGGCAGGCAGATCTGCCCAACTGCGAGCCCCTTCAGTAGATTCGTGCCAACCCGGCATTTCCTCGTAGATCGGCGTGCAACGCGCCTGATGATCCGCCGCTGTGGGCAGATAATCCACCGGCTCGCCATCGAGTTCATAGCCTGTGCAGATTTTCAGCGTGTCAAAGCCATCCAGCACGTCGAGCTTGGTAAAGGCGATCCCATTCACGCCGGAGGTCGCGCAGGTCTGACGCACAAGCACCGCGTCAAACCAGCCACAGCGGCGCTTGCGCCCCGTAACGGTTCCGAATTCGTGACCGCGTTCACCGAGCCGTTGGCCGTCCGCGTCGTCAAGTTCCGCCGGGAAAGGGCCTTCGCCCACACGCGTGGTATAGGCTTTGACGATCCCCAACACGAAGTCGATGGACCCCGGCCCGATGCCCGTGCCCGTTGCCGCCTGCCCCGCGATCACATTGGAAGAGGTCACGAAAGGATAGGTGCCGAAATCGATGTCCAGCAACGCGCCTTGCGCGCCCTCGAATAGAATACGCTTGCCCGCCTTTCGTTGTTCGTTCAGCACCTTCCACACCGGCGCCGCGTACGCCAACACAACCGGTGCAATCTCTCGCAATTTTGCCAACAATTCGTCGCGGTCGACAGCCTCTAGCCCCAACCCGCGGCGCAGCGCGTCATGATGCACCAGCGCACGGTCGACCCGCAATTCCAGCGTCGCCTCATCCGCCAAATCAGCCACACGCACAGAGCGGCGGCCCACTTTATCTTCATAAGCGGGGCCAATCCCGCGCCCGGTTGTGCCGATTTTGGCAACGGAATTCTGCGCCTCACGGGCGCGGTCCAGCTCCCCGTGGATCGGTAAAATGAGCGGGGTATTTTCCGCAATCATCAGCGTTTCAGGCGTGATTTCAACACCTTGGTTGCGCAACCCCTTGATCTCGCTGTCCAGGTGCCACGGGTCCAGAACCACTCCGTTGCCGATCACGCTCAGCTTGCCGCCGCGCACGATCCCGGATGGCAGCAGGCTCAGCTTGAAGACCTCCCCGTCAATCACCAGCGTATGCCCGGCGTTGTGCCCGCCCTGAAACCGCGCGATCACATCCGCCCGCTCAGAGAGCCAGTCCACGATCTTGCCTTTTCCCTCATCGCCCCATTGAGCGCCGACAACGACAACATTTGCCATGGCTGGTCCTTCTTTTCTGTGCTTCAAACCCGCGCCGGTATAGCCGCGCGGCGCGACGGGCGAAACCCGAAAAGAGCCTGCCGCCTGCCGTAAGTTCGGATCTCGACCGCCATAGACATTCCAGCCGCCACGCGGGTATTTTCCGCCAAACCGATCAAAAGCCGGGAGCAATGGATCATGGGATTTCTAACGCGGTGGTTTTTTGCCTTTGCGCTGTTGGCGCTGACGTTCAACCCGACGCAATACAATTACATCAACTGGGCTCGTGACTACGGGGCCATGAACCTGTCGATTGCGGTGCTGCTCGCCCTGATCCTGACCGTCGGGTACATCATTTATTTGCGCGCGACTCTGCGCTCCATCGGCGCTGGAGGCATGGTGCTGGTGCTTGCCATTGTCGGTGCCCTGATCTGGGTGCTCTACGATCTGGGCATTCTGCAGTTGGATAATTCAAGCTTCCAGGTCTGGCTTGGTGTCTTTGCACTGTCTTTTGTGCTGGGGATCGGCCTGAGCTGGAGCCATGTCAGGCGGGCACTGTCAGGGCAGTCAGATGTGGATGATGTCGATGAATAGCGGTCTTTAAACTCATTTGTTCAATCGATCATGGCCAAGTGCTGCGTCACAGACTAGATTTCAGGCGAGGAGACGACATATGCGAAACACGCCGGACAAACCTGAAGACTTTCAAAAGTTCTACTATGCCAAGGTTGGTCTGGGTGAAGGATGTGGCTGCGCCGAGCGGGTCATAGACATGCACGAATTTGATCGTCTCGCAGGCAAGCCACGTTTGCGATTGCCTCGGTTCCCACAAAAGGGCGCATGGCGACGGTTTCTGAACAAAGCCGGGCTCACCGCACGGCCGAAAGGCTAATCTGCAAGCCGAACCGGCGCGCCATGCGGTGTGCTGAGGTAGGCGGCTTCCCACGCGGCCTTGGCCGTCAGAACATCCTGCGTTTCCGCCATGCCCATGCTCGCCAGGTAGTGCTCAAGCGTTTCCAGCCAAGCGATGAAATAATCGTCACCACCGTCGAGTTCCTTGTCCAGACCGTGTCGTTTCAGGGTGGCACCAAATCGGGTGGCCCAATCGGGCCAGTCAAAGTGACCGGCCTCGTTCAGAACCACCGTCAAGGCGAAAACCTGGGCGTGCCACGGCTCGGAAAACTTGGGCTCCGGCGCGCTCGTCATGCCGGAGCCAGATAGGATTGCCAAAGATCAAGGATCACCTCATCGGCAGGGTTTTCCGGATGTGACCATAATTCCGACGCCGCAAAGGCCACGGCGTAAAGCGGCTCCGGGGCGTCTCCTAACCGGTGCGCGGAACTGTCGGGCAGAACATGGGTACCGTGATAGCGGACCACGCGGCCAGTGGCCCCCGCGGCATATTGCGGCAAACGGGTGTGGCCGCCATCGACAAGCATATTCGCCGCGATCTGGCGGGTACGCACCACGTCACCAGGTTTGAAAGCAGGCCCGACGCTGCTTGGTCGATCCGCCGGCCCGCCGCGCGCCAGAACAGCAGGCACGTTTTCCTGGGTTAACATTTTATCCGCCGGTGGTTGGGGTGCCGCATCTCCTGCCGCCAGTTCGGCGGCAGTGACTATACCCGCCTCAACCAAAAGATCTGCGAGCCCGGCCATCCATTTTTCGTAATAGGAAAAGCGCGCATAGTCCATCGGGGCCAGTTTTTCACGAGCATGCCGAGACACGTCGATGTTCCATGCCCCATGGGCGGCGGCCGCCAGCGTAACAGACAGCGCGCGCGCGTGCCAATCTGCATGAAATACCTCACCCTCGGCTTCCGGGATCACCGGGCCGTCCCCATAGCGGCCACCCATATCATGCGGGCGTGTCATGCTTTGGCCTCCGAGGCCTGTGGGTCCAGCGCCAACCCGGTGCCGATCATGCTGTCGCGCGTGACAAGCGCCATCAACTCGGCCTCGTGCATATCCTCGGTGCCGACGGGGCGTTGCGGGATCACCAGATATCGAATTTCTGCCGTCGAATCCCAGACGCGCACCGCCGTTTTTTCTGGCAAGATCACGCCAAAATCCGCCAGAACGGCCCGTGGTTCCCGGACCGTCCGGGCGCGGTAGGCGTCTGATTTGTACCAGCCCGGCGGGATGCCCAACAGCGGCCACGGATAACAGCTGCACAGCGTGCAAACGACCATATTGTGGATGTCGTCGGTGTTCTCGACCGCCACCATGTGTTCGCCCTGTCGTCCGTAATAGCCAAGCTCGGAGACCACAGCCGTGGCATCCTCCAGCAACCGCGCCTTGAACGCAGGGTCCAACCAAGCACGCGCCACCACATGGGCGCCGTTGCGTGGGCCGATCTTGTTTTCATAGGTATCGATGATCTCATCCAGCGCCGCCGGATCAATCAGCCCCTTTCGGGTCAGGATTGTTTCAAGTGCCTTGATGCGCAGGGCGGGATCAGGCGGCAGGAGGCTATGGGGGTGATCAGGGTCATCATGGGGCATGCGTATATCATTGCGGGCCGGTGAATGACTTGTCCAGCGGTTCTCTGCCGCACTTATCCACAGGTTGTATTTTGAGGGCGATTTCTAGCGCAAATCGTGCTATGCATTTTGTATGAAGTGAGTCTTCAGCGCCTCAATTCCAGGATAACCCTCTTAGTCTGCGCGCGAGAGAGAGTAGCTTCGACAGACCGTCGCCCGGACAAATCGACTGGCGGCGGTCTTGACTTGTGAAAACCCCAACGGATTAGCGGCTTTCCTCCCTTGCGAGCCGGGGCAAACTTGCCTAGATACCCCCAAAGCCAAATCAAACCCGCAGGTCCTTAATGGAAAACGTCATCCTGATCGTCCACCTTATTCTGGCGCTGAGCCTGATCGCTGTTGTGCTGATGCAGCGGTCCGAAGGCGGTGGCCTGGGGATGGGCGGCGGTGGCGGTGCCGTGTCCGGGCGCGCGGCGGCGACGGCTCTGGGCAAACTGACATGGCTTCTGGCCATCGCGTTTATCTGCACATCAATCACATTGACCATTTTCGCCGCCGAAAACGCCTCTGGCAGCTCGGTTGTGGATCGGCTGGGCGTCACGCCCCCCGCCCTGAATGAACCTGCAACGCCTGCGGTTCCGGAAAGCGACCTGCTCTTGCCGCCGACACCGGGCGACAACGCACCGCTTGTTCCGACAGCAGATTAACCTCTAACTACAACCCCTTGCGGACGCGAGATGTTTTGCAACATCATGTTGCGGTACGTCTTGCCTTTGCACACCGAATCCTGTTAGGCTTAAGTCCCGTGGAACTGCGAATATCGCGGTCTATTTGAGCGGCCTTTCACACACCGCAAAGATGCACGGGAGCATATCAGACCATGGCACGTTATATCTTTATCACCGGTGGTGTGGTGTCTTCGCTTGGCAAGGGGTTGTCCTCCGCCGCCTTGGGCGCGCTGCTGCAGGCCCGTGGATTTTCGGTGCGGTTGCGCAAGCTTGATCCCTATTTGAACGTTGACCCCGGCACGATGTCGCCCTTTGAACACGGCGAGGTGTTTGTCACCGATGATGGCGCAGAAACCGACCTTGATCTTGGCCACTACGAGCGGTTCACCGGCGTGTCCGCACGCAATACTGATTCCGTCTCTTCGGGCCGCATCTACTCCACCGTCCTCGAAAAAGAACGGCGCGGCGACTATCTGGGCAAAACCATTCAGGTGATCCCCCATGTGACCAATGAGATCAAAGCGTTCCTCGATGTGGGCGGCGATGAGGTGGATTTCATGCTGTGCGAGATCGGGGGCACGGTTGGGGACATCGAGGGCCTGCCCTTCTTCGAGGCCATCCGCCAATACGCCCATGACAAGCCGCGTGGCCAGTGCATTTTCATGCATTTGACCCTGCTGCCCTATCTTGCCGCCTCAGGCGAATTGAAGACAAAACCAACCCAGCACTCGGTCAAGGAGCTGCAAAGCATCGGGATCGCGCCGGATATTCTGGTCTGCCGCTCCGAACAGCCCATTCCCGAAAAGGAACGCGAAAAAATCGCGCTGTTTTGTAATGTGCGCAAAGAGGCTGTTGTGGCCGCGTATGATCTCAAAACCATCTACGACGCACCGCTTGCCTATCATGAACAGGGCTTGGATCAGGCTGTCCTTGATGCTTTCGACATCTCCCCTGCCCCGAAACCGGATCTCAGTGTCTGGCGTGATGTCTCGGACCGGGTCCATCATCCGGAAGGCGAGGTCCGGGTCGCGATTGTCGGAAAATATACTCAGCTCGAAGACGCCTATAAATCCATCGTCGAGGCGCTGACCCATGGTGGCATGGCCAACCGTGTGAAAGTCCGGGTTGAATGGGTCGACGCGGAGCTTTTCGAGCGTGAGGATCCTGCCGCTCATCTTGAGGGGCTGCACGCCATCCTTGTGCCCGGTGGCTTTGGCGAGCGTGGCACGGAGGGCATGATCAAGGCCGCCGAATTCGCACGTACTCGCAAAGTGCCCTACATGGGCATCTGTCTGGGCATGCAGTTGGCGGTGTTGGAGGCGGCGCGCAATGTGGCCGGTATCATCAGCGCGGGCTCCGAAGAATTCGACCACGAATCCGGGAAGAAACGTTTTGAACCTGTGGTCTACCACCTAAAGGAATGGGTCCAGGGCAACGCGAAAGTGTCCCGCAAGGTCGAAGACGACAAGGGCGGTACGATGCGATTGGGCGCCTATGACGCCACACTGAGTGCCGGGTCAAAGGTGGCAGAGGTCTACGGCACGACCACAATCGACGAACGCCACCGGCACCGTTATGAGGTGGACATCAAGTACCGCAAACAGTTGGAAGACGCGGGTCTGAGCTTTTCCGGCATGTCGCCTGATGGCAAGCTGCCGGAGATTGTCGAATGGCCGGATCACCCTTGGTTTATCGGCGTACAATTCCACCCCGAGCTGAAATCCAAGCCCTTTGATCCACATCCGCTGTTCAAGGATTTCATCCGCGCGGCCAAGGAAGTCTCGCGCCTAGTCTGAGCCTTTTTGCTCGTCAAGCCCGGACACGTATCAGACGGGATTTCGCAGAAATCTGCCGCCCTTGCGCGCCGATCTGCGGTTTCCAGCCCAAATTTCCCTCCGACAAAAAAAGGCGGCTTTGCCGCGTTTGTTTTCGCGCATAACGTGAGCTTCGTTAATCATGGTTAATGTAAGGGAATTTTTGGATGAGATTTCAGGCCATATTGATTTTTGCTGCCGCGACTTTTGGCTCAACCGCATCGGCGACAACGCTTGGGTTTGAAGCCGAGTTCCTTGGCGACAGCCTTACCGAATTGCACACGCCCGACGCCGAAGTATGCGATGCCGGTGACAGTTCATGCTTCCCGGTTGGCTTTGAAGTGCCTGCAACCCTGCGCGGCCCATTATCCCCCTTTGCCGGATTGACCAGCGGCAGCATTCTGGAAGTCGATGTTGACCTGTCAGACGATGGTGTAGCGTCTTGTTCCTTTGGAGGAATGTTCGCGTGCCCCTCATTTTCCGAAGGTTTCGAACAGGTTGATTCGAACGATGAGCCGATCATCGTGGATGTTTTCGACGGTCTGGGCGACATCAACATACGCTTTGATCTTGTCGCGGAAAGCGTTGCCTTCTTCGGTGCGGCGGGCAGCTTCCTACCAGGCGGGTGTAGCTTGAGCGATCCACTTGCCGCCTCTTTGCCCGCGGGATATTGCGATTTCTTCGGCTATGAGGCCGAATTTGCGATCGTTCCGGGAAGCTTGAACCCGATCGAGGTGGTGCCGTTGAGCCCGTCTTTCCTCTTTGCTCTGTTCGGATTGGCGGCCCTGGTGACCACGCGGCGTTTTCAGCGGGCATGACAGCATACAGGGCCTAAACGGCCCATGCTCGCCGACCTCCACTTGTGCAAAGCTTGATCCAGGCGAGACGTTTTCGCGTTGCGTCGCGGGATGGGTCCGGTACACGTCGCAGAATGCTCAGCTACCAACATATCTATCACGCCGGGAACCTTGCGGACGTTCATAAACACGGGCTGCTGGCGTGGATCCTGGCCTATATGACCCGGAAAGATAAGCCGCTCAGCTACATCGAGACCCATGCGGGACGGGCGCTTTATGATCTGGACGATCCCTCGGCATTGAAAACCGGCGAGGCGGCGCAGGGCATCGACAAGGTAGCGGCGTGGTTCCCCGCCGACCATCCTTATGCCGAAGTATTGGCGCGAACGCGCGCAGCCCATGGCGCCCGCAGCTATCCCGGGTCACCGCAAATCGCGGCACAGATGCTCCGACCCGGCGATGCGATCCATCTTGCCGAATTACATCCTCAGGAGCATGCAACGCTCGATTTTGCGATGTCCGCCTTCGCCGCGAAATGCCACCTGATGGACGGCTTCGAGCTTGCACATTCACTGTGCCCCCCCACACCACGGCGGGGTGTGCTGCTGATTGACCCAAGCTATGAGATCAAGAACGACTACACCGGGATCCCCAGACACATCGCTCAGATCACCCGCGCCTGGAATGTTGGCGTGATCTGCCTGTGGTACCCGATCCTGAAGTCGCAGGCACACCATCCGATGCTACACACCCTGCAAGCGCAGCATCCGCAAGCACTGCGCCATGAGGTGCATTTCCCCCCGGCACGCCCTGGCCACGGAATGACGGGTTCGGGATTTTTTGTGCTCAACCCACCTTATGGGCTGGACACCGAAGCGCAAAGGCTGTCGGAGTGTTTTGCAACACTCGCGCGCTAAGCCGTTCCCGCACGAAAATCCCGACTAGGCAGCGCGCATATTGCGTGCCAAGGTGCCCAGATGCGCGCGATGATGATCCTGTTCTTTGTCCTGTTTGGCCGTGCGGCGCTGGCCTGCGAGGCGCCCGTGTGCCTTGTCGATCCTGAAGTGCTGCAATTGACCCGCGTCATCACCTTCGAGGACACGCAGTCAAGCCAGGGGCCCGGACATCAGGTCAAGGATCTGCTGGTTCTGGAGGGCGCCGTCTTTGGCGAACGATTTGCCGGACAGGTCACCGTGTCAGAAGGCGATCATGATAAGATACTTGGCGAGGCACTCTCGCCTCTGACGATCATGCCCGGAGAAGACGGGCAGAATCTGTCAGTCGTGTTTTTGCAAGGCAACAACGTGCTGAACGGATACGGCGTGGCGGGGTATCCCAAACGCCATGCCCAGGGCGAGGGGGCGATGGCCTTCTTGTTCGACGACGATCAGTCGGCCCTGTCCTTTCAAATTCGCGGTGGCGAAGAAGGGGCCGTCGTGGTGGTTTTTTACCGCCGCGATGGCGTCGTCATCATGCGTATGGACTTGCCGCCAGCAGGCGAGCATGCCTTTGGTTTCATCCGCGCGACGGGAGAAGCCGATATCGCTGGCGTGCTGATCACGAACACCGATCCACAGGGGATCGCCCTTGACAATGTCCGCTTTGAAAAGACACCGGAACTCAGCTAACCTCCTATGTTTGAAAAACTTTTCCCCCGAAAGACTCCTGACCCGAAACCCCTGCCGCAGCCCAATGCTCAGCTTGCGCTTGGTGCGCTGTTGGTGCGCGTGGCGATGGCGGATCGCAATTACCAAGCCTCCGAGGTGGGCCAGATTGACCGGATACTCGCCGCCACCTTTGACCTCAAACCGCTGGAAGCCGCCAAGTTGCGCGCGACCTGCGAAGCCCTTGAGCGGCACGCGCCCGGCACGCCGGAATTTGCGCAGATCCTGCGTGATGAGGTGGCCTATGACGACCGCAGGGCCCTGGCCGATGCCATGTGGTCCGTTGCCCTGGCCGATGGTGAACGGGACGGAGATGAAGAAGTCCAGTTGCTGGCCATCGAAACGGCGCTTGGGCTGACGGATGAGGACATCGCCGCCGCCCGAAAAAACGCGCTCAGACCCGACTGATATTGGCAGTTGGGAAAATCCTGATTATATCGCGCTCATGTTTGGTGATTTCATAAGACGATTGACACAGCCGGAACCCGATGTGCTTCCCGATGAAGACGCGCGCCTGGCCCTTACCGCGTTGCTGGTGCGTATCGCGCGTTCTGACAATGATTACAGCGACCGGGAAATGGAGCGCATCGACCAGATCAACGCGCGCCGTTACGGGTTGGGGCCAGGAGCGACCGCCGCCCTGCGCGCGGAGGCTGAGGTGCTGGAATCCGAGGCGCCGGACACTGTGCGCTTTACCCGCGCGATCAAGGATGCGGTGCCCTACGAGCAACGCCGTGCCGTGGTACAGGCGCTTTGGCAGGTTGTTCTGGCGGACGGATCGCGCGCGCAGGAAGAAGACGCGCTTGTGCGCATGGTCACGAATTTCCTGGGCATCAGCGACCGCGATTCCGCCCTGGCGCGCCAGGCTGTCGACGACGAGGCATGACTGCCAGCCTGCCGATGTACGACACCGGCACGACACGCTCCGCGAACGACAGGCTTTGGGCATTGATCCGCAAACACCTTGGAAGGGGGCCCTTGGAACTGGATCGCGAGACCGATCCTCACGATACCTGGGACGCGCCGGATCTTATCCTCTCGCAAACCTGTGGACTGCCCTACCGAAGCGAGCTGCATGGTCGCGTTGCACTGGTGGGAACGCCTGATTATGGCGTCCGGGGATGTCCCCCGGGGTACTACAAATCCTACTTTGTCGTGCGCAAAGGTGACCCGCGGCGCGACCTGGCCTCATTCGCGGGCGCGACGCTTGCGCGCAATGATGTCCGGTCTCAATCAGGTTGGGCGGCCGTCGAGGGGCACGTGAGCGAAAACGGTTTTGGCTTCAGCTTTGCGGGCAACACCATCGACACCGGCGGCCATGCAAGATCGGCGCAGGCCGTGCACGCAGGACAGGCTGACATCGCATCCCTCGACGCAGTGACCTGGACGTTGATCAAACGTGAAATGCCGATGGCAAAGGAACTGCGCGTCCTGGCGTCGACACGACCGACACCGGGTCTGCCTTTCATTACATCGAAGGGCGCGGATACGCAGACGATGTTCGAGGCCATCACCCGGGCGATCCAGGAATTGAACGCGCGGGATCGGGCCAGGCTGCTCCTTAAAGGCCTGGTCGCGATTCCGGCCAGCACTTATCTGGCTGAACCGCTTCCGCCTGCTTGAATTGCCGCCGATACCGCGGATTCTGCGAAAGTTATCCTTCGGAAACCCCGTTTCCCCGCTTTCAACATTGCAAATGCAGTATTTTTGACCCCTTATACCGCCTTGAATCAACAATGAGAACGTGCCCCTTGTCCACTCAACCACCGGTTATCGAAATCAAAAACCTGCACAAAGCCTATGGGGCGCTCGAAGTGCTCAAAGGCGTGAGCATCACGGCGCCAAAGGGTCATGTGGTTTCCCTGATCGGGTCCTCCGGGTCCGGAAAATCGACGCTGCTGCGGTGCTGCAACCTTCTCGAGGACAGCCAGCAAGGCGAGATCATATTCAAGGGAGAGCCGGTCGCGTGGAAAGGCGAAGGTCACAACCGGCGCCCGGCGGACGCGGATCAGGTCCTGCGCATTCGCACAAACCTGTCAATGGTGTTTCAGCAATTCAATCTGTGGGCGCATATGTCCATCCTGCAAAACGTCATGGAAGCACCACTGACAGTGCTTAGACGGGACCGGGACGAGGTCGAACACGCGGCGCGCATGTATCTCGATAAAGTGGGCATTGGCGACAAATGCGATGTCTATCCCGCTCAATTGTCCGGCGGGCAACAGCAGCGCGCCGCCATCGCGCGGGGGCTTTGCATGGAGCCCGAAGCCTTGCTGTTTGATGAACCCACCTCCGCCCTCGATCCAGAGCTGGAACAGGAAGTGGTCAGGGTGATCAAGGATCTTGCATCCGAAGGACGCACCATGATGATTGTGACACATGATATGAAACTGGCCGCGGATGTGTCTGACCATGTGGTCTTTCTGCATGCCGGTCTGATCGAAGAACAGGGGCCGCCAGAGACACTCTTTGGTGCGCCCAAATCCGAACGATTGCGCGGTTTCCTTTCGGCAACCCACGCAGCGTAACCCAAATAAAAATAACGGGAGAAACACCATGAAAACACTTATTCTGACATCCGCAGCACTTGCCCTGACAGCAGGAATGGCGCTGGCAGACGGCCACGCGAAAACCATTCGCATGGGCACCGAGGGCGCCTACCCTCCCTACAACTTCCTCAATGATGCGGGCGAAGTTGCGGGGTTCGAGCGCGAGTTGGGCGACGAGCTTTGCGCGCGCGCCGAGCTGACCTGCGAATGGGTCACCAACGAGTGGGACAGCATCATCCCCAACCTGGTGTCCGGCAACTACGATGTGATCATCGCGGGCATGTCCATCACCGACGAGCGCGATGAAGTGATTGATTTCACTCAGAACTACACGCTGCCTGACCCATCGGGCTACATCGCGATGTCCGAGGACGCAGACCTCGAGTCCGGCGTTCTGGCGGCGCAGACCAACACCATCCAGGCCGCCTTCATCGCGGAAGGCAGCGCCACATTGGTGGAATTCGCAACGCCAGAAGAAACCATCGCCGCGGTCAAGAATGGCGAGGCTGACGCCGTGCTGGCCGATAAGGCCTTCCTGACACCGATTGCAGACGCCGATGCTGACCTGATCATGTTGGAGCAGGAAGAGCTGCTCGGTGGCGGGATTGGCCTGGGTCTGCGTGAAAGCGACACGGAATTGAAAGAGAAGTTCAACGCCGCCATTGCCTCGATGAAGGAAGACGGCTCCCTGAACGAATTGCTCGCAAAATGGGAAATTTCCGGACAGTTCTGATCGACCAGAAGGGGCGGCCGTGTGCCGCCCCCTCATATTTAAGAGGCCGCCATTTTTAGTTTTTGCACAGATCCCAGCACCTTGCCCGATTGGCAGTGGATGGCGTGTTACCTGACCACGGGCAAGCACATGTCCATTTACTGGTCCGTGCTGACGGTATTGACCCTGTTGGCGATCACCGCCCCGATTGCATTGCTCTTTGGCTTTGGCGGCGCCTCTGCCGCGCGCTCGCACTTTGCGCCCCTGCGGTGGCTTGGGCAGACCTATATTTCCATCGTCCGGGGCGTGCCGGAGATTGCCTTTTTCCTCTTTTTCGTCATCGCGCTGGATCAGATCATCGAATACCTGCGGCATAAGGTGAAATGCCCTGACTGGTCCCAACCCATCTGGCAAGGCAACGACTTTGTTGTCTGTCAGGCCGCGAAAATGCCGCTGGGCAACGCGCCGCAGTGGGTGCATGAAACCTATGGGTTTTCGATCGCGATCCTGACGTTTGCCATCGTCTATGGTGCTTTTGCTGCCAATGTCCTCTTTGGTGCCATGCGCGCGGTGCCCCATGCACAACTGGAAACGGCAGAAGCCTACGGCATGACCCGCCGCCAGACCTACTGGCGCGTGCTGGTGCCGCAGATGTGGGTCTATGCCCTGCCCGGTCTCAGCAATCTATGGATGGTTTTAATCAAAGCCACGCCGCTGCTGTTCCTTTTGGGTGTCGAAGACATCGTCTACTGGGCGCGTGAGTTGGGCGGGACCAAGACACCACGTTTCACCGACTATCCGCATGGGGATTGGCGGATGTGGTATTTCCTCGCATTGCTGGTCTTTTATCTCGCCTTTACGCGGGTCTCGGAAATCGTGCTTGCGCGGATCATGGCACGTCTGACCCATGGTCAGGCCACGGCGGGTGGCGAAGCACAGCGGAAGGCCACCGCGTGAGCTGCTGGGCTACGATACAAGACTACGGTCTGCGCGCCATCGGGATCGGCGAACGCCTTTTGCCACGTGACGATTTCACGCTGTGTCAGCAGTTCACGCTGATCGGGTCAGGCATGATCTGGAACATCTACTTTGGGCTTTTCGCACTCATGATGGGCTTTTTCCTTGCGACCGCACTGGCCATGGGCAAGGCCTCCTCCAGCGCCATCTTCCGCAAACCTGCGGAATGGTTCATCTTCCTCTTTCGCGGCTCACCCCTGTTTATCCAGTTCTTTTTCGCATACTTCCTGTTTCTCAACCTGAAATCCGTCTCGCCCTTCTTTGACCCTTTCACCGCTGCGTGGTTGGGGGCGCTGATTGTGCTCTTTTTCAATACGGCCGCCTATTCCGGCGAGATTTTCTATGGCGCGCTGCTGTCCATCCCCAAGGGCGATATCGAGGCCGCCGACGCTTACGGCATGTCCGGATGGTCGCGGTTCAAACGGGTGATCTGGCCGACCATGCTGCGGCTCGCCTGGCCCGCCTATACCAATGAGGCGATCTTTCTCTTCCATGCCACGGCGCTGGTCTTTTTCTCCGGCTTTCCGGCCTGGCAGCAACGGGGCGATGCGCTCTATTACGCCAGCTATTTTGCGGACAAGACCTTCAATCCCTTTATTCCCTACCCCATTCTGGCGTTCTATTTCATCCTTCTGACGCTGGTCGTGATCGGCACCTTTGGGCTGGTCAACGCCCGCCTGAACCGCCATTTGCCGCAAAACATGCGCCGCAAAATCAGGTTGCGCCCGAACCTGATCCGGTAGTATCCCTGAATTTGATCAAATTATTTGTGGCGCTGGCCATGCGATAGGTCTTTGGCCTCTCACCAGCCCACCGCATCGGTGACATATGAAGAATTGGCTCCGCAAAAATCCTCAGGTCCGCACCATCCGTGTGGCCGCGGCAGATTTGAACGGACAGGCGCGGGGCAAGCGCATCCCTTCGCGCTATGCAGATAAAGCCGTCGAAGGCGGCACCCGGTTTCCGATGTCAGTGCTGAACCTCGACATCTGGGGCGAGGACATCGACGACAGCCCCCTCGTGTTCGAAAGCGGCGACAAGGACGGCGTTTTGAAACCAACCGAGCGTGGTTTCATGCCGATGCCCTGGCTGGATGCGCCAACGGCCCTGCTGCCGATCTGGATGTTTCACGAAGACGGGCGCCCCTACGATGGTGATCCGCGCCATGCTTTGCGCGCGGTGCTGGACCGATACAAGGCGCGCGGGCTCACACCGGTGTGCGCGGTCGAACTGGAGTTTTTTCTGATCGACGACTCGGGCCGCAAGCTGCAGGTACCGCCCTCCCCCCGGTCGGGGAAACGGCGCGTCGCCGGTGAAATCCTGTCGCTGCGCGCGCTGGATCAATTCGATACCTTCTTCACCGATCTCTATGACGCCTGCGAAGAGATGGACATTCCCGCAGACACCGCGATTTCCGAAGCCGGGCTGGGACAGTTCGAGATCAACCTGATGCATTGTGATGACGCGTTGCGCGCGGCGGATGATGCCTGGCTCTTCAAGATGCTGGTCAAGGGGCTGGCGCGGCGGCACGGGTTTGCTGCCAGTTTCATGGCCAAACCCTATGCGGATTACTCCGGCTCCGGGCTGCACATGCATTTCTCGGTGCTGGATGCAGAGGGCAATAACGTCTTTGACAACGGTGGTGACGACGGCACGGATGTGTTGCGCCACGCGGTGGCGGGGTGTCTCAACGCCATGCCGGGATCGGCACTGATCTTTGCGCCACATGCCAACAGTTTCGACCGGATGGTGCCGGGATCACACGCACCCACGGGCATCAGCTGGGCCTATGAAAACCGCACCTCCGCCATTCGCATCCCATCAGGCCCCCCCGCCGCGCGCCGTATTGAGCACCGTGTCGCGGGCGGGGATGTGAACCCCTATCTGATGCTGGCCGCCGTTCTGGGCGCGGCGATCAATGGGATCGAAGATGCCAAGGAGCCGCCACAGCCGATCACCGGCAACGCCTATGCCGCGGATCTGCCTCAGATCCCCGGCGACTGGAAATCCGCCATCGACGCCTTTGAAGCAGATGCCGAGATTGCCCGCATTTTTGCGCCCGACCTGATCCGGAACCTTGTGCTGACCAAACGGCAGGAGTTGCACTACATGCAGGAATTGACACCGGCAGAGCAGGTTACAATCTACCTCGACACAGTATGAGAACCTCATGAAGATCGGCATATTGATCACCGGACACCCTCCTGACACCCTGATGGCGGGCGGGCTTTACGACCAGTATTTTGCGCGGCTGCTGGACGGGCACGGCTTCACCTTCCAGGGCTGGTCTGTTGTCGACGGCATCTTTCCGGACAGCGTCGAAGAGGCCGATGGCTGGCTGATCACCGGGTCCAAACATGGCGCTTATGAAGACCACGCCTGGATACCGCCGCTGGAGGATTTCATCCGCGCCGCTTACGCCGCCAAACGCCCGATGATCGGTGTATGCTTCGGACATCAGATCATCGCACAGGCCATGGGCGGGCGGGTCGAGAAATTCGCTGGCGGTTGGGCGGTTGGGCGCACCGAATACCAGATGGATGGGGAAACGGTCAGCGTCAACGCCTGGCATCAGGATCAGGTGGTAGAGAAGCCGGATATGGCCGAGGTGATCGGTCGTAACGATTTTTGCGAGAACGCGGCACTGCTCTATGGTGACCAGATGTGGACCATCCAACCGCACCCCGAATACGGATCGGATTTCATCGATGGTCTGATCAAGACCCGCGGACAAGGGGTCGTCCCGAATGCGCTGCTGCACCGGGCCAGTGCGGATTTGGACACCCCAACGGACCGCATGGCTGTCGCGCAGACCATGGCTGATTTTTTCAAGAAAGCGAGGGCCTGATGGCCGATTGGACACATACACTCCCGGCAGCGGCGCAGACCTATCTGGAAGGGCGGCGGCTGGATGAAGTGGAATGTATCATTTCCGATCTGCCCGGCATTGCGCGGGGCAAGGCGGTGCCCGCGTCCAAATTCGCGCGGCAGGATTTCTTTCACCTGCCCGACAGCATCTTTTACCAGACCATCACCGGTGACTGGGGGGAAGCTGCGGGAGAGGACGGGTTCATCGAGAAGGACATGATCCTGAAGCCCGATATGAGCACAGCCTCCGCCGCGCCGTGGACCGGTGACTGGACGTTGCAGGTAATCCACGATGCCTATGACCGGGCGGACAACCCCGTCCCATTCAGCCCGCGCAATGTGCTCAAACGAGTGTGCCAACTCTATCGAGACAAGGGCTGGGAGCCGGTAGTCGCCCCCGAGATGGAGTTTTTTCTGGTCGCGCGGAACCTCGACCCGGCGCATGACATCAAGCCGATGATGGGCCGGTCGGGCCGGCCCGCTGCCGCCCGCCAGGCTTATTCGATGACTGCGGTGGATGAGTTTGGCCCGGTGATCGACGACATTTATGATTTCGCCGAGGCACAGGGTTTCGAGATCGACGGCATCACGCAGGAAGGCGGCGCAGGCCAGTTGGAGATCAACCTGCGCCACGGCGATCCGGTGAAACTGGCGGATGAGGTTTTCTACTTCAAACGGCTGATCCGCGAGGCGGCCCTGCGGCACGACTGCTTTGCCACCTTCATGGCCAAACCGATTGCGGATGAACCCGGCAGTGCCATGCATATTCACCACTCGGTGCTTGAGACGTCCAACGGGCAGAACCTCTTCTCCGACGCCTCGGGCGCGGAAACAGATGCGTTTTTGCATTTCATTGCTGGGCTGCAGAACCACATGCCAGCGGCGCTCGCGGTGATCGCGCCCTATGTGAACAGCTACCGGCGCTATGTGAAAGATCAGGCTGCCCCCATCAACCTGCACTGGGGGCGTGACAACCGCACCACAGGCATTCGCATTCCGCTGTCTGATCCCGATGCGCGGCGGGTGGAAAACCGGCTTGCGGGCATGGATTGCAACCCCTATCTGGGCATCGCGGCGAGCCTGGCCTGCGGCTATCTGGGTCTTGTCCAGGGCCAGTACCCCCGCGACGAGTTCAAGGGCGATGCCTATGATGGAGAAGGGGATATCCCGCGTGTACTTGGCTCCGCGCTCGACCTCTTCGAAGGGGCCACTGAATTGCACGAGGTGCTGGGACCGGAGTTCGCGCGCGTCTATTCCATCGTGAAACGTGCCGAATACGACGAATTCCTGCAGGTCATCTCACCCTGGGAGCGTGAGCACCTGTTGCTCAACGTCTGACACCGTCACAAGGCACCGACCCGGAAACAGGAGCCCATCTCTGTGAACCTGCTCTACGCCAATGACACCCTTGGCCAGTATCCGCCCAGTTGGTACGCCGCAAGCACGCCCACGCTCGCGCCGTTTGACAGCCTGAAGGGCGAGGTCAAAGCCGACGTCTGTATCATCGGTGCGGGCTACACGGGTCTCTCAGCGGCATTGCATTTGGCGCAGGCTGGGCGGCGCGTGGTCGTGCTGGAGGCGCACCACGTCGGCTTTGGCGCATCGGGCCGCAATGGTGGGCAATTGGGCAGTGGTCAGCGGGTCGAACAGGATGCGCTGCAAAAGATGGTGGGCAAGACGCGCGCGAAAGCCCTGTGGGATCTGGGCGAAGACGCAAAAGCGCTGGTGAAATCCCTGATCCACCAGCATCAGATCGACTGCCATCTCAAACCTGGGATCGCCTGGACCGGGTCATCTCAATCCGATGTGACACATCTGCATGACTATGCGGAATTGCTCAATTCTGCCTACGGGTATTCCGACATCCGCGCTTTGACCGCGACGGAATGCCATGAAATTTGCCCCTCCCCCGATTATCAGGGCGGTGTGCTAGACATGGGCGCGGCCCATCTGCACCCGCTGGCCTTCGCGCTCGGGCTGGCGCGTGCTGCCAAGGGCGCAGGCGTTGAAATCTATGAACGTTCCTGCGTGCACACGCTGGCACATGGCACTCCCGCCACGGTCCGAACCGATGCGGGGCGCGTGGTGGCCGACCATGTGGTCCTGGCCTGCAACGGGTATCTGTCGTCCCTTGCGCCCTCGGTCTCCGCCCGGGTGATGCCGATCAACAATTTCATCATCGCGACAGAGCCGTTGGGCGACCGTGTGAAGCAGGTTCTGACCCAAGACATTGCGGTGGCCGACAGCCGGTTTGTGGTGAATTACTTCCGGCTCAGCCACGATGGTCGTTTGCTTTTTGGCGGTGGCGAAAGCTATGGCTACCGCTTTCCCAGGGACATCGCCGCCACCGTGCGCAAACCGATGGAGATCGTTTTTCCACACCTGAGAGACGTCAAGATTGATTACGCCTGGGGCGGTACACTCGGCATCACGATGAAACGGTTTCCCTATCTTGCCCGTGTCGCTCCCAATGTTCTCTCCGCGTCTGGGTATTCCGGCCACGGCGTCGGAACGGCGACCCATGCCGGTCAATTGATGGCGCTGGCGATTGAAGGGCAGACAGACGGCTTCGACACCATGGGCGCCATTCCAACACCCGCTTTTCCAGGTGGTGGCGCGCTGCGTAGCCCCTTGTTGGTGCTGGCTATGAGTTGGTACGCGCTGCGCGACCGGCTTGGATTTTAGCCGAAATCCCCTGTCACAAAAGATTCGCTTGGCCCGCAGACACCATTGATTTAGAATTTCGAAAACTTCAATTTGGGAATTCTAAATATGATGCTGCCAGATATGCACACCGCAGAGCCGATCCCTGACGCGGCACGCGCAGAGATTGAGCGCCTTTTGCAAACCGGCGATCTGTTTCGCTACACCGCGGCGCACGACGCGCCTGTGTCGCTGCTGGAAGCGGAGTTCGCCCAGATGATGGGTAGTAAATACGCATTGGCCGTCTCCTCTTGCTCGGCTGCGCTGTTTTTATCCCTCAAAGCGCTGGATTTGCCGCGGGAGGCCAAGGTCATGATCCCCGGATTTACCTTTGCCGCGGTACCCTCCTCGGTTGTGCACGCCGATTGCCGCCCTGTTCTGTGCGAAGTGGGCGAGAATTACCGCGTTGATCTGGATGATTTTGCTGCGAAGCTTGCAGATGGGATCAGCGCCGTGATCATCAGCCACATGCGCGGGCACACCTCTGACATGGATGCGATCATGCAGCTCTGTGACGCGGCAGGCGTTCCGGTGATCGAAGACGCCGCACATTCTCTGGGCACACTCTGGCGGGGTCGCAAAATCGGGACCATCGGCAAAATCGGGTGCTTTTCCTTTCAATCCTACAAGATGGTCAATGCTGGCGAAGGCGGCATTCTGATCACGGATGACGCTGATCTGGTGGCACGCGCCATCATCATGTCGGGCGCATATGAGCACAATTGGCAGAAACACCCGGTGCTTCTGGAAGCCTTTTCGCGCCACCAGAATAAGCTACCTCTTTATAATCTGCGCCTGAACAACCTCTCGGCAGCCCTCATTCGTCCGCAACTGGACGCGCTGCCGCAACGGGTTCGGGATGGCCGGCACAATCATGACTACGTCGCTGCGCGGCTAAATGCCTCGCCCTTCATCGATGTCCCGGAACCGCTAGAGGGTGAGGAGCGTGCCCCTGACAGCATTCAGTTCAATCTTGTCGGGTTGGACAACAGCGCGATTACCGGCTTTGCAAAGGCTGCGGATCAGGCGGGCGTCAAGGTGCAGGTCTTTGGTCAGAGCGCCGATAACGCCCGCGCCTTCTGGAACTGGCAGTTCATCAAGGATCTGCCCGAATTGCCGCAAACGCGCGAAATGCTGATGAAGGCCTGTGATGTGCGCCTGCCGGTGCGGCTGAAAACCGGGGAGCTGGATGCGGTAACGGATGTGCTCTTGGCGGCAATCGAAACTGTCATGGCACCGCAGGCATCTGCGGTCGCCTGAGCGCTATTTCAACTTGGACAGTTTATCCTGAAGCTCTGCCAGCTGCTTTTTGATGGCGTCGAGATCCTCGGCGCTCTCCTGGTCCTCGGCAGGCTCGTCCTTATCTGGCGCGCTCCAGCCACTGCCTCCGCCCAGGCCACCGGTCATGGCTTTCATGAAGGCCTGTTGCTGCGCTTGCATTAGTTCAAATCCGGGCATTTTCGCCATTGGATTCATAGCGGTCATCTTGTCCATCATTTGTGACTGGCCATCCCGCAGCATTTCAAAGGACGCCTGCAGGAATTGCGGCACCACGCTGGAGCCTGGGGTCATATAGCTGCGCACCAGATCATTGAGCACATCAACCGGCAGGACGCTTTCCCCGCGGCTTTCGTGTTCTGCAATGATTTGAAGCAGGTATTGACGGGTGAGATCGTCGCCGGATTTCAGATCAACGATCTGAACCTCACGCCCTTCCCGGATCAGGGAGGCGATATCTTCCAGCGTGACGTAATCGCTCGTTTCGGTGTTATAGAGACGCCGACTTGCGTATCGTTTGATCAGCAATGGTTTGTCTTTTTCCGCCACGCGAGTTCTCCCTCATCAGACGCTGCAGTGCAGCTTAAGACACAGATTTGTAAAAAGAAAGGGCGGGCTCCAAAAAGCCCGCCCTCTTAGTTGGCGCCGTTCAGGGAGGAAGTAGGCGCTAACTGGGAGACGAATTACTTCGCAGTTGCGGCTTTTTTGACAGCAGCTGTTGCGTCTTTTGTGGCTTTCTTGACAGCGGCAGAAGCGTCTTCGCTCATGTCTTTGCCAGCAGCCATCATCAGCTCGACAGTTTCCATTTGCGCTTTTTTCGCAACTTCAGCGAAAGCGGCCATGTGCTCAGCAGCGGCTTCGGAATACGCGGATGCGAAATCGGTCATCGCTTTTGCGTAATCAACTGGCTCTGATTTTGCTTTCGACATGTCGGCCAGTTTGGCCAGTGTGTCTTGTGTCCATTTGCTGGAGATCTCGGTGGATTTCTCTGCAGCTGTCAGCGCAACGCCGGACAGTTTTTCATTCAGGGAAGCGGTTGTTTTGAACGCGTCTTCCATTGCAGCTGTGTCCACTGGGAATGCGCCCAGAACGTCTTTGAATACGGCGGTCATGTCAGGTGTCTTTGTCATGTCTAAAATCCTTTTGTCGCTTTCCGGATCATCCCGGCTTTCTGCGTCTGGAAAAGGATATACATGCTGCAGTGCGGCATTTCAAGTATTTTTTCTGCACCGCAGCATAAAAATTTTAGACCATAAATTCAATATGAAATCAAAGGGTTGCCTTCTTGGCCACATATGTTCCGGGCGCATCACAGAGGACGGGGTGGCTCGAATCTCCCGGAATACGTGCGGGAATCATCTTTCCGGAACGCTTTTTCAACCAGCTTTCCCAGCGCGGCCACCACGAGCCTTCGGTGAAATCCGCATCTTCCAGCCAATCGGAATAATCCAGCGATAAATCCGGATTTGTATAGTGGCCGTATTTTTTGCGGGTCGGCGGATTGACGATGCCGGCGATATGCCCCGATTGGGTGACGATGAATGTTTTGTCCTTGGCACCCATTTGCTGGACCCCGCGATAACTGTCCTTCCAGGCAGCGATGTGATCTGTCTCGCAGGCGATCGCGCAGAGTGGGATGTCGACATCTTCCAGTGTCAGCTTATGGCCCATCAGATCAAACCCGCCCTGCGCCAGTTCGTTCCGTTGGCAAAGGCCCCGCAGGTATTGCATCGCCATCTTGCCCGGCAGGTTCGCCCCATCCCCATTCCAATACAGCAGATCGAACGCCGGGGGTGTTTCGCCCATCATGTAACTCTTGATCGCGGGACCGTAGATCAAATCATTCGAGCGGAGAAAGGAGAAGGTGCGCGCCATGATCACCGATGGCAGCACGCCTTTATCGGCGATCTCTTCTTCGATCCCGTCAATAAAATCATTGGTCAGGAAGGGTGCAAATTCGCCCTGATCCGAAAAATCTGTCAGCGCGGTAAAGAGCGTCGCGGATTTCACCGATTTGTCGCCACGCTGCTTGAGCAAAGACAGGGTCAGCGACAATGTGGTGCCCGCGATACAGTAGCCGACCGCGTTGACCTGCTTTTCGCCCGTGATTTGCTTGATCTCTGAAATCGCGGTCAGATAGCCGTCTTCGACGTAGTCTTCCATCCCGATGTCGCGATAGGTCGGGTCCGGGTTGATCCAGGAGACCATAAAGACGGTGTAGCCCTGATCGGTCAGCCATTTGACAAGAGAGTTCTGCGCTTTCAGGTCCAGAATGTAGAATTTGTTGATCCATGGCGGGAAGATCACCAGCGGGGTTTTATGCACCTCTTCGGTCGTGGCCTCATATTGAATGAGCTCCATCATCCGGTTGCGATAAACCACCTTGCCCGGCGTTGTGGCGATGTTGCGACCGAGCTCAAAGGCCGTTTCATCCGCGAGCTTTACGACCAGCTCGCCCTTGTTCGCCTCAAGGTCATGGATCAGGTTCTCCAGCCCATGCACGAGGCTTTGCCCTTCGGTCTCAAGCGCTTTTTCCAGCGCATCCGGATTTGTGGCCAGAAAATTGGTCGGGGACATCAGATCGACGATCTGACGCGCAAAATAGGTCAGCCGCTTCTTTTCCTCAGGATCGAGATCGCTGACATCATCAACTGCGGTGTTCAAGGCATCCGCGTTGATCAGGTATTGTTTCTTCACGTAGTTGAAATAGGGGTGCGTATCCCAGAGCGGATTGGCAAAGCGCCGATCCTTTGGGCCCGGATCTTCGGGGGCTGACAATTTGCCCTTCGCCAGTTCTTGCTGCGCCTGCACAAACTGCTTCATCGTGTCCGCCCAATAGGACATCTGATGCTCGAATACTTTCGCGGGATTGTTCACCGCTTCCGCCCAATACGCCTGCGCTGCGCGCCCAAAAAGCTCTTGATTCGGGCCATCCAAAGCCGGGTGATGCGTCTGACGATTGGTCAGAACCCGTTGCAATCTCTCTGACAGTTCCTCAACTTTCTTGAGATTTTCCGTCATTCTCTCAAGCGTTTCTCCCGAGGGGATCACCTCACTGTCAGTTCCTGTTGTCATATTAACCTATCCCTCGTATGTTCGCAGTTGCAGCATTATGTCGTTGGCTTTCAGGGGGCGAAGCGACTGTGTTTACCGGTGCACCCGGATTGTTACAAGGAGACCCCTATGCGCTATATGGCCACTTATGACCTCATGGAAACCATCCGCAACACGAACCAATGGCTGGGCGCTACGGCCCTTGCCATGGGATCATACCCGGCTTTCTCGATGATTCCAAACCCCGGTTTGGCATGGATGACAGCCTGGGGTGAAGTCACGGAGCGCACGTTCCAGCGCATGATTGTAAAGCCGGACTGGAACATTCCGGCTGTGCCATCAAGCGACGGACAAGACCATGTGGTCAGCACCGAGATCGTGATGGAAAAGGATTTCGGGGACCTTCTGCATTTCATCGTGCCCGGTCGCGACCTGCCAAGCCGCAAGCTATTGCTGGTGGCACCCATGTCCGGTCACTATGCCACCCTGCTGCGCTCCACCGTGATCAGCATGTTGCCCGACGCGGATGTCTACATCACCGACTGGCACAATGCGCGCGACATTCCGGTCAGCGCCGGCAAGTTCGATATTGAGGATTACACGCTCTATCTGGTGGATTTCATGCGGGAGCTTGGGCCGGACACCCATGTGATTGCCGTGTGCCAGCCCGCCCCGCTGACCCTGGCCGCCACCGCCTATCTGGCCGAAGAAGACCCCAAAGCGCAGCCCCGTAGCCTGACCCTCATCGGCGGCCCGATCGATCCGAATGCAACGCCGACCGATGTGACCGACTTTGGCCACCGGGTAACGATGGGTCAGCTCGAGGAGTTGATGATCCAGCGCGTTGGTTTCAAATACCCCGGCGTCGGGCGCATGGTATACCCTGGGCTGTTGCAGTTGAATTCCTTCATCTCGATGAACGCCGAAAAGCACAGCAAGGCGTTTGCCGATCAGATCGGTCGTGTCACACGCGGCGAAGCAGCCGATCACGACAAGCACAACCGGTTCTATGATGAATATCTCGCGGTGATGGATATGACCGCCGAATTCTACCTCAGCACGGTGGAGCGCATCTTCAAGAACGGGGAGATTGCCAAGAACGAATTCGTCGTGAAGGGCAAGAAAGTGGATATCGGCAAGATCACAACCGTCGCGGTCAAAACGGTTGAGGGCTCAAAGGACGACATCTCGGCCCCTGGACAGTGCATTGCAGCATTGGACCTGTGCACCGGCCTGCCGGACAACAAAAAGGCAAGCCACGTGGAAGAGGGCGCGGGCCACTACGGTATTTTTGCGGGCAAGAGCTGGCGCAAAAACATCCGCCCACTGGTGCTGGACTTCATTGACGCCAACAGCGGCAAGCCCGCCAAAAAACCCCGCAAAGCTGCAAACAAAAACGCAGCGGCCTGATCCGCGCGACTATCTGAGCACCAGCGGCAGCCCCATCCAGTCCCGCAGGGCCTGGGTGGTCTCGGAAGGTTGTTCCAAGGTCGGCAGATGCCCCGCATGCTCCATGATCCGCAGTGTCGCATAGGGGATCAGTTCCGACATGAATTCATGCCGTTTCACCGGGCATAATGCATCGTGCCGCCCGCATAGCACAAGCGTGGGGACCTTGCATTTTCGCAATGTGCTTTGTTGATCACGCCTGCGCTGCAGCGCGCGTGACTGACGGACAAACACCTCCGCCCCCAGGGTTTCGGCCATATCCATCACCAGATTGAGGACATCCTGTTGATGTGCACCGGGTGCAAGATAGTTCGGCTTCATCTCCTCACGCATCACATCCAGCATGCGACCGGTGCGCGCGGCGACGATCTGAGGTTCGCGCGCCGCTGCGATTTGCGGGGTTTCGGCGAGGGGATTGGTATCCATCAGGGCAATACGCGTTACCCTATCCGGCGCCCGGCGCAAAATCTCCATCGCCACGATGCCGCCCATGCTCAGACCCGCGAGGGCAAACCGGGTTGGCAACTGGTCAAGCAAGGACGAGGCAATCTCTTCAATCCGTTCGCCTTGCGTGATCGGCGCGACCATCACCGCCAGATCCGCGGACAGTTCTGCGATTTGGGGCCCGAACAGCCGCGCATCGCACATCATTCCGGGCAGGAGCACCAAAGGCTCAGCCATGCCGAAGCCTCCTGCCAGAGTGGCGCTGCGTGCTGCTCATGAAATGCCCCGTGATCCGCGATCTTGAAGGCAGTCTTACCCGCTATGCGCGCAATCGCAAGGCTGAGGCGCGGCGCTTTCGGCAAAACTCAGCCTTTGAGCCGCTCCCAATAGATCGCAATGTGACGGGACAGGATTTCGGCGTAGGCGCCTGTCTGTTTCAGTTTCGCCAACCCCGCGTTGAACCGATACATCAGGGCGGTGCCGCGCCAATGGGTGTTTGAGATCACCACATGCAACGATTGGGTGGCGAGAGGGCGGGTTAAAGGCACCACCTTCTCCGTCAGCCCCGCCGCAAACATGTGCTGGACGCCCTGGAATTCGTTGACGGCAACGGCATCTACCCTGCCCGCCATCAAAAGGTCGAAACACGCCCCAAGCGTCTCAGGCCGTCGTACCTTTAGGGCGTCATTCGGTAGCCACTGGGCTTCAAATCCGTTCGGATCATGGGTGAGCGAACCGGAAGGCCGACACAGGGTGCGCCCCGCAAGATCCGCATTCTGGTCGAACTCAAATTCATCTTCCGCTCGTACGAAGAGCAGAATAACCACGTCGATCACGGGCTCCGAATAATGAAAATCGGTGCATCTGGCATCATCCGCGGCGGTGACTTCGCACCCGGGCTGACCCCATGGAAACGCCATATCGTAGGCCTTTGACTTGATCAGATGCGGTTGGGAGGACCAGTTGCCCTGCCAGGTGATGGAGTGCGGCTCCGGCGCCGGGCTTGCCGCCAATGCCGCTGACACCAACTCTGTGAAAATACCTTGTTCCGGCCAGTTTGCCGCGGTGAACGGGGCATTGTCCGGCCTGGTGAGGAGGCTGATGTCTGCCTGCGCCGAAAACGCCACCATGGTCGCAGCCAAGATACATGGGACGGGTCGAAGCCGGATCATAAACCTGCCCAAACCGCGCTCAAATGACGGTCAAGGATGTCTTGGAACCCACCGTCACGCTTGAGTTTTCGCAGCCCGTCGTTGAGCGCCGCCAATATCTTTTGGCTTTGCGGATGCTGCTTGGACACGACGGCATGAAGCGTCACAATACCAAGCGGAGTGTTTCGCAGCGGCGTAACACGATCTGTCAGGCCCAGCGTTGCAACCGCGTTTCGCCCGGTAAATTCATTCACCACCACGGCATCGACATCCCCGCGCACCAGGAGATCGAAGCAGCCTGAAACCGTCGGCGCGCGGACCAATTCAATCAAACCATTTCGCAACCATCCCCGCCCCTCAGCATCCAGCATGAAAACCATCCGGCCCGCGGGTCGGCAGAGTTTTTTGCCATGGATGTCCTCAGTGTTCGCTAGGGGAACCGGCTTGTCTGCGTCCACGAACATCACCATCAACATCTCGAACATGGGGTCGGAAAATGCGTAAGCCTGACAGATGGGCGCGCCAGACAGGTCGTCGCAATCCGGTTTTGGCCACGGGTAGGACACATCCATAAGGTCGCCCGTTAGCAGCGGTTCAAGGTGTGATGCCCAATCGTTGATGCGGAAAGTCTTGACCGTTCTGCTCGTCAGACCCCGTTGCAATGCTTGGTCCATCACTTCGGCCAGCATCCCACCCTGCGGCAGACGGTGGTCCGAAAACGGGGCCTGATCGTCGCCAGTGACCACCCGCAAAGGCGTCGAACGCACCGGCGGAACGCTTGGCTGCGAGAAATTGGTTTTGGCGGGAACCGCATCCAGTTTTAGCCGTTCGCCGGACACCGCGCTGCGGGGGGACATGCCCTTGGACAAACCGTTGATGCACGCGAGCTCCAACCGTGTGCCCACGAGAATTTTGTCGGGATCTTCACCAATCACACTGCGATTCACAGTATGGATTGCCGTCCATTTACCCGCATCTTTGTAGAGGCGATTGGCGATGAGCGAGAGGCTGTCGCCCCGCGCCACCTCGTAGTCGCCACCGCAAGCCTGAGCCATAGCATTGCCCGGGCCAAAAGCGCACAGAACCAAGATATAGAAAAACAGCCTGACCATGAATCATCACCCCCCTGATGACACAGGGGAGACATTGCGCAAATCTCGTTTTAGGTCAACGGTCAATCAATATGTTGTGGATAAGATACCAAAAATACACAATATGCTCTAGTTTTGCGGGAATTTAATGCCGCGATAAGCGGGGAAGTCCGCGTAGCGCCCCCTGCGATCTTCCAGCGATTCCGCTGGCTCGGCACCAGCGCGGAGCAACATCCCCTTGGGGGCGATATAGCTCGAAATCGTGCGCAAGGGGGTGGGTCGCCAAACCAGGTTGAACGCCGCGAGCTTGGGAAAAAACCACGCCTCGGAATAGGGCAGATGATCATGGATCCACCAGGCCAGATCACGCCAATCACGGCCTTGCGCGTATTGATCCGCAAACCAGGGAATGGCCAGCGACGTGCCTGCGATCGCCTCGGCCCCCGCGCCGCGATCCCAGATATGGCACTCGATTGGGTTATCATTCGCCGCGCAATTCAATTTATGCGCGTTGCCATATCCATTCAGTGTTGGGGACCGGTATCCGGACCTGATGGCGAGACGGCCGAAAGTTTCCTCCAACGGATCAAGCAGTTCTGTGCAGAGCATGCGCCCATTCTCAAGCGCCAGTTCCGGATCAGGTGGTACATTGGGCACGCCGTGGATGTTACTGATTTCCGAATAGAGAAAATCTCGCATGTAGAAATGCTTGGACAACCGCACGCGGCCAAGCGTCTCCAGGCTCCACATGGATTTGGGGCTGCGCATCAGTCGTCCGCGTATCCGTTCCACCGGAAAGCGCCATCGTGACGCAGCGGCGAGAACGGGTTGTGCGCGATCTCCCAAATGTGACCTTCGGGGTCGGAAAAATACCCGTGATGCCCACCCCAAAAGACGTCTTGGGCTGGTTTGAGGATTTTTGCGCCAGCCGCCTCAGCCCGGGCCAGCAGCGGTGCGACGTCTTCTTTGGCCGTTACATTATGCGCAAACGTGCTTGCCCCATACCCAAGCTGATCCGGGGACACCCCGATATCCTCGGCCAGCTTGTCCAGCGGATAAAGACCGAGCGTCTGGCCAATCAGATCATAGGCGATCACCCCGTCTGGCGAAGGCGTGCGTTGCCACCCAAGCGCGTCGTAAAATGCCGACAGGGCGTTGATATCACGTGCGCCAAGTGTAATCAGGCTGATCCGCTGGTCCATGGTCTGCTCCTATTCTGCAAGCGCCAGAATCTCTTCGATTGCCGTTTCGATGATGCCAAGACAGGGTCCATCGGAAAACCGATGATCCGCATCCTTGACCAATGTCAGGCGCATGTCCGGGCAGGTTGCGTGGTCCACAAGATGCAATGCCGTTTCGGTGCTGACGGCCGTATCTGCCGTGCCCTGCAGACAGCGGACAGGAAAGGGCAAATCGAGCGGGGATCGCAGCACCAGATGTTTGCGACCATCTTCGATCATGCGCCATGTGATCACGTAAGGTTCCATATAGTCAGACGGGATTTCGACGCGGCCATCCTCTTGCAATTGGGCGCGCTGTGCATCGCTGAAACCCGCCCAATAGCTGTCCTCGGTAAAGTCAGGCGCTGCGGCGATGGTCACCAGTCCCGTGATGCGATCCGCAAGACGTTTGGCCAGCAACAGCGCCTGCCAGCCGCCCATGGATGACCCCACCGGCAAAATCGGCCCATCGGTCAATGCCTGAATGATCTGGTAAGTGTCTTCTGCCCAATCGCCAATGCACCCCTCCTCGAAAGCCTCGGACGATTGGCCGTGACCGGAGTAATCGAACCGCAAGAATGCCCGGCCCTGCGCCCGCGCCCAGTCTTCCAAGTGTAGCGCCTTGGTTCCCTCCATGTCGGATTTCAGCCCGCCCAGAAAGATGATCCAGGGTCCGCGCCCCGGGGTCAGGTGATAGGCGAGCCTGCGGCCTTCCGGCCCGACGAAGGTGTTTGGCGTGGTCATGGATGGGTCCTTTCTGGCGCGATGATGCGCGCAAGCAGAACGAGCCTGCAATCCCCTTGCAGAATTTTTATATGTTACCGACTTGTCACGTGACTAAATACTCACTTATAAAGAATTCATGGATTCGATTTTCAAAGCTCTTGCCGATCCGGCCCGTCGCACGCTGCTTGACAGCCTGCACGTCAAGCCTGGGCAAAGCCTGCAGGATCTGCAGGTACAGCTCGATATGACGCGTTTTGGTGTGATGAAGCATCTGGGCGTGCTGGAAGAGGCAAAGCTGATCGTGACTCATAAAAAAGGCCGGTTCAAATACCACTACCTCAACGCGCTTCCGCTGCAGGAAGCGATTGATCGCTGGGTGGAGCCCCTGCTTCAGCAACCAGCGGCACGAGCGGTGCTTAATCTCAAAACCCAACTTGAAGGAACACCGAAGATGACCAAACCAGATTTCATGATGCAGACCTATATTCACTGCACCCAAGACGCGCTGTGGCATGCGCTGACGGATGCAGAGGCCAATGCCGCCTATAATTTTGTCGCAGGCAGCTGCGTGCGCGCGGGCAACAAGCTGGTTCTGAAATTTCCCGATGACAGCGTGATGCTGGTCCTGACGGAAACCAAGCTGACGCCGAAAACGCGGATTGAAAGCACGTTTGAGCCCCATTGGGCAGGCCCTGATGTGCCGCTGGAACAGTCACGCTTTGTCTACATGATCGAACCGCAGGGCGAGAATTGTATGCTCACGTTGGAGCACTACGATATCCCAGCCGGTCAGGAAGGCGTGGCTGATGGTTGGCATCGCACCCTTGCGGGGCTGAAAACATGGCTGGAGACCGGGCAATCCGTCCGCTTTTCCCATGCAGAGGCGGAGGGTTGATCCATGCCGACAGAAACACTTTCCACAGAAATGGGCATCCTGATCATGCTGTGTATTTTAGCTGCATCCTTGTGGATCCCCTACATCGTCGGCGTGAACACGGACCCCGCGCCCATCGACAATTTCACGCGGCCCGGCGACCTGACGCAGCTGCGTCCCTGGGTCCACCGCGCCTATCGGGCGCATCTCAACCTGCTGGAACAACTGCTGCCCTTTGCCATCCTGGTTCTGATCATTGATCGGCTGGGGGGTTATTCGAGCCTTACCTATTGGACGGCCATCGCCTTTTTCTGGCTGCGGATCGCACATGCGGCAGGCATGATTTCGGGCCTCGCGCGTTTGCCGTTGCGCCCGATCATTTTTACAAGTGGATGGGTGTGCTGTTTGCTGATGGCCTACGCGGCATACGTCGCCTGACAGGGCAACGCCTGCGGCGCAATTACCCGCTGACGTAGGGTGTTGCGCCGGGGCGATAAAAAATCTTTTGGTTGTGCAGGCGCCCAAGCAGCTCTTCGTTTTCGCGCTGGTCGGCTTCGATCACCGTCACCGACTGCAAATCAGCAGGGTTTTCGTCAGACAGCGCCCGCCGCATCCGGCAAAGCTCACGACCGCGCGCGCGCAGAGACTCCTCGATCAGATCGACATCGTGGATACTCAATTCAAACGTACGGTTATAGCTTGGCATCTGGTTCCCCTCGGCGATGAAACTTCTCTTGGTCTATGTCGGATTTAACACGTGAAATGTCGCAGTCAACGTATTCTTCGGTATACAGGCCAAGTGTTTTGCTTGACAGTTTACCGCGCACCCGTCATGTCGCAGGCACATATACCCGCAACCGGGCGTCTCGTAGGCGCCAAACCGACGAGGAGTGCCCAAGATGGCCCCAAAAGACAGTTCAATCTCTCTTACTTTTCCCGACGGCAATGCGCGCGACTATCCGGCTGGCGTGACCGCTGGCGATGTTGCCGCAAGCATTTCGACCTCCCTGCGCAAGAAGGCGATCAGCGCGACCGTGAACGGCGAGCACTACGATCTTGCCTGGCCGATTGAAGGCGATGCCAGCGTCGCAATCCATACCATGCAGGACGAAGAGCAGGCCAATGAGCTGGTCCGCCATGACCTCGCACATATCATGGCCCGCGCGGTGCAGGAAATCTGGCCCGATACTCAGGTCACCATTGGCCCGGTGATCAAGGACGGCTGGTACTACGACTTTGACCGCGAAGACCCGTTCACTCCCGAAGATCTCGGCCTCATCGAGAAGAAGATGAAAGAGATCATCAACAAGCGTGACCCGGTGCGTACCGAGGTCTGGGACCGGGCGCGCGCCATCAAGCACTACGAAGACGCGGGCGAGCCCTACAAAGTAGAGTTGATCGATGCCATTCCAAGCGACGAGCCATTGCGCATGTATTGGCACGGGGATTGGCAGGACCTCTGCCGTGGACCACATCTGCAGCACACCGGGCAGGTGCCGGGCGATGCCTTCAAGCTGATGTCGATTGCCGGGGCCTATTGGCGCGGCGACAGCGACCGTGCGATGCTGCAACGTATCTACGGCGTGGCCTTCACCGGCAAGGAAAAGCTGCGCGCGCATCTCAACATGCTGGAAGAAGCCGCCAAGCGCGATCACCGCAAGCTCGGCCGCGAGATGAACCTCTTTCACATGCAGGAAGAGGCCCCCGGGCAGGTCTTTTGGCACCCCAATGGCTGGTCCATCTACACCACCCTGCAGGACTACATGCGCCGCAAACAGCGCGCCGCGGGCTACCAAGAGGTCAACACCCCGCAGGTCGTCGACCGCAAACTCTGGGAAGCCTCCGGCCACTGGGACAAATACCAGGAGCATATGTTCATCGTCGAGGTGGACGAAGAACACGCGCGCGAAAAGGCCATCAATGCCCTGAAGCCGATGAACTGCCCCTGCCACGTGCAAATCTTCAATCAGGGTCTCAAGTCTTACCGCGATCTGCCCCTGCGTCTTGCGGAATTCGGGTCGTGTAACCGCTATGAGCCTTCGGGCGCGCTGCATGGTATTATGCGGGTGCGCGGGTTTACACAGGACGATGGGCACATTTTCTGCCGCGAAGATCAGATCGAGGCGGAGTGCGCAGATTTCATCAACTACCTCTCCTCCGTCTATAAGGATCTGGGCTTCGACAGCTTCGAGATCATGTTTGCGACCCGGCCCGAAAAGCGCGTTGGCTCAGAGGAAAGCTGGGATCACGTCGAATCCGCACTTGAGAACGCGATCAAGGCCACTGGCCACCCCTACACCCTGGACGCGGGCGAAGGCGCGTTTTACGGGCCCAAGCTCGATTTCAAACTGACCGACGCGATTGGCCGGGAATGGCAATGCGGCACCTTCCAGGTGGATCCCAACCTGCCTGAACGGCTGGGGGCGACCTTCATCGGCGAAGATGGCGCCAAGCACAGGCCTTACATGCTGCACCGCGCCTGTCTGGGCTCCTTTGAGCGGTTCATCGGCATACTGATCGAAAACTCGGCTGGTAAGCTGCCGTTCTGGCTGGCGCCACGCCAGGTTGTCGTTGCATCGATCATCTCTGACGCCGACGACTATGTACAGGAGGTGGTCGAGACGCTGCGCGCGGCCGGCGTGCGGGCCGAAGCCGACATCCGCAACGAAAAGATCAACTATAAGGTGCGCGAGCATTCCGTGGGCAAAGTGCCGGTCATACTGGCCGTCGGTGCCCGCGAGGTTGAGGAACGCACGGTCACTGTCCGACGTCTGGGTGAAAAGCAGACACAGGTTCAACCCCTTGATGAGGTTGCCGCCGCGCTCTCCACGGACGCAACACCGCCCGACCAGTTGTAACAAACTCCGGCCCCGGAGCGGCAAAAGACCGTTTCCGGGGCCGGTTTTGTAACATTTCAGGTGCTTGAAGTGCGATTTTCCGCGTCCGAGATAATTTCCACTGACAGCTCTGTGACACACAGGCTCGTGAGTGGTATATTAACGCCTAAAAACATACCTATACTGCATCAACGACCGCAATGGTCCGCAACAAGGGAATGAATTCATGTCCAACACAATGAAAACCGTAGCGATCGCAGGCGCAGTTGCAGCAGCCATGGCAGCGCAGGTGACAACCGCTCAGGCTGCCGCAAAAGAAAAGTGTTTCGGCATCTCGCTGGCGGGCGCGAATGATTGCGCTGCTGGCCCGGGCACAACCTGTGCCGGTACATCGACAGTGGATTATCAGGGCAACGCCTGGACGCTGGTAGACGCAGGCACATGCGCAGAGATCGAACTGCCCGCGATGGCAGACGGCACCGAGCGCAAGGGTTCGCTGGAAGAACTGGACCGCGATCTACCAGCCTAAGCCGGTTCGCTAAAGACGAGGTCAGGCGGTGATCTGCCGGCTGACCCTCACACCAAACGATGCCCTAGGACACATGAAGTTAGTTGGTGGGTCACGATGTTAGACAACTCCCCTCGCGCGCCCAACCTGCCAAACGCCCCCGGTGTCGGCTATAAACCTCAGCATTTTACGGACTTACGCGCCGATCCAGACCCCGTGCGGTGGATCGAGGTCCATGCTGAGAACTATATGGGTGACGGCGGGCGCCCTCTTGCGCAACTGCGTGCGCTGACGGATCAGTTTGCCCTTTCTGTGCACGGTGTCGGCCTGAGCATTGGTGGCGAAGCACCGCTTGACCGTGACCACCTCGCCCGTCTGAAAACGCTTGTCGGTTGGTCCAATCCAGCCAGTTTTTCGGAACATCTGGCGTGGTCCACACATGGTGCAGAATTCCTGAATGACCTGCTTCCCCTGCCCTATACATCCGAAACGCTGCAGCGGGTGGCTGATCACATCGATCAGGTGCAAACAACGCTCGGACGGCAGATGCTGCTGGAAAATCCGTCCAGCTATCTATGCTTTGCCGAAAGCACATGGTCCGAAACCGACTTTCTGGCTGAGTTGGTGCATCGCACAGGCTGCGGTCTGCTGCTTGATATAAACAACGTTTTCATATCTGCCACCAACCTTGGGCTGTCTGCTGAAAGCTACATCGAGGCTTTCCCGCTGCATGCGGTTGGCGAGATCCACGTGGGCGGCCATGATGAAGATTCCGACGATCACGGCTCCCCTCTGCTGATCGACAGCCATGGCAAACCCGTTGTAGACCCGGTGTGGTCCCTTCTGGCGTTCACGCTCGCGAAAACCGGTCCCAGGCCCGTGCTTGTCGAGTGGGACAATGACGTCCCCGACTGGCCGGTATTGCGCGCAGAGGCCGAACGCGCGGCACTGGCGCTCGCCCCGGTACAATGAGCGTTTCACAGGCCACATTTCGCGGCGCTTTGCTGGACGCGGAAAAAGCCGTGCCCGAAGGTCTCCTCGACGGCTCCGACACCCCAGCAGGCGCCAGATTCTCCGTATACCGAAACAACGTGGTGGTGTCTCTGACCGAGGCCCTGCGCACGGCGTTTCCGTTGATTTACAAGCTCCTGGGTGCGCAGACCTTTGACCGGTTGGCAGCGATCTATGTGCGCCAGCACCCGCCATCGTCACCACTGATGATGCACTACGGACAAGATCTGCCGGAATTTCTGCAAAGCTTTCAACCGCTTTCGCACATCGGGTATTTGCAGGACTGTGCCCGTTTGGACATTGCAATGCGCCGTTCTTATCACGCGAGGGACGCCGCGCCGATTGACCCCAGCGTTTTCCAAACGGATTCCGAAGAGCTGATATCGCTGCAGTTGGCGCTTGCGCCCGCAACCATTGTGCTGCGCTCTGACTGGCCCCTGCATGACATCTGGCGGCTGAATTTTGAGCCAAATGCACCAAAACCACGGGCAACGGCCCAGGACGTCCTGATCACCCGACCGGAATTTGACCCCGCGCCCCATGCATTGCAGCCGGGGGGGGCAGCATGGCTTCAGCACCTGCAAAACGGCATGGCATTTGGGTCGGCGCATGAAGCAACGATCACCGCCGCGCCCTCATTTGATCTCTCGGCAGCGCTGTCGCAGGCGCTGCAAACCGGTGCCCTCACAGAATTCAAGACAAAGGACAGCTAAATGATCTCCGCCTACACTTCAGTCACCGAACGCCTCTCGCGCGCAGACTGGCTCTTGCCGACGCTTGCGCGCCTTGTCTTCGCGGGTACTTTGCTGATGTATTTCTGGGTCTCCGGGCTGACCAAATTGGGGGAAGGCTTTGTCGGGCTCTTTCAGCCCTCTGTCGGTGCCTACGCGCAGATTTTCCCAAAGGCGATGGAAGCGGTGACATATGACACCTCACAACTGTCCCTCTACCATTGGGCGATTGTGGTTGCGGGCACCTGGGCGGAATTCATTCTGCCGGCACTCATCGTTCTGGGGCTGCTGACACGGCTCTCCGCGCTTGGCATGATCGGGTTCATCATCGTGCAATCCTTGACGGATTTGATTGGTCACGGCGGGTTTGAGCACAAGGAAACTTTTGGCGCGTGGTTTGATCGCTTTCCCGACAGCGTGATCCTGGACCAACGCAGCTTCTGGATTTTCGTATTGCTGGTTCTGGTGATCAAAGGGGCCGGGCCTGTGTCGCTTGACAATGCACTGCGCGGCCGCAGCACCCAAACCTGATCTCACTGGACGCCAAGCGCCTGCTGTGTCGCTGGCGTCCACCCCAAATGCATGCCGCTCTCAGTGACAATCAGGGGGCGCTTCATCAGTGTTGGATGTGCCTTGAGCAATTCAGCAGGTGGCTTTTCGCGCTCGGTCGCATCCAATCCGCGCCAGGTGGTTGATCTGGTATTCATCAACGCCTCTCCGAACTGTTCCAGTGCCGCCTGCAAGACAGCCTCCGGCACGCCATCGGCCCGCACATCAATGAATTCCGCCTCCGGCAAGGTTTTCAGCGCCTTCCTGCAGGTGTCACAGGTCTTCAATCCATAAAATCGCATAATTTGCCCACAACTTGGGGTTTTCGGCGCGAAAATCGCAACCTTTGCACCCGTTTTCCTTGATTTTTACATGTGAAGGTCAATCTCTTAAAGGGTGTTCAATGCAATTTTTGTGTTGGGTGCGTGAACAAGCCGCGTCGGAAGAGCTGACGCGGTCTCAAATACAAAAGGAGGCACGGGACTGATGCCAAACGGCACCGTGAAATGGTTTAACACGACTAAAGGTTACGGATTTATTGCGCCGGAAGGTGGTGGCTCAGATGTGTTTGTGCACATCTCAGCAGTCGAACGATCCGGCCTGACCGGACTTGCCGATGATCAGAAGGTCAGCTTTGAACTTTCTGAAGGACGCGACGGACGGCAGATGGCCAGCGATCTGAAACTACTTTAACGCCCCAGGAAACCCCAAAAGACCAGAAACGCGGGCGATCGCCGATCGGCCGCATGAAGACACTGAGCTGCGTATTTGTTTTGGGTATGTGCACAAACAGGCCGCGTCAGGTGATCGTATCTGCTCCTGCCAGCCGGTGATCACACAGGGTTTTCCATCTCCGCATCTCAGAGCAGCTTAATCAGGCCGGGTCGTGTGGCGCGAAATCTATCCAATGCTCGCCCATGGCCACAATGCACGATGTGCCGGAGGCGTAGCGCACCACCATCGTCCAATCTCCACGATCGTCCGTCCAGACTTCCATCACCTGTTCCCGCCCACGCAGGCCGCTGGCCTGACGCTCGCTCCCGTATTGCTGGGCAAGCCGGGAAAGCATCTCGTCTGACGGCGCGCAAATGACCTCACCAATCGGTGTTGTCGCGCCAACCATGGACGCCGAAGACAGAAAAACGACTGCTAACCATTTCAACATGCTCAATCGTAACAGTTTTATGACGTCCTGTGGATAACAAAATGCGCCCAAGTGCGACTATCTGGCGATTTCGGCGCAAAGCGCGGCATATCCCCGGAACCGGATACGTCCCCCATGAATGCGCGCAGTGATCGCATAGTCCGGAAAACGTTTCAAAAATCGCTGAAGCGCGATGCGGCCTTCCATGCGCGCAAGCGTCAGGCCGACGCAAACATGTGGCCCACCCGCAAAAGCCAAATGCCGGTTTGGATGACGGGAGATCTCAAATCGTGTCGGGGCATTAAACGCTTTCGGATCCCGATTGGCGGCCCCGATGCACAGATGCAGGTTAGCCCCCGGTGGGATCGCATAGCCACCCAACGACACCTCAACCGTCGTCTGCCGGTTCCCGAACTGATTGGGCGACCGAAAGCGCAGGATTTCCTCCACCGCCCGGTCGATGAGGTCGGGATTGCGCACCAGCAGGTCGCGCTGTTGAGGGTGATCGCAAAGCAGCGCCATACCATTACCGATCAGGTTCGTGGTCGTTTCATGCCCTGCGTTCAGTATAAAGATGCAATTCTGGATCAGCTCGATTTCAGACAGTTGCCCGCCGTCATCGCCCTCGATCAACCGGGTCAGCACATCGGTTTCCGGGTCGCCGGGATGCGCGCGTCTGCGGGCGATCAGGTCCTGCAGATACTCTTTGAATTCGGAAACGGCCTGATGTCCGCGCGCGAGCTGTGCATCCGTCAGGGTCGGTTCCAAGGCGCCAAGAATGGCAAGGGACCAGTCCCGCAAGGCCGCGCGTTCTGACATCGGCACGTCCAGCAGGTTGCCAATCACCTGAATGGGGATCGAGGCCGCAAAATCTCCGATCAGGTCAGGCTGATCCGGCATCTGATCCAAAAGCTCATCAACGGTCGCGATCAGTCCCGGTTCCATGCGTTTCAGGGCCTTGGGCGTGAGCGCCGAAGTCATGATCCGCCGGACACGGGTGTGCAGCGGCGGGTCGTTGAAAACAAGACTGGCGGTATGGTGTTCAAAGAGCGGGGACCCTTCGCCGAATTTCGGCGCAAAGGCAGCCTTTTTGTCAGAAATATAGCGGGTGACGTCTCGGTAAATCGATGACAGATCCGCATGGCGGGCGAGCAGAAAGGACCCATCGGGCTGCGGGCAGACGGGCGTCTCGCGCAGCCATTGATCGTAGTAGGGAAAGGGGGTCTCCGGGAAGTCCGGCGGCGGGTCTGCGAGGTTGAACATGGGCGAAGTGTGCGGGATCGGGCGGCCTTGTCAAATGCCAAGCAGCTTTGCTAACCGCGCGTGCAATCGAGACAGCGGGCGATGGCGGGGTCAGCTTGGAGCCGTGCGGGCGCAATCTCCTCTCCGCAATCGGTGCAAAAACCGTATTCGCCTTCGTCGAGGCGCTGGAGGGAGGCGGCGATCTTCTGACGCTCCGCCTGCCGACGTCTCGCCTGGGCCTGCGCCATAGCCTGATTCTGCAACGCATCCATGCGGGAAAGCCGCCCCACCGCCTGCTGATCGAGCGTAACGGTTTTCTGACCATCAAGGCCTGCGGCATCCTCTGCGTCGAGGGCTTTCAGGCGGTTGGTGAGCGCGGTGCGTGGATCGGTCATTGGGTGAGTTTAGTCGGATTGGTCGATGGCTCAAAGGTGCTTCGTCAAGCGACCAGATAGTGTATCGGTCCGTTCCCGATGGGTCAGTGGGTGTGATGTGTTGCGGTTGCAACTGGCGCGCCCGAACCGAGGGCCAGGAAGCGAAGCGCCCGCCCCGTGGGGCGGTTCGGACGCTGCCCGCCTTTGGCGGGCAAAGTCGATGTTTTACAACGGCAGGTCTTCGGGCAGTGCAGAACGATAAAGGAAGAGCAGAAAATCATTGCCCTTGCTCGTGAGAAGGAAGCCTTCGTCATGCGACACAATTAATTCGTGGTTCAAAAGGTATTGAACAAATTCCTCGATCGATCTCTCTGAATGAACGGGCTCAGAGGTTTTTAAGTTCTCGAAAAAGCTACTGGCATCTACCAAACTGATGAAAGAACCTCTCTCGCGCATTAGCTTAAGAAACCTAATTTGAGAACCAAATATCAATCGGTAGATAATTAGAAAGTTGACATCTAGCCTTGCTCGCGAAAGCTCCGTCACCAAAACGTCGATCCGATCCTGCTCTTCGAATTGTTCCAAGTTTTTGTGCAACTCAACTTCTAGATCTGCCATGGCGTCTGTACGCTCCATACCTGGCAAGCTTTTCAGTTCCTCCAAAGCGCTTGGCAGTTTTTGAGTTTTCTGTTTGTTTGAAATCGAACTGAATTCTGCTCCCGATAGTGAGACTTTTGTCATTCTTGCAAATAACTGCTTCAGTTCGTCCCGAAAAACTCTGGCGATTACGATTGCGGCTATTGGCCACGATATTGCAGCGAGAAGGCCGATTAATTCGGACCAAAAGGGCAATAACTCAAGCACATAAAACCTGATATTGTCAGTCATCGATCACAGACTGAAACTCCCGCCACTCCCCCTTGGACATCCCAGAAGTCTCCTGCGTGACCTCCTCACCTTTCAGCATCCGCTTCACGCAGTCCAGTGCCTTGCCGGACATCGTCGCGCCGCCCAGACGGTAGTCTTCGAACGCCCCATAGGCCGCGGGCACCCAGTCGGCGACCATGGCGCAAATCGCATCGGCATAAACGCGGATTTCGTATTGGGCGTGGGCATCGGCGCGCAGGCGCAGGAAGTGGAAGAGGTTGTGCAGGTCCACTTTCCAGTACCATTGGGTATAGACATTGGCGGGCAGGTTCATGCGTGCAAGCTCACGCGCCAGACCGTCCTGTCCCTCCTGTGAGATCATGGTTTCGTAGTTGTCATAGCAGCGGTTGCTGTCGGCTTTTAGGATTTCAAGGACGCGCGCGGCCTCATCGCCTTCCAGCACGCCACCGCGCCCCTGATTGTTCACCACCGATTGCGCGTTGATATGTTCCGGCGCGGGGATGTAGAATTCGCGGTCGAGGATTGAGTAGCGGGCGGAGTATTCGTTGACGTTGGCGGTGCGGTGGCGGATCCACTGACGGGCGACGAAAACGGGCAGTTTCACGTGCAGTTTGATCTCGCACATCTCGAAGGGGGTGGAGTGCCAGTGGCGCATCAGATAGCGGATCAGGCCTTCGTCGTTCTGAACGGATTTAGTGCCCTTGCCGTAAGAGACACGAGCGGCCTGGCAGATGGCAGCATCATCGCCCATGTAGTCGATGACACGGACAAAGCCGTGATCAAGCACGGGCTGCGCCTTGTAGAGATGCTGTTCCATGCCGGGGCTGACCGCGCGCAGTGTTGGTGTGGGTATGCTGCGTTGTTCGTCGATTTCGGCCTGTTGTTCAGGGCTCAGCGGCATGGGCGTGGTCCTTTTCGGGTGTGAGTCGGGGATGACTATATCTGGGCAAAGCGCATGGCGGAACAGCTATATGCTGTATTCCGGAAATGTTCTGATGCTACATCACAACTGTCTGATGGTGCTGGCATCTGGGGCGGGGCATGTTAGATTTGCCCGGAGCGTAACCTGAAAACTGGAGGGGCGAGATGAGCCTGAAGTACCTGCACACGATGGTCCGGGTCAAAGACCTTGATGCATCGATCGCGTTTTACAAGTTGCTGGGCCTGGAAGAGACCCGGCGGATGGACAGCGAGGGCGGTCGTTTTACGCTGGTCTTTCTTGCACCGCCCGGCCAGGAGGAGTGTCCTGTTGAGCTGACATATAACTGGGATGGCGACGAGGGGTTGCCGAGTGACAGCCGTCATTTTGGGCATCTGGCCTACCGCGTCGGCAATATCTACGACGTGTGTCAGCACCTGATGGACAATGGCGTGACGATCAACAGACCGCCGCGTGATGGCCATATGGCCTTTGTAAGATCGCCCGACAACGTCTCAATTGAGCTGTTGCAAGAGGGTGACCATCTGGCACCGGCAGAGCCTTGGGCCAGCATGGAAAACACCGGGCATTGGTGATCCGTGCCGGCATCGTCGGGCTGACGCTCTTTGCCAGCGGGGCGGGGGCGGCTGAGTGCCGCCTGGCCCTGGTGTTGGCGTTGGACGTGTCCAGTTCGGTTGATGATGCCGAGGATAGGCTACAGCGGGGTGGGCTTGTGTCCGCCCTGACGGCACCGGAAGTAAGTGCTGCATTTTTTGCGACGGATCAGCCGGTTGCTCTCGCGGTATTTGAGTGGTCGGGGCGGTATAATCAGGAGATCCTGCTGGATTGGACGCTGATAGAGGGACCCGCAGAACTGATCGGCGCCGCGGAAGCGATTGCCGCCAGCAAAAGAAGTCACAACGATTTTCCGACGGCGATGGGGTATGCTTTGGGGTATGGGGCGGGTCTGCTGCAACGCGCGCCCCAATGTCTGTACAAAACTTTGGATATGGCAGGTGATGGCCAGAACAATGAAGGTTTCGGACCTGCCGCAGCTTATGCCGAGTTCCCATTCGAAGGTGTCACGGTGAACGGGCTTGTGGTGAACGGCGCGGACTACGAGGCGGAGACCGGCTTGATTGCATTCTACAAGGGTCAGGTGCTGCATGGGCCAGGTGCATTTATCGAAATCGCGCAAGGATTCGAAGACTACGAGCGCGCGATGCGCCGCAAACTTGAACGGGAGCTGACACCGCCCGTGATCGGAATGGATGGTGCGCGCCCTGAACTGCGACCAAAGGGGTGAGATGATGCGCAGTCTGCTAACCAGCCTGCTGGTCACATGCGCTCTCGCCCAATCGACAGCGGCAAATTGCAGACAGGCCCTCGCGTTGGGGCTTGATGTGTCCGGTTCGGTGGATCTTCGGGAGTACAGGCTGCAGTTGGACGGACTGGTGACAGCTTTGAATCACCCGGACGTTGTAAGTGCTTTGCTGGCATCGCCCGATGCGCCCGTGGCATTGATGGTGTTCGAGTGGAGCGGACCTGCCGATCAATCGATTCTCGTCCCTTGGACGTCCATTTCTGATGCGCAAACTCTGGCGATTGTCAGTGAAACCCTGGCTGGCACACAAAGACGCAACGCGACACCTGGAACGGCTTTGGGTGTGGCGATGACTCTAGGCGCGCAGTATCTTGATCAACAAAAAGATTGCTGGAAACGGACGCTCGATATCTCAGGAGATGGACAATCGAATCTGGGCCCGCGTCCGCGAGACGTGAAACAGGCCATCGGCGCACGTGGGATAACGATCAATGCGCTGGTCATCGGCGCGGATGCTCCGGCAACAGGCGATCGCCGACAATCCGAAATTGGAGAGCTCTCCTCATACTTCCGCGCCGAGGTCATCACAGGCCCGAAGGCGTTTGTGCAGACAGCTCTTGGTTTTGAGGCCTACGCAGAAGCCATGACCGCCAAGTTGAAAAAAGAACTCGACGGCCTGGCTGTCAGTGCGCTTCAGTAGATGTAGCGGATCTGGTCGGACCAGTAACGCTCCATGCGCTTCAGCGACCGGGTGATGTCATCGATCCCATCAGGCCCCAGGACACCTTTGGCCTCGAGCCCATCCGCGTGGCGGGAGAACAACTCTGACACCACTTCTCGGATTTTCTGACCTTTTTCCGTCAGCTTGACACGCACGGACCGGCGATCGATTTCACAACGCTGATGATGCATGTACCCCATATCCACCAGCTTTTTCAGATTGTAGCTGACGTTGCTGCCCTGGTAGTAGCCTCGGCTCTTCAGTTCACCCGCGGTGACCTCGTTGTCGCCAATGTTGAACAGCAAAAGGGCCTGGACCGCGTTGATCTCCAGAACGCCAACTCTTTCGAATTCGTCCTTGATCACATCCAGCAACAAGCGGTGCAAACGCTCCACCAGCGAGAGTGCCTCAAGGTAGTTGACCATGAAGCCCTGCGTGCGGCTCATTGCAGAGGTTTCTGAAGGGATTTGATCTTGAATGCTCATCTACGCGCTCCGACTCGTTCTAATTTGGTCAGAATTTGCGTGGGAAAAGCCAATAATTCGTTAAAAGCGCGAAAAGAAGCCGTTCGCTGCGTTTTCAGGCCGAGGTTTTGGGCAACTGCTCGACAATGCGACCGATCAGATCAGCGTAGGTATCGGGCGGCGTGATCTGCCCGCTAACCCATTGATATAAATCGTGATCATTCTCACTGAGCATTGCGTCATAGAGGCTGAGACCTGCGTCGTCCATCGTATCGAGATTGGCTTCGGCGAAACGCTGCAGGATCAGATCCATCTCCTTGATCCCGCGCCGCATCGACCGCATTTTCAGCCGCTTGACGCGGTGATCATGCGGCTCTTTCATGCGCTTCTTCTTTCAATGCCGTCCGCAATTTCTTCTCCAGACGGCCCATTTGTTCCACGCGGGCGATCATATCTGTCCTCAGATCGCGCAGCTCGTTCAAAATGTCATTCGCTGATGTCGGCAAGGTCGCTTCTTCAAGAGGGGCGTCCAGCCCTTCCCCCTGCCCGTTGATCAACCACATCATGGAAACGTTCAACAATCCAGCCATCATCGACAGACGGTTGGCGCGCGGCTCGCTTAAGTCATCCTCCCAGGCGCGCAATGTGCTGATGCGCACGCCCAGGCGCCGCGCCAGTTGAGACTGTGACATGTCCGCCATTTCACGCGCCGCTGCGACCCGGTCGCCGAATGTTGCGGTCTCGGGGCCATACCAATCTTGTGTCTCGTGCATGCTGTGATCTCCTTTGCGATGATCGCGCTTGAATGGCGGCGGGACGCCCCCTATGAGTCGGCCTTAGTCCTATCAAACGGAGGCCAGAATGGAATTCCTGTCTACGACACTTGCCCGCGTCAAACCGTCTCCCACAATTGCGGTGACGACGAAAGCCGCAGAGCTCAAGGCCGCGGGACGTGACGTTATTGGTCTCGGTGCCGGGGAACCGGATTTTGACACTCCCCAGAACATCAAAGATGCTGCCGTTGCTGCAATTGCCTCTGGGAAAACAAAATACACCGCTGTCGATGGAATTCCAGAGCTTAAAAAAGCGATCTGCGAAAAACTGCAACGCGACAACGATCTGACCTACACCCCCTCACAGGTCAGTGTGGGCACAGGTGGTAAACAAATCCTTTACAACGCCCTGATGGCCACGCTGAATGAAGGGGACGAGGTGGTGATCCCCGCGCCCTATTGGGTGAGCTATCCCGACATGGTGCTGCTGGCGGGGGGCACGCCCGTGATTGCCGAGGCCTCGTTGCAGACGGGCTTCAAGTTGACAGCGGATCAACTCGAAGCGGCGATCACCGACAAGACCAAGTGGCTGATCTTCAACTCGCCCTCCAATCCGACGGGTGCCGGGTACACATGGGACGAGTTGAAACAGCTGACCGATGTGCTGATGCGCCACCCGCATGTCTGGGTGATGACCGACGACATGTATGAGCACCTGGTCTATGACGATTTCAAATTCTGCACCCCGGCGCAGGTAGAACCGCAGCTTTATGACCGGACACTGACTGTCAACGGGGTCTCAAAGGCCTACGCGATGACCGGCTGGCGGATTGGCTATGCGGCAGGGCCCGAAGAGCTCATCAAGGCGATGCGCAAGGTGCAATCGCAAAGTACCTCGAACCCCTGCAGCATCAGTCAGTGGGCAGCCGTGGAGGCGCTGAACGGCACGCAGGAGTTCCTCGCCCCCAACAATGCGACCTTCCAAAGGCGCCGCGATCTGGTCGTCGATATGCTGAACGCCGCCGAGGGCATCCGCTGTCCGGTGCCGGACGGTGCCTTCTACGTCTATCCGTCCATCGCTGGCTGCATCGGCAAGATCTCGGCAGGCGGCACGGCCATTGCAGATGACGAAACCTTTGCCACGGCTTTGCTGGAAGAAACCGGCGTGGCGGTTGTTTTCGGGGCGGCATTCGGCCTTTCGCCGAACTTTCGGGTCAGCTACGCTACGTCAGACGAGGCCTTGAAAGAGGCGTGTGGCCGCATTCAGACATTCTGTGCGGGGTTGACGTAGCAAGGGGCACCACATGGCGGGCGAGCTGCCGGAATACTATTTTCGCGTGCGTGAGAACGGCGCTGCCGTTTTTCGCGTGGACACCGAAAACCGTCAGCGCCGGATCGAGATGGATCAGATTGCGGTGGTGAATATTCGCAATGGTGAGATCAAACCCCAGGGCAATCGCCAGCTGTCGGAGAACGATCTCGGGGTCATTCGGGATTGGATGTCAGAACGCAAAGCGCTTCTTGCGACACGCGACATGGATGACATCCACCGCGCCATCGACCACCTGAACCTTACGACACAGTGGGCGCAGTCGCGTGCGACAACCGCACAGTTGGAAGATGTGACCGACGACCTGCTGCTCGCCATGCATGATTTGCGCTCGGTTCTGGTGCGCAAGAAAGCGGACCGCCTGATGAAGGAAGACACATGACGGGTCAGCCGCCCTTTTAGTAAGGCTGTGCCAGCTTCGCGCCCCATCTTGACGGTAGAAAGAGCGCTTCCTGCCCCTGTGATGCCCTGAAATAAGCGAAACCATCCTAATTTCTGCTGGGCGATCTTGGCAAAAACGCGCCCGCTTGGCCGACCTGCGTGCCGCTTATGTATTGAACAGAAAATGAAGCACGTCACCGTCCTTGACGATGTAGGCCTTTCCCTCGGCGCGCATCTTGCCAGCTTCCTTGGCGGGCCCCTCTCCACCCAGTGACACAAAATCGTCATAGGCAATGGTTTCGGCGCGGATAAATCCCTTTTCAAAATCGCCGTGGATCACGCCAGCAGCTTTCGGTGCGCTGGTGCCATTGCGAATGGTCCAGGCACGCGCCTCTTTCGGACCAACGGTGAAATAGGTTTCCAAGTGCAACAGGGCATAGCCTGCCTGGATCAACCGGTCGAGACCCGCCTCAGACAGTCCCATTTCATCCAGAAACATCGATGCCTCGTCAGGTTCGAGCTGACTGATTTCTTCTTCGATCTGCGCAGAGATTACCACATGCGCATTGCCTTGCTTTGCAGCCATCTCCGCAACCTTTGCGGAATGGGCGTTGCCTGAAGCGGCCTCCGCTTCGCCAACGTTACAAACGTAAAGCACCGGCTTTGTGGTCAAAAGCTGCAAAAGCGACCAGGCGCGCGCATCTTCGTCATCCACCTCAACAACGCGGGCGGGCTTGCCCTTTTCCAACGCCGCCAACGCGGCGCGCATCAGCCGTTCCTGTTGCACCGCTTCCTTGTCGCCACCACGCACTTTGCGCACGATGTTTTGCAGGCGTTTCTCGATGCTTTCGATGTCAGCCAGCATCAATTCGGTCTCGATGGTCTCCGCATCCGCAACCGGGTCCACCCGGCCCTCAACATGGGTCACATCACCATCTTCGAAACACCGCAGCACATGGGCGATCGCATCGACCTCGCGGATATTGGCCAGGAACTGGTTTCCCAGACCCTCGCCTTTCGACGCCCCTTTGACCAATCCGGCGATGTCTACAAAAGTCATGCGGGTCGGAATGATCTGCTTCGATTTGGCGATGTCGGCAAGACGGTCCAATCGCGCGTCGGGAACCGCAACCTCACCCACGTTGGGCTCAATGGTGCAGAAGGGGAAATTCGCCGCCTGTGCTGCCGCCGTGCGCGTCAACGCGTTGAACAATGTGGATTTGCCGACATTCGGCAACCCCACGATACCCATTTTGAAACCCATGTCCGCGTCCTTTTTTGCTGGCGCTTGTCCTAGGGTGTCTCAGGCGTCAAGACAAGTCCCTGCGCTGGCGTCTGTCTTCGCGAGCATGAAAGATCAAAAACCAGGCCAGCAATATGAACATCGGATGGGTCAGCCCACCTGATAAGAACAGCGCGGGAATCCAGATCAGAAACACCAGCACCGCCAGGATCGGGCGCCCCGTCAGCAAGATGGAGAGCGGGGGCAGAAGGATGGCAAGAATGTAGTTCATGACCTCAACCTAGGTGCCAATGTCGAAAACGTAAGGGGGAAAATGAAATTCTACCCCTCATGCGCTGCCCGCACAGCTCCGGCGCGTGGATGTCCAAGGTGCATTGATTTCCCTGCGCGTTTTGGGCATTGCGGGGCAAGTAGAAGAAAGGCACGCCCCATGACCCGCATCGACGCCAAATTTGCAGAGCTTTCCAAGGCCGGAAAGAAGGCTTTCGTTTCCTACATAATGGCAGGCGATCCGGATTTTGAAACCTCTTTGGAAATCGTGCGCGGCCTGCCGGGCGCTGGCGTCGATGTCATCGAGTTGGGGCTGCCGTTTACCGATCCGATGGCGGACGGTCCGACCATCCAACTGGCGGGCCAACGCGCGCTTGAAGGCGGCATGACCTTGCAGAAGACGCTGCAGCTTGCCCGCGCCTTTCGCGAAACCGACCAGACGACACCGATTGTCTTGATGGGATATTACAACCCGATCTACAGCCGAGGCGTGGACAGCTTTCTTGCAGAAGCCAAGGCGGCGGGTATCGACGGTCTGATCGTGGTCGATCTGCCCCCCGAAGAAGACAGCGAATTGTGCCTGCCTGCGCAGGCAGCAGGGTTGAATTTCATCCGGCTGGCCACCCCGACAACGGATGCAAAGCGCCTGCCCCGCGTTTTGCAAAACACTTCCGGCTTTGTCTACTATGTGTCGATCACCGGCATCACCGGGGCGGCCGAAGCGCAGGCAGGCGATGTGGGCCCGGAGGTTGCGCGGATCAAAGGCGAGAGCGGCCTGCCCGTGATCGTCGGCTTTGGCGTGAACACCCCCGAAAAATCGCGCGCCATCGCCAGTGTCGCGGACGGCGTCGTGGTCGGCTCAGCGATTGTTGGCAAGATCGGTGCGGGCGCGCCGGTATCGGAGGTTCTGGCTTTCGTGAAGTCGCTCTCGGATGGGGCGCATTCAGCCTGATTGCGCGGTGCCATTGCGGTCTTCATCCAGGAAAGCCCGCAGATCTTTCAGAACCGGCAGGATGTTCAGCAACCGATCCGTATCGAACCCCTGGGCCAGTCGTTTGAAATCCGGGCCGAGGTCTGCGATCGCCTGATCCCGCATTTGACGCCCTTTTTCCGTAAGCCACACAAGTTTTGATCGGCCATCTTCCGGGTTTGGGCGCACATCCACCAGGTCATGCGCCTCCAGTCCTTTGATGGTATGGGTCATGGTTGTTTTCGGCACCTGAAACGCGCGCGCCATATCGATGGGGGCCCGCCCATCCCCCAGCCGGATCAGATGGTTGATCACGGCAAAATGCGGCGCAATCAGCCCTCCTGGCAAACGCGCTTCCAGCAATGCGCGACTGAGCTGCTCGATAATACCGATCTCATTGAAAACGTCGAAATAGAGGGCTGCACGTTTATCAGGCATTCATCAACTTTGCTTCAAGGGGCCAGCGCGGGGTGCGCGGCGTCATGGGACCGTACCCCAATCGTCCGAGCATTTGAACCGTCTGACCTGGCGACGACAGCACATCCTGCGCGCGGGTGTGAAGTTCGGCCATTTCGGGGTATTCCTGCAAACACTGGCTGACCGGGTGCAGCGCAACTCCCAGGCCCGCGCATTTGAGGTTCAGGCGCACCCACCGGCGACCCGCTTCAATCTGATCGGTCCGCGTATTTCCAGCGGTGACCAAGGCAGCGTATGCGGGCGTTGCATGCAGCATCTCCCGATAAATCTCGACACCCTGTTTGAAGCTCTGGCTTGTGGGATCGGCCTGTTCGTCGCGGGTCAGAACACCGGCCAGCATCAGGCTCTCCAGGAATGGCCCCCCAAGATCAATGCCATCCGGGTTGGCGTTGATCTGGGCCTTGCCAAATCGCATCAGGTCCACCGATTCCTGCATCGTGCGCGGGGCCCGAGCCTCAACCTCCCAGGCGGCCCAGGTCAGCGATTTCAGCGCCTCAACGGTCGGCGCGTCGGTGTATACATCCGCAAAAAGCTCCAGCTCATTTGCATGTGCCACGCTCAAAGCTCTGTTTTCGAAAGGTTCTTTGCACGACCGACGGTGCATCACCTGATCAAAAAGCGGATCATGTGTACCGCCGGGGGCAAAGACCGCCCCTGCAATCGGGCCATTTTCGCCCTCGGGATACAGCGTCAGATCAACGGCATATCCGGCAGCACCCGCGGCAAGAACCATCAGTTCGAGAAAACAGCCGAAGCCAATGATAATCTGCCGGTCAAAGGGGTCGGTTTCGGGCAAACGGCGTGATGCGTCATGATAAATCATCACGCGATCCTCTCCTTCCAGCGCCACTTGCCACGGCTGAAGGTTATGCGGATTTGGGGCCAGCAACGCAAAGCTCAGCGCATTCAGGCGCGGGTCGTCGTAGTCACCGGCCGCGTCCCAGGGGGCCAGGGCATCATGGGGCGTGCGCGTGGTCAAAAAGGCGCCCGCAGAAGCGGAGGCAGCAAGGATCGTGCCCCCTCCGATCAATGTTAGTGTCTTGCGGCGTGTGATGGGCATTCCAGAATTCCTCCATATATAGTACGATTTCGTACTTTATATGGTACGATTTCGCACTAATCAACTTGATTTTTACTTTCCTTTCTCCGATTGATCTTTCCGCCCTCAATTGGTAACTAAAATTGACCAATCCGAGGGGCCAGCATGCCGATCATCACCACCATTCAAGACCTCAAAGACCTGCACAAACGCCGGACCCCGCGCATGTTCTACGACTACACGGAATCGGGCAGCTGGACCGAGCAGACCTTCCGTGAGAACACGACGGATTTTGAAAAAATCAGGCTGCGGCAGCGCGTTGCCGTCGACATGACCGGGCGGACAACGGCCAGCCAGATGATTGGGCAGGATGTCACCATGCCCGTGGCGCTCGCCCCCGTCGGCTCCACCGGAATGCAACACGCGGACGGCGAGATCCTAGCGGCGAAAGCGGCAGAGAAATTCGGTGTGCCCTTCACGCTTTCCACCATGTCGATCTGTTCGATTGAGGATGTCGCCGAGAACACCAGCAAGCCGTTCTGGTTTCAGCTTTATGCGATGCGCGACAAAAAATTCGTCAAAAACATCATCCAGCGCGCGAAGGACGCGAAATGCTCCGCGCTGGTGGTCACATTGGACCTGCAGATCCTCGGGCAACGGCATAAGGACATCAAGAACGGCTTGAGCATTCCGATCAAACCAACGCTGCCGAATATCATCGATCTGGCCACGAAATGGCGCTGGATCGCGGGGATGGCGCAGACCAAGCGGCGCCAATTCGGCAATATTGTCGGCCATATCGACGGGATTAGCGATCTTTCGTCGCTGGCGGTCTGGGCGGCTGAAAGCTTTGATCCGCAGCTGAATTGGGAAGAGGTCAAGGAAATCAAGAAGATGTGGGGTGGGCCACTGATCCTGAAAGGGATCCTGGATGCGGAAGACGCTAAGATGGCGTTGCAGGTGGGTGCCGATGCCATCGTGGTATCCAACCATGGCGGTCGACAATTGGACGGCGCGCTCTCCTCCATTCGCGCGCTGCCCGCGATCATGCATGCGGTGGGCGACAAGGTCGAAGTACATCTGGACAGTGGTATCCGCTCCGGTCAGGACGTCCTCAAGGCGCTCGCGATGGGCGCCAAGGGCACCTACATCGGCCGCGCCTTTGTGCATGGGTTGGGCGCGATGGGCGAGGCTGGCGTGACCAAAGCGCTGGAGGTGATTCACAAAGAGCTCGACACCACCATGGCGCTCTGCGGCGACACCAAGGTCACGGATCTGGGGCGCCACAACCTGTTGATACCCGAGGATTTCGAAGGGCGTTGGCAGCCCTGATCCGAGGCTAAGCTGCGCTCAGACAGTCAGTTCGTTCCGCCGGACACCACGTGCCAGTGCGGGCACGATGGTGGCGCAGGCAATAAACAGAACTGCGGCGATGACAAAAAACGCGGCACGCAGGCCAAAGAGTTCGGAGGTGAAACCCATCAGCGGCGGCCCCAGAAAAAACGCACCATAGCCCAGCACAGACGCCCGGCTGATGGCGGCCAGCCGCGCCTTGGGCGAGACAATCCGCCCTACAAGCGCGAGCGTCACGGGCGCCAGGACGGAAATGCCCAGGCCGCCCAGCCCAAACCCAAGATAAGCGATGCCAAGCGTCGGTGCGGCCCCCGCCAGCGCCAGCCCGAAGCCCGACAGCAAGAGGGCGCAGACCATCATCACCGTATCGGTGACCCGATGCGCGATGATGTGGCCCGCAAGCCGTCCGATCCCCATGGTGAGGCCCAATATGGCAGGACCCAGCGCCCCCTCGGCAGCGCCGCCCCCAAGCGTGCGTTCCAGATGCAGCGCCGACCATCCTTCGGCGGAGGCCTCGGACAGGAAAGCGACCATGACCAGCAGCCCCGCCAGCCAGACCAAACCGTGCGGCATCGCGGCACCCTGGGGGATCTCCGTTTCCATCTCGGGCGGGGTGCGCGCTTCGAGCGTCATCCAGGCCAGAACCGCCACCACGGCGCCCAGCAAGGCAAAGACCTGTAGCGGCGTCCACCCCAATTCGCGAAACGCCCCGGTCGCCAGGGCGGCACCTGCGTATGTGAACGAATAGAGCGCGTGATTGAGGTTCATCAGTTTGCGCCCGGTCCGGGCCTCGATCTCAGAGACACGCACGTTGACCAGCACATCGACCACGCCGGAGCCCGTAGCGGCGAGCAGCATGCCCAGCGTAAAGGCGATCACCTCGGTTGCCGCCCCGGCTCCGATCATGCCCGCGCCCACGGCACAGGCAAAAACCGGCATGGCCCATCGCCCCGCGACGCGGTCCGCAAAGGGGGCCAGCCACATCGCCGCCAGCGCGCCCATCGAAGACACCAGAATCGCCGTGCCCAGAACCGCGTCAGACGCGCCGATCCCGGCCTTGATCGCCGGCATTTGGGCAAAACAGGTCGCCCAGGCACAGCCGATGACCAGAAAGCCGGCCAGCGGTTTGCGCGAGTGTTTGATGTCGTTTATCAGGCTCATGCTCGATGCGTGACACGGGGCCCGATCCCCCGCAAGAGAGAGGGTTCGAAAAACTTCTTTTCATGCTGCGCAAACCGGTCTATACGCGCGACTTCACGCGGGTCTACAGCCTTGGAGGAGGCCCGCCCTTAACATATTGGAGACTAAAGATGGCTGGAGCAATTCCGGATCTTGAAGCTCAGGAACGGACGGGGACAGGCAAGGGCGCCGCTCGTCAGGCACGCCGCGATGGCATGGTTCCTGGGATTGTATTTGGTGGCGACGTTGACCCGCTGCCGATCAACATTCCGTTCAACGTGCTGATCAAGAAACTGCGCGCAGGACGGTTCAAGTCGACCCTGTTCAACATGAAAGTAGACGGCCACGACGACGTGCGTGTGATCTGCCGTGATGTGCAGCGCCACGTGGTCAAGGACCTGCCGACCCACATCGATTTCATGCGCCTGCGCCGCACCACCAAGATCAACCTCTTCATCGCGGTTGAAGTGGAAGGCGAAGACGTAGCGCCCGGCCTGAAAAAAGGTGGCGTGCTGACGCTGATCCGTCCGGAGGTTGAGCTGATCGTGACCGCGGGCGACATCCCCGATCACGTCACCATTGACATTTCCGAAATGGAGATTGGCGACAACATCACGATTTCCTCGGTGACGCTGCCAGAGGGCGCCAAGCCGACAATCGACCGTGATTTCGTGATTGCGCAGCTATCCGCACCTGCGGGTCTGGCCTCGTCTGACGACGAAGATGAAGACGATGCAGCCGAGGGTGAAGATGCACCAGAGGCAGAAGCAGAAGCCACTGAAGAATAAGACAATCCCTTAGAGGATGGTGAATGCGGGGCCCTTTGCGGCCCCGTATTTCGTTTCGGACAGGCCTTTGCTATGCTGCATCGCAACATAAAGGAGCGTCGCCATGAAACTGATCGTTGGCCTGGGTAATCCAGGCGCGAAATATGCCCGTCATCGGCATAACATCGGCTTTATGGCGCTGGACCGCATGGCCGACGACCACGGGTTTGGCCCCTGGAAAGGCAAGCATCAGGGCAGCATCACCGAAGGACGCTTTGGCTCGGACCGTGCGGTGCTGTTGAAGCCCGAGACCTTCATGAACAACTCCGGCCAGTCGGTGCAGGCGGCGATGCGGTTCTACAAACTGGACCCCGAGGATGTGGTTGTCCTGCACGACGAGATCGATCTTGCGCCGGGCAAGGTGAAACACAAGGTGGGCGGGGGCCACGCGGGGCACAACGGGCTGCGGTCGGTGCACGCACATATCGGACCTGACTACGCGCGGGTGCGGCTGGGCGTTGGCCACCCCGGGCACAAGGATCGCGTGCCCGCCTATGTCTTGCATGATTTCGCCAAGACGGACGAGGCCTGGCTGGACGACGTTTTGCGGGGCGTCAGCGATGGCGCGCCTTTCCTGGCCGCAGGTGATCCGTCCAAATTCATGAATGCGGTCGCGCTGCAGGTGTCACCGCCGCGGTCTGGAACCGGCCAGAAAGCCCCAAAGCCCAAGGCATCAGCCGAAGCTGGCCAAAAACCCGTAGCTGCCACGCCGGAACCAGCGGAGGCCGTAACCGAGAGAAAGTCGGCGATCCAAAAGCTGCTGGAGCGCTTTCGATGAACCTGCCTTTGGCCTTTCGGGAACAGGCGATCAGCTGCGAAAGACTGGGCTCGCCCTTCATGGCACAATTGCTCCGACTGCTGGCGGAACATTGGCTGCATGGCAGCAAACTGGACGCTGCGCTCGCACGTTTTACCGGTGACATTGGCCCTGCTGGGGCCTCCCTGCCTCTGCGCACGGCCGGTGGGCTTCACGCTTTGGTTTTGACCGGGCAAGCCCCGGAGCTCGCCGCCGTCTACCCGCCACAGAAAGTGTCCGATCAGGCGTTGTGGCAAGCGGTGCAGGCGGCGATGATTGCGCATGAAGATTTTATGCTCGACTGGGTCACCAGCCCGCCGCAGACAAACGAAGTGCGCCGGTCTGCGGCACTGATGGGAGGCGCAGGCGTCGCGGCCGAGCGTTTCGATCTGCCGTTTGTGATCTCGGAACTGGGGGCAAGCGGTGGCCTGAACCTGATGTGGGATCACTATGCGCTGTCGCTCCCGGGCCTGCTGATTGGCCCTGAAAACCCCGCCATGACTCTTTCGCCTGAGTGGACTGGCCCCATGCCGCCGGTCACACGCCCCAAGATCGCAGCGCGCGCGGGTGTCGATCTGAACCCCCTCGATCCTGCCAACGCCACGGATTTGTTGCGGCTGATCGCCTACCTCTGGCCGGACCAGCCCCATCGGCTCGCCCTGACCCGCGCCGCAGCCTCGGTGATGACCGCTGAAATCGTGCAGGGCGATGCAATCGATTGGCTGGACACACGTTTAAACGAAGCGCCCGAAGGCCATGTGCATCTGATCCAACACACCGTTGCCTGGCAATATTTCCCCCCCGATGCGCAAGAACGTGGCAGATCCCTGATCGAAGCCACAGGGCAACGGGCCACTGAAACCCGACCGCTGGCGTGGTTGTCCATGGAGAGCGATGGCGACACAACCGGTGCTGTTGGCGCGGCGATCACCCTGCGCCTGTGGCCAGGCGATGTGACGCTGCGCCTGGGCCGCGGTGACTTCCACGGTCGGTGGGTGAAATGGGTCGGTGCGAACGGGCAGGATCAGACCTGACATGCACAGCATTTTGAAATGGGTTGTGCGGCTCGTGGTCGCGCTGATGCTCGCAAGCCTGGTCATGGGCTATTGGAAACGTGAAGAACTCTTTCGACTGATCGCTGTGAACAGCCTCTTTCTTCCAGATCAGATCGTCGAAAACTTCAGCCATATGGATCGGGCGTTTTTGAATGCCCCGATCCCACGCGGCAACGGCCCTGTATCCCCCCTGCCCGAAGGCGCTGAAGCCTCCCTGCCCGATGGGTTTGAGCAATTTACGCGAGACCGAAACGTGACCTCGGTTGTCGTGCTCAAGGATGGCGCCATCGTCTATGAACGTTACCTGCAGGGAACGCAGCCGGATGATCTGCGCGTCAGCTGGTCGATGGCCAAAAGCTATCTCTCCGCGCTGATGGGCGTTGTTCTGGCAGAGGGCGGTATCAGCAGTTTGGATGACCGGGTCATCGACTATGTGCCAGCGCTGCGCGACGGGGCCTACCACAAGGCGACCATCCGAAACGTGCTCAACATGGCCACTGGCGTGACCTTTGACGAAGACTATCTGGACCAGAAATCCGACATCAACCGCATGGGGCGCATTCTGGCCCTGGGCGGCGAAATGGATGCCTTTGCGGCGGGCCTGACCGATACCTTTGCCGCGCCCGGCACCGATTGGAAATATGTCTCCATCGACACCCATGTTCTGGGCATGGTGATCCGCGCGGCCACCGGGCGGTCGATCATTGATCTGATGGGCGACAGGATCATCACGCCGCTGGGCGTTGAGCGTACACCTTACTATCTGACCGATGGCACGGGCGTGGCCTTTGTTCTGGGCGGGCTCAACAGCACGACGCGCGACTATGCCCGGTTCGGGCAGATGTATCTGCAGCAAGGGCTGTGGAACGGCAAGCAAATCGTGCCCCGCGACTGGGTACTTGCCTCGACCACGCCGTCGGCACCGACGGATGCGGATCAGATGGGCTATGGCTACCAATGGTGGATGCCTCGTGACGCGCGACCGCGCGAATACATGGGACGTGGCATTTACGGACAATACCTCTACATCAATGAGGAGGCGGGCGTCGTGATCGCCCTGACCGCCGCTGATTTGCAATTTCGCGATCAAACAGTGCAGCGGCAGAACGTTGCAATGTTCCGGGACATTGCCGACAGCTTGCAAGGAGGCGCCGATGGAGAAAGATGAGAGAATTAACGTATTGGGCCAGGCGCTTGCCGTCTGTGGCACCGATCCTGTGACCGGTTTTTTTCGCGATGGCCAATGCAATACCTGCGTCGCCGATCAGGGCAGCCATACCGTGTGTGCCGTGATGACCGACGAGTTCCTGGCCTATTCGAAATACGTCGGCAATGATCTGAGCACGCCACGGCCTGAGTTTGGCTTTGCCGGGCTCAAATCGGGCGATCCCTGGTGTCTCTGCGCGGGTCGGTTTCTGCAGGCCCATGACGAGGGCTGTGCACCCAAGGTACATCTGGCAGCCACGCACCGGCGTGCCTTGGAAATCGTGCCCCTAAAGGTGCTGCAGGCGCACGCTTTGCCCGCGTGATGTTGCCAAGCCGGGAGTTTCGATCAAATCGCGCTGAGGTTTCTTGCAGGCACCCAGCCTTCCGCTCCGCTTTGTGCCCTGCATAGTATCCAGCCGTGCGTCTTACTGAGGGCGAGCAGTTCTTCGCCTCGGTGACACGTCAGCTCGACCGCAGAGAAATCCGCGTTTGCATAGGTCTTACCGGCACGATTTTGGACCAGCGTGTCGGGTATCCAGCCCTCTTTACCCCTTTGATTTCTCGCCCAGACCCAGACATATCCGTCCCACGTGTCTGACTTTCCGCTCAACCAGAGTTCTTCAGGCGCGCTCAGGACAATTGGATCAGGGTACGCCGCTTTCCAATCAGACGTCACGCGATAGCGATCCATCACCCGTCCTCTCCTTCTGATCATGACCATTGGGTCGAAAAGCACTTCAAAATGGCCAGGTAGGCCCATCAGGAATCTGCGACGGTTTTAAGCGAATTCACCCATCTCGAAGCCCAAGGCTTTGGCAACGGTGAAAATATCCTTGTCGCCGCGCCCACACATGTTCATGCAGATGATGTGATCTTTCGGCAGGTCAGGGGCGATTTTCATCACATGGGCCAGCGCATGGCTGGGCTCCAGCGCGGGGATGATCCCCTCCAACTCACAACAAAGCTGGAACGCCGCCAAGGCTTCCTTGTCCGTGATCGATACGTATTCGGCGCGGCCAATGTCGTGCAGCCAAGCGTGCTCGGGACCGATGCCGGGATAGTCGAGACCGGCGGAGATCGAGAAGCCTTCGAGGATCTGACCGTCGTCGTCCTGTAGCAGATATGTACGGTTGCCATGCAGCACGCCCGGGCGTCCGCCAGTCAGCGACGCGCAATGCTCCATCTTGGCATTCACGCCCTTGCCGCCAGCCTCGACGCCGATGATCCCAACTTCCTTGTCATCGAGGAAGGGGTAGAACAGGCCCATCGCGTTTGACCCGCCACCAATCGCGGCAATCAGCGTGTCGGGGAAACGCCCCTCCGCTGCGGTCATCTGCTCGCGGACTTCCTTGCCGATGATCGCCTGGAAATCGCGCACCATGGCGGGGTATGGGTGCGGGCCCGCGACCGTACCAATGCAGTAGAACGTATCGCGGACGTTCGTCACCCAGTCGCGCAACGCATCGTTCATCGCGTCCTTGAGCGTGCCGCGTCCGGAGGTCACCGGCACCACCTCGGCGCCGAGCAAACGCATGCGGAACACGTTGGGGGCCTGACGCTCGACGTCATGCGCGCCCATGTAGACCACGCATTTCAGCCCGAACTTGGCGCAGACCGTGGCCGTGGCCACACCGTGCTGGCCCGCGCCGGTCTCCGCAATGATCCGGGTCTTACCCATGCGGCGGGCGAGGATGATCTGACCCAGCACGTTGTTGATCTTATGTGCGCCGGTGTGGTTGAGCTCGTCGCGCTTCATGTAGACCTTGGCACCGCCCAGATGCTCGGTCAGCCGTTCGGCGTGATAGAGCGGGCTGGGTCGGCCCACATAATGGGTCCAGAGATGGTCCATCTCCGCCCAGAAGCTCTCGTCGGTCTTGGCCACCTCATATTGTTCTTCCAACTCCAGGATCAGTGGCATCAAAGTCTCTGAGACGAAGCGCCCGCCAAAGTTGCCAAATCGCCCGTTCTCATCCGGGCCGGTCATGAAAGAATTGAATAGATCGTTCGCCATCCCGCGCACTCCTGTCAGGTCAGGTTGCGTTTATACCCGATGTGCGAAGGGGTAAAGCCAAGGTCACCGTAGAATCGCGCCGTATCGGTGCGACTTTTGTTCATGGTCAGCTGCATCAGGTTGCATCCTGCGGCCTTTGAACGCGCCACCGCATCCTCGATCATCCGGTGCCCGATGCCCTGGCCGCGCAAGTCGCCGGACACCCGAACGCTTTCAATCTGCGCCCGGCGCGCGGCGCGCAGGGAGAGTCCGGTGATGAAGGTCAGTTGATAAGTCGCGATCACGCGACCGTCCATCTCACCGACAATCAGCTGGTTGCCGCCTTCTTCAGCCATCCTGTCAAACGCGGTGAGGTAGAGCTCCAGATCACTGCCCTCGCGCGTCGCGCCAAGCGCATCGTCCTGCAGCAGGGCGATGATGTCCGCGACCTCCTCGCGTTTTGCGGGGCGGAAGGTAACGTTCATGCGTGGGCCGCCTTCACGAAAGCTTTGATCAGGTCCGGGTCCTTCTCTCCGGGTAAGCGCTCCACGCCCGAGGACACATCCACCTGTTTCGCGCCTGTCATCGCAATGGCTTCGCCCACGTTTTCGGGCGTCAGCCCGCCCGCCAGCATCCACGGGATCGGCCACCGGCGTCCGGCGATCAGCCGCCAATCGAACGACAACCCATTGCCGCCCGGCAGCGCGGCATCCTTCGGCGGCTTGGCATCGACCAAAATCTGATCCGCCACCTTCAGATAGCTTTCCAGCAGAGGTAAATCCGACGCATCCGCAACGCCCACCGCTTTCATGACCGGCAGGCCGTAACGTGCCTTGATCTCTGTAACACGCTCGGGAGTTTCATGTCCGTGCAACTGGAGCATATCCAGCGGCACCTGGGCGGTCACCGCATCGAGAAAGGCGTCATCCGCATCGACGATCAACGCAATCTTGGCGAGCCCCAAAGGCGCGTCGAGGGCCAAGGCGCGCGCTGTGGTCAGCGACAGATTGCGCGGAGATTTATCGAAAAAGACAAAGCCGCAGTAGGCAGCCCCGGCTTCAGCAGCCGCTGACAGGTCTTTCGCTGTGCTCAATCCACAGATTTTTACAGAGGTGTCCTCAGGCATGGCCGGGTTTGATCACGGTCCCCGCGCCAATGCAAGATACTCAGGTCAACTCGCTTCATCCAGAAGCGCCAGAACCTCATCCTTGCCTTCGTGTTTTTCGCCCTTGAGCTTGGCGATCTCACGTTCCAACCGACGCATCTCGCGGGCCTGGCGGGCCGCTTCGGCGCGCTGGTTGTGCTCACGCACCCACTCCCAGACGAACCCGACCAGAAGCCCGACAACAATCCCACCGAAAATCACGATGAAGAGCGGCAGATCGATGCCAGGGTTCATATGAAACCATCCGGCCACTTCCGAAGGGATCAGCTGCAGCGAAACCATCTGACGATTGGCAATTGCCACAGAGATCAAAGCAGCCGCAAAGGTCGCAATGCAGGCGTAGCGGATGTAGCGCATCAGGATTTCCCGTTCAGACGATCACGCAGCAGTTTTCCGGTCTTGAAGAAGGGCACGTGCTTTTCTTCGACGTGCACGGTTTCGCCCGTGCGCGGATTGCGCCCCACGCGCGCATCCCGTTTTTTTACCGAGAAAGCGCCGAAACCACGAAGCTCGACCCGATCCCCACGCGACATGGCCCCGGTGACCTCTTCGAAGATGGTGTTGACGATACGCTCGACGTCTCGCTGATAAAGATGTGGATTTTCATCTGCGATCTTTTGGATCAGCTCGGAACGGATCATGGCAGCACCCCTCTTTGGATTTTAGGGCATATTTTCTCGCGCCCCTTTGACGAACTATAGAAAGAAAGCAGGCTTACGGAAAGTGAACCATTGCCCGCCTTTCAAAGTTTTTTGCGTCGAAGGCGCTGTATTTGTGCGGCTTTTCGCGGGCTTAGGGGCAATCTCGGTTTTTCGGGCCAGACCACCTGTATTGCTGCGTCGCAGCATTCCCAAATGATTCGCGGCGCCCCGGCATGCATCTGATCTTCGGCAAAAGAAGCGTGTTTTGGTCTGGCCGAGCGCTGTTGAAAGGCATTGGTAACAGCCCCGCTACCCAGATCGCCGCAGAAAAATAGGCTCGCTGGTGCCCATGAAAAAGGCCCCGCAGATTGCTCTGCGAGGCCCTCGAATTTTCAGTTCGAGCGAAGCGCTTATTCGTCGCCTTTGAGCGCCGCGCCGAGGATATCGCCCAAGGATGCGCCGGAGTCCGAAGACCCGTACTGTTCCACGGCTTCTTTTTCTTCGGCGATTTCGCGCGCTTTGATGGAGACGCCAAGACGACGGGTCTTGTTATCCACATTGGTGATGCGCACGTCGACCTTGTCACCAACCGAGAAACGCTCAGGGCGCTGTTCGGCGCGGTCGCGCGACAGATCGGAGCGGCGGATGAAAGACTTCATGCCTTCGTATTCCACTTCGACACCACCGTCTTCGATGGCTGTCACGGTCACGGTCACGATCGAGCCGCGCTTCACGCCGCCCACCGCTTCGGCGAACTTGTCGCCACCAACGGCCTTGATCGACAGGGAAATACGCTCTTTCTCAACGTCCACCTCGGAGACAACGGCCTGCACCATGTCGCCTTTGCGGTAGTTCTGAATCGCATCCTCGCCCCGCTCGTCCCAGCTGAGATCGGAGAGGTGCACCATGCCGTCGATGTCGCCGTCGAGGCCCACGAACAGACCAAACTCTGTGATGTTCTTGACTTCGCCTTCGACCTCTGTGCCCTCGGGGTGTGTTTCTGCAAACACTTCCCATGGGTTGCGCATGGTTTGCTTGAGGCCCAGAGACACGCGGCGCTTGGCGCCGTCGATTTCCAGAACCATGACTTCGACTTCCTGGCTGGTGGAAACGATCTTGCCCGGATGCACGTTCTTCTTGGTCCAGGACATCTCGGAGACGTGCACAAGACCTTCGACACCGGCTTCCAGCTCAACAAAGGCACCGTAGTCGGTGATGTTGGTCACGCGGCCTGTGTGCGTCGATTCCAGCGGGTACTTGGCCGCCACCAGATCCCATGGATCTTCCTGCAGCTGCTTCATGCCGAGGGAGATACGGTGTGTATCTTTGTTGATCTTGATGACCTGCACCTTGATCGTCTCGCCAATCGCCAGAATTTCGGACGGGTGGTTGACCCGGCGCCATGCCATGTCTGTCACGTGCAGCAGGCCGTCGACACCGCCAAGGTCCACAAAGGCCCCGTATTCGGTGATGTTCTTGACCACACCGTCGACCGTCTGACCTTCGGTCAGGTTGCCGATGACTTCGGCGCGCTGTTCGGCACGGGATTCTTCGAGAATCGCACGACGCGATACCACGATATTGCCCCGGCGACGGTCCATTTTCAGGATCTGGAACGGTTGCTTCAGACCCATCAACGGACCCGCGTCACGCACAGGGCGCACATCGACCTGAGAGCCGGGCAGGAAGGCCACAGCACCGCCAAGATCAACGGTAAAGCCGCCTTTGACACGGCCGAAGATGGCGCCTTCAACGCGCTCTTCATCGGCGTAGGCTTTTTCCAGACGATCCCAGGCTTCTTCACGGCGGGCCATTTCGCGGGAAATGACAGCTTCGCCACGCGAGCTTTCGACCTGGCGGAGGAAGACTTCAACCTCATCACCAACTTCGATTTTGGGCGCTTCGCCCGGATCTGCGAATTCTTTGAGTTCGACACGGCCTTCCATTTTGTAGCCGACGTCGATGATGGCCTGGCCCGCTTCGATTGCGATCACCTTGCCTTTGACAACAGACCCTTCTTCGGGTGTGTCCATTTCGAAGCTTTCTTCCAAAAGGGCTTCGAAGTCTTCCATAGTTGCGTTTTGCGCCATGTAGCGTGTGTTCCTTTGTACGTTTGTTTCTGGCCGTGCGGTTGTCTCCGCCGGTCTTTGGGTTTGATCTGCCGATACGCGCGGAACCAATGCATTTAACAAACGAAGGGCCGGTTTACACCGACCCTGCTCGTTTGCTCAGCTGCAAAGGCTGTTCCCGCCTTGTCAACGCTCGCGCGTATAGAGGGGTTTTTGTCCGGGATCAACCCATCTGCGCATTTTGCCTGCTGTCAGACATCTGTGCTAAAGCGCCTGCCCCTTGCGCAATTCATCGAGCAGGTCCTGATAAATGCCGTTGCTGTCTCCACCGCCGAAGACTTGCGCACCGCCGGAATAGGTCTGACCATAGGTCCGCGCGACGTTGATCGTCTGCGCGATGGCGGAGAGGAATTGCTCGTGTTGCAGCGGTGACAGCGGGTGAATAAAGACCCCCCAGAGCCTGCCCTGGGCCACGGCGTAGCGGGCGTCCAAGGCGCTATCAAAGTTGGCCTGCATCAGACGCATCAATTCTTCTGCGTTCAGGCCTTCCGCCGATCTGATCGGCACCATCGCCCGCATGCGATCCGCGCGCGGATCGGCAATGACAACCACCGGAATGTCCTGCACCGTGAATTCAATGGCTGCGCCGCGCAGCTGTGCTTCGGCATCGATGACCAGAATAATCTCTGCGAGGCGTTCCAGTGTCATCGGTGGCTCAACCTCAGGTGCGCCCTCTGTCGTTTCGTTTTCCTGTGCCAAACTGAGAGATCCCCAAAGAACCAGGACCAACGTGATGAGAAGTCGTGCCATTGAAATGCCTTTCGCCGTCGTTATGCGGTCAGGCTAGCCGCGCAGGGCATCAAACACCAAGCACCCTTTGGTGATCAGTTTGCAACATCGCGGGCGCGCGCCGGAAGCAAATTCAATCGATAAGGACCCACGGCCCCTGTAATCGCCGCCAAATCGAAACAGGCTGTTTTAGCGGAACCAGCCGGAGTTTGTGCAAAGCGTCACGGGTCACAGACACCACCGGTGATTCCGGCCTAGCCCGCCCGCTTCGCCTCAATCACTGCGATTGCCGCCTCAATTGCGGCCTCGATCTTCATCTCCGACGTGTCGATCTCAACCGCGTCTTCTGCAGGCTTCAGGGGCGCTTCGGCACGGTCCCGATCCCGCGCATCGCGTTCTTTCACATCCGCGAGCACCTGGGCGCGGCTGATCGCAGCGCCTGATGCGGCCAGTTCGGCAAAACGCCTGTCCGCGCGCACCTCTGCACTGGCGGTCACAAAGAGCTTGGCCTCAGCATTGGGGCAAATGACCGTGCCAATGTCCCGCCCATCCAAGACAGCGCCGCCGGCCCGACGGGCGAAACTGCGCTGAAAATCAAGCAAGGCGGCACGCACCTCGGCAATCACGGCCACTTTACTCGCGGCCTGTGCCACTTCAGGGCTGCGCAAATCATCTGCTTCCAGGTCTTCCGCGGTCAGCGTCTGCGCCGCCGTGATCGGCTCCATACCCAATAGCAGCTTCGCGCCCACGGCGCGGTACAGCAGCCCGGTATCCAGATGCGCAAAGCCGAAATGCGCCGCGACCGCCTTGGAGATCGTCCCCTTGCCTGCCGCAGCAGGGCCGTCAACAGCGATGGTGAAGGTTTTGGCCATAGCGTGTCACTGATTGTTGCGCACCAATTGCGCGCCCAAGGCAGACATAAGTGGTTCAAAAATCGGGAAGGAGGTGGCAATCGGCCCGCCATCATCCACGCTCACCGGGTTTTGCGTGGCCATCCCCAGGATCAGGAATGACATGGCAATCCGGTGATCCAGATGGCTGGCGCAGGTTGCACCGCCCGGCACGTTCCCATGCCCAAGGCCCGTCACCGTCCACCAATCCGGGCCCTCGTCCACGGTAATGCCATTGGCACGCAGACCCACCGCCATCGCATCGATGCGGTCGCTTTCCTTGACCCGCAGTTCCTTGACGCCGCGCATCACGGTCTGGCCTTGTGCGAAGGCCGCAACCACAGAGAGCACCGGGTATTCATCGATCATGCTGGCGGCGCGTTCGGGCGGCACCTCGATGCCTTTGAGGTCCGGCGAGAACCGCGCGCGCAAATCAGCAACAGGCTCCCCGCCCTCGGTGCGTTCGTTCTCATAGGTCAGATCCGCGCCCATCTCGCGCAGCGTGGTGTAGAGCCCGGCGCGCGTCGGGTTCAACCCGATGCCAGGCACCAGCACATCCGAGCCCGGCACGATCAGCGCTGCACAGACCGGGAAAGCCGCCGACGACGGATCACGTGGCACGTCGATCTTCTGCGGCTTCAGCTCTGGCTGCCCGGTCAGGGTGATGACGCGGCCCGCCTCCGTTTCCTCAACAGTGATCTCCGCGCCAAAGCCTGCCAGCATGCGTTCGGTGTGATCGCGCGTGGCTTCGGCCTCGATCACGATCGTCTTGCCCGGTGCGTTCAGCCCGGCCAGCAGCACCGCCGACTTCACCTGTGCCGACGGCACCGGCACCGTGTATTCCACCGGCACTGGATCGTCGGCGCCGACGAGGGTCATGGGCAAACGTCCCCCGGCCCGCCCATAGGCCTGCGTGCCGAAGAGCGCCAAAGGGTCCGTCACCCGCGCCATCGGGCGCCCGTTGAGCGAGGCGTCCCCGGTGAAGGTCGCGCTGATCGGGGAGGTGGCCATAGCGCCCATGATCAACCGAACACCGGTGCCGGAGTTCCCACAATCGATCACATTTTTAGGCTCTGCAAAGCCGCCGACACCTACGCCGAAGACCGACCAATCGCCATTGCCATGGTCGGTGACCTCCGCGCCAAAAGCCCGCATCGCAGCAGCGGTATCGAGCACGTCCTGCCCTTCCAGCAGCCCGGTGATCTCGGTTTTACCGACGCTGAGCGCCCCAAGGATCAGTGAACGGTGAGAAATGGATTTGTCACCCGGCACCTGCGCTTCGCCTGTGAGAGGGCCGCAAGGACGTGAGGTCATGGGAATGGGCGCGCCGTGGCTGGACATGGTATTTCTCGGTTAAGTCTGATGTTGCGCGAGGCTTAACGGCTGCGCCCCGGAGGGTCCAGCCCCCATGGCTCCGCCTGGGTCAGCGCTTTCGGAACGTCAGATAGTGGGGGGTGCGCCCCTCGCGCAGGGCCTTTTGTTCATATCGCGTGGAAATCCAGTCGTCCCAAGGCTGCCGCCAGTCGTGCGGTCGCTCGGCCAACCACTCGAACCCATGCTTTGGCACCTCTTCCAGGGTCTGCCGCACATAGTCTTCGATATCTGTTGCGACACGAAAGATCGCGCCGGGTTTCAGGGTCTTGGCCAGCGGTTGCAAATGTTCCGAAGTGACGAACCGACGACGATGGTGGCGCGCTTTCGGCCATGGATCCGGGTAGAGCAAGAAGGCCCGGTCTATCGTATTTTCCGGCAAGACGTCGAAAAGATCGCGCGCATCGCCGGGATGCACGGCGAGATTGTCGACACCGGCGCGCCTGATTTTCCCCAGAAGCATCGCGACACCGTTGATGTAGGGTTCTGCCCCGATCAGGCCGACCTCAGGGTTGTTGCTGGCCTGGTGCACCATGTGCTCTCCCCCGCCAAATCCGATCTCGAGCCAAACCGGTTTGCCACCAAACAGCCCAGGCAGATCAAGTGGTATGCGGTCTGGATTGACTTCCCAAGAGACCGGGCCAGGCGACAACGCACCCAGATCCTCATCCAAATATGCCTTCTGTGATCGCTTGAGGCTCTTGCCTTTCAAACGGCCATAGAAGTTTCTGCGGGGGCGGGATTTCTGCGACATGCGAGGCCTTTAGCTTGGACCAGCCGCTACCGCAATGTCATCTGCTCAATGGCCTTCACTGTTTCATCAAGAATTAAGAAGGCGCTGATACAGAAGGTGCCAGATAGGTATTGCTCCAGAGGGAGGCAGATCATTGAGCCAGATGGGAAAAATACACGCAAAGCTTGCGCCCAGCGTGACCGCCCTACCCAAGTTCGCGAGTATCTTGATCGTCGATGACCAACGCTTTGACCGGGCGCGGCTGTTGCGTCTGATCGATGAGTTGGAATTTGACACCCATGTGGTTCAGGCGGATTGTCTTGAAACGATGGGGGCAAAACTCCAGAGCGATAAATTCGATTTGATCTTCGTGGACTACAACCTGCCCGATGGTACCGGGCTGCAGGCATTGGATGCCATTCGTCTTGATCCGCGCAATCGGCAGGCCGCAATCATCATGATCGCCGGTGATGGTCAAAACGAGATTGCGATCGAAGCGCTGAAGCGCGGGTGCAGCGATTACATTACCAAGGATGACATCTCCGCGTCTTCGTTCAGACGCGCTTCGATCAATGCATTGCAGAAGTCACGCCTTGCCATCGGCATGGAGACTCAGGACAGCAAACGCAAGCAAATGGAAGAAGCGCTGGAACGGTTCTCAACCGAATGCGCCAATGAAATCAAACCTGTTGTCAGCCGTGTCATGCGGCAATTACGCGATTTGCGCGAAGCCCCGGCGCTGAGCGCCGACCAGCTTGCGGATCGGTATGATCGGATCGAAAGATCTTGCATGCGCCTGTGGGAGTTTCTGGACGACCTTGGGAGGTATCAGGGTACCGACATCTCGGAGGAGGCATTCGCCGCGCAGAATTTTGTGAAAGCACTGGAACCGGGTGGCGCGCCTGAGGCCGCCCCGATCAGCGATGCTGCCAAGGTGACCCCATCGAAACCGCGACGGCTGCAAGCGCCACCGGCGTCCGTTCAGCGCAAAAGAAAACCGATCAAGCCAAGCCTGTTCGGAAAATCGAAAAAATAGTGGCACACGATATCTTGCTGTGAGACAGGCGTCACAGTCACGCCTGCCTTAGTTCAGAGGCGAATGCCCAACGCTAAATTGAGCGAGCAGAGACCGCTAGACAGCGGCTTTCAATGCATCGACCAAGTCTGTTTTTTCCCAGCTGAAGCCACCATCCGCCTCTGGCGCGCGTCCGAAATGGCCATAAGCGGCGGTGCGGGCATAGATCGGGCGGTTGAGACTGAGATGTTCGCGGATACCGCGTGGCGTCAGGTCAATGATCTGACCGATAGCTGCCTCGATCACGCTGTCGTCCACCTCACCCGTGCCAAAGGTGTCGCAATAGATCGAGAGCGGTTTGCTCACGCCAATCGCATAGCTCAGCTGAATGGTGCATTTATCTGCAAGGCCCGACGCCACCACGTTCTTCGCCAGATAGCGCGACACATAAGCAGCAGAACGGTCCACTTTCGTCGGGTCCTTGCCCGAGAACGCGCCGCCACCATGTGGCGCGGCACCACCATAGGTATCGACGATGATTTTTCGCCCCGTCAGGCCCGCGTCGCCATCCGGCCCGCCAATCACAAAAGTGCCGGTGGGATTCACCCACCATTCGGTGGCTTCGGTGATCCATCCCTCCGGCAGAACCTCACGAATATAGGGTTCAACAATCGCGCGTATGTCCTGTGAGGTCTGGTTTTCATCCGCATGTTGGGTCGACAGCACGATGGACGTAACACCAACCGGTTTCCCGTCCTCATACCGCACCGACAATTGGCTCTTGGCGTCCGGCCGCAATGTGGGCTCAGTACCATCCTTGCGCACTTCCGCCAGACGACGCAACACGGCGTGGGCATAGTGAATCGGGGCTGGCATCAATTCCGGCGTCTCATTGGTGGCAAACCCGAACATGATACCCTGATCGCCAGCGCCCTCGTCTTTGTTCCCGCTGGCGTTCACGCCCTGGGCAATGTGGGCCGACTGTTCGTGCAACAGATTGGTGATTTCACATGTCGCGTGGTGAAACTTATCCTGCTCGTAACCGATATCCTTGATACAGGCGCGCGCGATCTCCTCGATACGGCCCATGTAATCCTTGAGCGCTTCTTTATCCGACAGCCCCACTTCGCCACCAATCACAACTCTATTCGTGGTCGCGAAGGTTTCCGCCGCAACGCGCGCTTCGGGTTCCGCGGCGAGAAAAGCGTCCAATACCGCGTCTGAAATACGGTCACACACCTTATCAGGGTGCCCCTCCGAAACGGATTCCGAGGTGAATACATAATTTTTACGAGACATGAATTGCTCCGATAAGACAAATACTGCGCCACGCCAGGAAGCCGTTGCGGCACGTTCGAGCGTGCTTACGTGGCCCGCCATCACCCGTCAATCTAATTCTGCTGCCTTCTACCCAGCCGTGTGCACAGAAGGCCCAATGCCAGCAAAACGATGATCGGCGTGTCGCCTGTTCGGCTGTAAAATGTTGGGGCCATCGGAGCGGGCAGGGGTACATCCAGAAATCCCGCGACGCCCATCGGCAAGCTCGCGAGGATACGGCCTTGTGGATCGATCATGGCCGAAATTCCAGTGTTCGCCGCACGCATCAACGGCAGGCCCTGTTCAATCGCGCGCATGCGGGCCTGCGCCAAATGCTGTTGCGGTCCGACATTTTGCCCGAACCAGGCGTCATTTGTAATTTGCAACAGAAAGTCCGGGCGTTCCACCGCAGCGCCTACGCCATGTGCAAAGACGGCTTCATAACAAATGAGCGGCAAACCCAACCTAAGAGCGCCAAAATCGAGCACTTCAGCGCCGGGCCCGCTGGCAAATCCGGTCGATGATGTCTGGGCCAGGCCCATAATACCAAACCGGTTCAGCAGGTTGGCAAAGGGAATATATTCGCCAAAGGGCACCAGATGGTGTTTGTCATAGATCTGCGTTGGCGACCCCGCGGCGTCTAAAAGAACCATGGCGTTGTAAAGCGCATCCCCATCGCGGCGCAAAAGCCCGAGGGTGACTGGCTTGCCCTCTGACGCTTCGGCGATTTGGCGCAATGCCGGGCCCGCCGCTTCCAATGTCCAGGGAATCGCCGTCTCCGGCCAGACGGTCAGATCGGGCATTGGCTTACCTGCCTCAGGCGCCGCCGCCGTGAACGCCAACTGCCTGTCGAAAAATGTTTGCGTGTGATCGGATCGCCACTTCAGATGTTGCGCCGCATTGGGCTGGATCAGGCGCACGGTGTGAGGTGTGAGGGGTGCTGGCGGTGCAGAGGGCGGAAGATAGAAAAGCGCCGCTGTGCTGCACAGCAAAACCGCCTGCCCCGCGCGCATCACACCGCGTTTCCGGTAGACCGCGGGGAAGGACAGCGCCCAGGCGATTGACATCAGCCACAACGTCATGCCGTGCGGTCCCGCCCAAGCAAGCCCCTGCCCGGCAGCCCCCCCCACCAGCGCCTGCGCAGGACTGGCCCAGGGAAACCCGGTGAACAAATAGGCGCGCAGCACTTCTGCAGCGGTCCAAGTCAGGATCAGCGGCCAAGTACGTGATGACAACAACCGCGCCAGCCAGAATGCCCCACCCCAAAAAAGCGCGAGCCCCATGCTCATGAGCACCAAAGCAAAGGGCGCCATCCAGGCATGCCGGTCAGGATCAACCTGAAAGGGCTCCACGATCCAGGCCAGCGCGACAGCGAAATACCCAACACCAAAGGCCCAACCGATCAACGCGGCATTCCAGGGGCGCCTTTGACGGCGCAGGGTCAGAAACGCGAGTGAGAAGACCAGCAACATGACCAGCGGCTGGCCGTAAGGTGCCTGCCCCAAAGGCGCAATCGCCCCCAAGACCGCTGCGATTGCCATGCGGCCCGGACGTGGCAAGCGTGTGTACCACCCCCAAGGTTTGTTCTTTCTCGGGATGGTTTTGACCATTATGCGGCGTGCGTCCCGGTGCGTACACGCAATCGTTTGATGCGGCGCGGATCAGCGTCAAGAACCTCAAATTCCGGGCCATCCGGGTGCACCACCACTTCCCCACGCGCCGGCACGCGACCGGAGAGCATAAAGACTAGCCCACCCAAAGTGTCGATTTCTTCCTCGTCCACTTCGTCGTGTTCGGTCAGTGATTGTCCAATTTCGGCTTCAAAATCATCCAGCGGGGTTTTGGCCAGCGCCAGATAACACCCCGGTTTTTCCTGCGTCCAATATAGCCCTTCGTCGACGTCATGCTCATCTTCAATCTCACCGATGACCTGCTCGATCAGATCCTCAATGGTCACAAGGCCATCAACGCCGCCATATTCGTCAATGACCAGCGCCATATGACGGCGTTCGGCCTGCATTTTCGTCAGCAAGACACCGATGGTCATGGAGGGCGGCACGAAGAGTAACGGGCGCAGCATGGCACGCATGTCGAATTCATGACTGTCGCCATTGAATCCATGGGTCAGCGCAAGATCCTTGAGGTGGAGCAGTCCAATCGGCGTGTCCAGCGTGCCATCATAGGCAGGCAATCGCGTCAGACCGCTTTCCTTGAAGATGGCGACGACTTCTTCCAGCGAGGCGGTCGCAGGGATCGCCGTGATATCCGCCTTGGGAATAGAAACATCCTCAACCCGCATGCGTCTGAGGTTGATCATCCCATGGGTCTGCGGACGTTCCTGAAGCGCCGCAACCAAAGGCGCCGCTGCTTCTGATTCCGATGGGCTCAATGCCCCGATCACTCGGCTGAAAAAACCACCTGGCCTGGAAGGTTCAGGTTCTGAAGTTTTGTCTGTTTCGACATGCGCGCGTTGCGCTGCGTCAGACTGTCCGTCGTTGTCGCCCATTGGGTCCTGTTCAAGAATGGCTCGGCTCCGGGGCCGATCAGCGTTAATATGGGTCATCAAGACCCATTTTGCCAAGTATTTCGGTTTCCAATGCCTGCATCAGCGTGGCATCGCGGTCACGGACATGATCGTATCCCAAAAGATGTAACAGCCCGTGAACAACCAGATGGGTTGCGTGATCTTCCAGAGATTTTTGTAATTCGACCGCCTCGCGCGCGCAGGTTTCATAGGCGATCGCGATGTCGCCCAACTCGAAAGACCCATCAAAATCGGGCATTGGCGGTGCCGGTGCGTGCCCCTCGATCTCTGCGGATAAATCAACCGCTGGCCAGCTCAACACATTTGTCGCGACCGGTTTGCCCCGAAACGCCTCGTTCAGCGTTGCAATCCGCGCGTCATCACAGGCCAGCAAGGAGATCTCTACCTGTTCCACCGGTAAACTGACCTGGGTCAGCGTTTGCGAAATGGCCCGCCTTGCCAATGCATCCACTGCGATCTCACGCCATCCGGGCGCTTCAATCAGAATGTCCAACATGATTTATCCGATGTATCGCGCAGCCCCGGCATCCGCCTCACGCCGGGGGTGTCTCTGCTTCATATGCCTCGATGATCGCCGCCACGAGCGGATGGCGCACAACATCTTTGGAGGTGAAGTAGTTGAAGCTGATCTTGGGGATCGATTTCAGAAGCCGCTCCGCATCAGCCAGACCTGACGAAACCCCACGTGGCAAGTCGATCTGTGTGCGGTCACCGGTGATCACCATGCGCGATCCTTCGCCCAGACGGGTCAAAAACATCTTCATCTGCATGGATGTCGCGTTTTGCGCCTCATCCAGCACCACAAAGGCATTGGACAGGGTGCGACCGCGCATGAAGGCCAGCGGCGCAATTTCAATCTGCTTTTCTTCGATCAGCTTGGCCAGTTGCTTGCCGGGCAGGAAATCCCCCAACGCATCATAAAGCGGCTGCATGTAGGGATCGACCTTGTCTTTCATATCCCCTGGCAAAAAGCCCAGGCGCTCACCGGCTTCAACCGCGGGGCGCGACAGGATGATCTTATCCACCTGACCTGCCAGAAACATTGACACGCCCACAGCCACTGCAAGATAGGTTTTACCCGTGCCCGCCGGGCCGATGCCGAAGGCCAGCTCATTGTCAAAGAGCGATTGGACATAGGCTTTTTGCGCTTCTGTGCGTGGCTCTACCCGTTTCTTGCGGGTCTGAATTTCGATGCGATTGCCAATCGGCATTTCCAACTGGTCGCCGTCCCGCGTGCCGGTCGCCTCCTCGAAGGGGCCCATCCGCAATTCACGATCCACATCACCGGCCTCCACCGCGCGACCGCTTTCAAGACGCGCGTAAAGCGCGTGCAGCACGCGAATGGCATCTGTCCGAGCCTCGGCATCCCCCAAAACGGCAAGCTCATTGCCCCGGCGGACAATCTGGACGCCCAGCGCCTTTTCGATTTGCGCAAGATTGGCATCATATGCGCCGCACAAATCGATCAATAAACGATTATCAGGGAAATCAATTGTACCGCCGGGTGCGGCAATCAATGTTTCTGTCGGACTCGGATCGCTGGGGGCCAATCGCTGTTCCTCAAGCATGGGGTTACAAATGACGGTGCCAATTACATGCGCTCAACACAAGCGCAACCGCATGGAAATCACAACATTGAAACATTCGCCGGACCGAAAAAAGGCGCGCCGGTGATACCAGCGCGCCCCGAATGGTCATGACTGCGCAAGATCAGAAAATATCGCCGATGATCGTCGTCGCGCCACCTTTGAATTCGCCGGTGGTTTGCGTCGGTGCGGCGATGCCCGAACACACCGGTTTGCCGGTTTTGCGATCAAGGCGTGCAGACAGATAGCCTTCCAACCCATCATCGATAATCCAATGATCACAGCCATTGGGATCGACCCATATGCCAGCCTGCAACTCCAGCAACTCTTTGGAGTCTATACCTCGGTCAGAGGTTTTGTTGGCACTCAATTCGCCACATCCGCTCATCGCGACGGCACAGACAACGAGCAAAATCGATTTATTATGTATCATCTGCAGGCCCCTTCAGCGTACGCACGTGACTTCAACACGGCGGTTCTGAGCCCGGCCAGATGCTGTATCGTTGGATGCCTTTGGCTGGCGTTCACCCAAACCGCGAATGTCCGACACAACCGCGCCCTGCGATCGGGCGACGTTTGCAACCGTGTTTGCCCGCGCCAGCGAAAGCCGCATGTTGGACGCATCCGACCCTTGGCTGTCTGTGTGCCCGGTGATCACAAAAGATCTGGCCTGTGTGGTTGCAAAGAATTCTTCGAGGCTGGCGCGACCGCTCGCGCTGATCTCGGGGCTGCCGCTCGCAAAAAACGGATCAGAATTCAAAACGCCACAGATATTTCCGTCTCGGCAAACCGGAATGCCGTTGCGATTGACATGCGGGGTCATGAACCCTTCCGCGCCGTCATCCATCACCCAATGTTCACAGCCATCCGGGTCCACCCAGATTGTGGGGATGTACTGCCCCTTGTCCAAACCACCCTGCGATGATTCCTGCGCAGCGCTGGCCCCGCCCTGCAGCGAAACGGCCAGGCTCAGCGCCAAGCACGCCAGCCTTTGTCCGGCATCGGAAATATTGAAACCCAAAGCCCTGTCCCTCACTTTAAACCCAAAACCGATCCTCAACGTCAAAATCCACGCGAGGAAATACAATTTATCAACACGTTATTTAAAATCTAACTATCATCAGGCGCAAGAACTTGCACGTATTGTCTACGCTTTGGCATCACTGCAGTGTCAAAAAGGGCATTGCTGACGACATGTGCAAGATTAACTCTTAATTTCGCCTTATTGCTGCCAAGGAGTTTCGCTTGGCCTCAGTGATTCTCACCGGCACGATATCGCCGACCGCCGCGTCCGAATTCTCGATGTGCACGGCGTGCAGATATTCCGACTTGCCAACCATCTGACCAGGGTTGCGCCCCGGCTTTTCGACCAGCACATGCAAATCCCGGCCAACCATGGCGTTTTGAATTTCCTGTTGCTGGCGCGTGATCAGCGCCTGAATGCGCTGCAGCCGCGCATCCGCCACATCCGCGTCAACCTGGGCGCGCTCGGCCGCCGGTGTCCCAGGACGGGTCGAATACTTGAAGGAATAGGCGTAGCCGTACCGCACGTTTTCGATCAGATCGAGGGTCGCCTGAAAGTCCTCTTCGGTCTCTTCAGGAAAGCCGACGATGAAATCGCCTGACATCAGGATATCGGGGCGTGCAGCCCGGATGCGCTCGATCACCCGCAGATAGCTTTCAGCGGTATGGCTGCGGTTCATGCGTTTGAGAATGCGGTCGGACCCGGATTGCACCGGAAGATGCAGGTAGGGCATCAGCTTGTCGCAACTGCCGTGCGCCTCAATCAGGTCGTCGGTCATATCGTTCGGATGGGAGGTGGTGAACCTAATGCGCTCCAAACCATCGATGTCATTCAGGGCCCAAATCAGCTGCGCAAGGCTGTGCTCTGCGCCATCAGGCCCGGTGCCGTGATAGGCATTCACGTTCTGACCCAGCAACGTGAGCTCACGCACGCCGCGATCAACCAGCTCGCGCGCCTCGTCGAGAATGCGCGTCACTGGGCGACTGGCTTCCGCACCCCGCGTATAGGGCACCACGCAGAAGGCGCAAAACTTGTCGCATCCCTCCTGCACGGTCAAAAACGCCGAAGGCGCGCGCGCCGCTTTGGTCCGCCCTTTGAGGGTTTCGAACTTGTCTTCCTCTGGGAAATCGGTGTCGAGCGCCGTCTGCCCCGCCCGCACCCGTGCTTCCATTTGCGGCAACCGGTGGTAGGACTGCGGCCCGACCACTAGATCAACAGCAGGCTGGCGGCGCATGATCTCCTCGCCCTCCGCCTGGGCGACACATCCTGTCACGCCGATTTTCAGGTCCGGGTTCTCGGTCTTCAGCGCCTTGAGGCGGCCCAACTCGGAATAAACCTTCTCGGCGGCTTTTTCGCGGATATGACATGTGTTCAGCAGGATCATATCCGCTTCTTCAGCGGTTTGCGTTTCCACATACCCCTGCCCGCCCAGCGATTCCGCCATACGTTCGCTGTCATAGACGTTCATCTGGCAGCCATAGGTCTTGATGAATAGCTTTTTAGGCGCGGTCATGGGGTTTCCGGAACAAAGGAGGTTGGCGCGGTGCTTACCAGCCCCGGCAGAGGCTTGCAATGAACGCTGAATTAACTGATTCTGCGTCATGCAGCCAAGCGGAGAGCCTGATGCAATATACAGATGTGACCGCGTTCCTGAAAGACGGCCAGACCGCCCTGACCAAGGGACCGGTCGCGATGATCTTTGTCGAAGACGACGTTGAGGTTGCAACCACACTGCGGCACCACGAACAAATGGGCTTTGCATCGGTGCTCGCCTTCATGCCAGCGGTTTTCGATCTGTCGCGCGATCTGCAAGAGACCGTGCACCGAATTGACTATGACGCCACGGCGGAGGGGGCGGTTGAAGCCGCGGTCAATGCCATCGCGGCAGCGGCCACGGGCGTTTGGATGTTTTACTGCTACAACGCTGAATACCTGTTTTTTCCCTTCTGTGAGACACGCAGCATCAGCGAGTTGCTCGCTTTTCACACCGAAGAGCGACGCGATGCCATGCTGACCTATGTGGTCGATCTATACGCGGATGACCTGTCGGAGCATCCGGATGCCGTGTCGCTGGACCGGGCGCATCTGGATCGGTCAGGCTACTATGCCTTGGCGCGCAAGGATGCCGAGAACGGCTATCAGCCCAAGGAACGCCAGTTGGACTTCTTTGGCGGGCTACGCTGGCGGTTTGAAGAACACGTGCCCTATACCCGACGCAAGATCGACAGGATCGCACTTTTCCGGGCCCAAGCCGGTGTGGCGTTGCGGGCCGATCACACGTTCTCGCAGGAAGAGTACAATACCTATGCCTGTCCCTGGCATCACAACCTCACGGCGGCGCTCTGCTCGTTCCGCACCGCCAAGGCGCTGAAACGCAACCCGGGCAGCACCCATGGCATTCACACGTTCAAATGGCACAACTCGGCGCCATTTGAATGGCATTCACGGCAATTGCTTGATTTGGGCCTGATGGAGCCCGGCCAGTGGTTCTGACCTCCTCAACGGGGCCACTCCTCAGCCTGCGAAATCAGGAAAGCTTCAGGATTTGCGCCGCAGCCGGATGACCACATCAACCGATGCAATCTCGGCCCCTTCCGGCGCGTCCGGAATCTGTGCGATCACCAATTGGTCCGATGGTGCGTCTGTGAGCTTCGCATCATCTTCCCAGTAGAAATGCGGGTGATCGTGGGTGTTGGTGTCAAAGTAGCTCTTGGATCCATCCACAGTTACTTCCTGCATCAGACCCGCATCGCAAAAGGCACGTAAGGTATTGTAGACCGTTGCCAGCGACACCGGCTCGCCCTGCTCCTTTACGGAGGCAAACAAGCTCTCCGCTGTGACATGACGATGCTGACCATCACCGACCAGCAACGTTGCAAGCGTCACCCTTTGACGCGTCGGACGCAGCCCGGCCGTCGCCAGCCAGGAGGCTCCTATGTCTTGTTGCGCACGTGTCATGGCACCCTCTTGATCATGCTCGCCTATTATATAGGGCGCTTTGCGAGGCATTTTCAATTGAATAAGCCGATTTTGTCTGCGCGCTTTGACGCGGCAAGGGGGCTTGATCGCGGGGCGCATGGCCTGTTCCCGCACTTGCAGAGCCCGCAAACCCGATGCTAGAGGGGTTTGACCAACAAAAAAACTGCCGAGCAGGAGACGCGCCAGTATGGCCCAATACCCCACAAGCTTTGACAAAGATGCCCTGCTGAAATGCGCGCGCGGGGAGCTTTTTGGCCCCGGGAACGCGCAGTTGCCCGAACCGCCGATGCTGATGATGGACCGGATCACCGATATCTCGGGGGATGGTGGCGAGCACGGCAAGGGTCACGTTGTCGCTGAATTCGATATCCAGCCGGATTTGTGGTTTTTCGACTGTCACTTTCCGGGAAACCCCATCATGCCCGGCTGCCTCGGGCTCGACGGGCTGTGGCAACTGACCGGTTTCAACCTCGGCTGGCGCGGCTGGCAGGGCCGCGGCTATGCGCTTGGCGTTGGCGAGGTCAAACTGACCGGCATGGTGCGTCCGGATCGCAAAATGCTGACCTATTACGTTGATTTTACAAAAGCCCTTCAGACCCGGCGCTTGACAATGGGGGTTGCCAATGGCCGGGTGGAAGCAGACGGCGAAACCATCTATCAGGTAACTGACATGAAGGTCGCGCTGTCAGAAAGCTGACGCCTGAACACGCATCGAAGGAATGAAGGAGAGCGCCATGCGCCGCGTCGTCGTGACAGGATTGGGGATCGTCTCATCCATCGGGAACAATGCCGAAGAGGTTCTCGCCTCTCTCAAAGCGGGCAAGAGCGGCATCGTCGCCAGCCCGGAGATGGCAGAACACGGGTTCCGCAGCCGGGTCGCCGGCACGCTCAAGATCGACGTATCCGAGCATATCGACAAACGCACATTGCGGTTCATGGGGCCGGGCGCTGCCTATGCCTACATCGCCATGGCGCAGGCGATTGAAGATGCCGGGCTGGGCGAAGAGGTGGTTTCCCACCCGCGCACCGGTCTGGTGGCAGGCTCCGGTGGCCCCTCCACCAGTGCCATGCTGACCGCGCACAACGTCGTAAAGGATACCGGTGCAACGAAACGTATTGGACCTTTTGCGGTGCCCAAATGCATGTCCTCGACGGTCAGCGCCAACCTCAGCACGGCCTATAAGATCAAGGGCATCAACTATTCGATCACTTCGGCCTGCTCGACCTCGCTGCACTGCATCGGCAACGCAGCAGAGCAGATCATGCTGGGCAAGCAGGACGTGATGTTTGCCGGCGGTGGCGAAGAACTCGACTGGACGCTCTCTTGCCTCTTTGACGCGATGGGCGCGATGAGCAGCAAATACAACGACGCGCCCGACACGGCGAGCCGCGCCTTTGACGCCAACAGGGATGGGTTCGTAATCTCCGGGGGCGGCGGGATTGTCGTGCTGGAAGATCTGGATCATGCGCTTGCGCGGGGTGCCGATATCTACGCTGAAGTGACCGGCTATGCGGCCACGTCGGACGGCCACGACATGGTTGCGCCCTCTGGCGAAGGTGGCGGGCGCGCCATGCAGATCGCCCTTGAAACACTTCCAGAAGGCCGCAGGGTCAGCTATATCAACGCGCATGGCACCAGCACCCCCGCTGGTGATCAGCCGGAGATCGAAGCAGTGCGCCGTGCCTTCGAAGGCCTGGCCCAGCCGCCTGTCAGCTCTACCAAGTCGATGACCGGGCACAGCCAGGGGGCCGCAGGCGCGCAGGAAGCGATCTACTGCCTGCTGATGCTGAAGGAAGATTTCATCGCCCCCTCGATCAATGTTGAGACCCTGGACCCGGCGTTCCAGGCTGATGAGATCGCCACAGAACTTGTTGAAAGTGCCGGACTCGATTCCGTGATGACCAATTCCTTCGGGTTCGGCGGCACCAACGGGTCCATGATCCTGTCCAAGTATCAGGGGTAAGAGAGTATAAATGTCTGGTCTACTGAACGGAAAACGCGGCCTCGTCATGGGCGTGGCCAATGAACGCTCCATCGCCTGGGGCATTGCCAAAGCCATGGCCGAGGCGGGCGCAGAGCTGGCTTTCACCTATCAGGGCGACGCTTTTGGATCTCGGCTGGCGCCCCTCGCGGCTTCGGTCGGTTCGGATTTCATGGTCGATGTGGACGTCACCGATGATGCCTCGCTGGACACCGCGTTTGAGCAACTGGCAGACCGCTGGCCGACCATTGATTTCCTGGTGCATGCCATTGCTTTTTCCGACAAGAACGAGCTGACGGGGCGGATCCTGAACACCACCCGTGACAATTTCAAACAAACCATGGACATCAGCGCCTATTCCTTCATCGAAGTTGCCCGTCGGGCACATCCGATGATGGTGGAAAACGGTGGCACATTGATGACGCTGACCTATCAGGGCAGCAACAGCGTTGTGCCCAACTACAATGTGATGGGTGTGGCCAAGGCGGCGCTGGAGAGTGCGACGCGCTATTTGGCCAATGATCTCGGCCCGGACGGCATCCGGGTGAATGCGATCTCACCCGGCCCGATGAAGACGCTGGCGGGGGCCGCGATTGGTGGCGCGCGCAAGACCTACAAACACACCGATCAGAACGCACCTCTGCGCTCCAATGCGACGCTCGAAGCGGTGGGCGGCACGGCTGTATACCTTGCGTCAGACGCAGGCGCCTGCACCACAGGAGAGGTCATTCGCGTCGATGGCGGCTACCACGTTCTGGGCATGCCGCAGGGTGAAAACCTCTGACAGGCTGACCCCAGAAGCCTACGCGGCGGCACCGTGACGCCGCAGTCATGCCATATTCAACGCCGACACTGTCAGCATGTATAGTTACGCTGATTCCCGTACCCTGCGCCAAGCGCGCTACATTAAACGCGCCAGTCGCGCCCGCCGTTTTGGCTGGCTTCTGATGCCGGTCACCGCCGCAACGTTTTCGGCGGCGCTATGGTCAGATCCGGCGATCCAGCCGAAACTCATGGATGGCCTTGAGGTGGTCAAACCGATGGTGACCGCCATGATCGACGGTGAGTTTTCGACGGACGAAGTGCGCGAGCTGCAGGAAGCCGCCATGGAAAGGGCCGCCGAATTCAATGCGAAACTGGCTGGCCTTCCGGTATCCAGAACACCGGTGAACCGCCCCGAGGTCGACGGCTAAGCGTTTCGGGGAAAACCTGAAACGACGAACATCATTTTCCGCGGTTGCGCCGAAGGCGAAAGGCGGCAAACAGGGAATCTAGGCATTTGCCGGAACGCCATAGGCTGCACCCGACACGCCGGGATCCCGATCACTTGATCGACATCAGCTCGATATCGAATTTCAGGTCCTGACCAGCCAGCGGATGGTTGGCGTCGATGGTGACCGTCGCCTCATCCACTTCAACGACCATCACCTGCATGGCCTGACCATCCGGGGTCTGCACGTTCAACTGCGTGCCGATGTCCAGCGGCACGTCTGCCGGAATGCCCTCGCGCGGTACCGCCTGACGCATTTCCGGATTCAGTGGGCCATAAGCCTGATCGCAGGGAATTTCGACCGTCTTTTTGTCGCCGACCGCCATGCCGGGCAGCGCCACATCCAAACCGGGAATGATCTGCCCCGATCCGACCTCGAACTCCAGCGGCTCGCGCCCATCGGAGGTGTCGAATGGGGTGCCATCCAGCAAAGTGCCCGTATAGTGAATGCCAACGGTATCGCCCGTTTTAACCTGGGTCATCAGTTCTCCGATCATATGTGAGAAGGGGTGTTGGAGGCCGCGTATCTGCGCAGGTTCTCCTGAGATGCGGATAGCCTGCCCGTCCCTTTTGGCCGAGTAAACCCGAAATCCGCGCATTTGGGCCTTTTCGCGCAGGTCGCGCCGTGACAATCTGACCTCAAGCTTTGCAACAGGAGCGCGCCGATGCCGATCACGACTTGTGTTTTTGATGCCTATGGCACGCTCTTTGATGTCGCAGCCGCAGCGCGACAAGCGGCTTCTGAACCCGAATTCGCACAGTTGTCGGATCGTTGGCCGGCACTGGCGGAACACTGGCGCCAGAAGCAGTTACAATATACCTGGCTGCGCGCGATCACGCAGGCGCATTGCGATTTCTGGGACGTGACGCAGGAGGGTCTGGATTGGGCCCTGGAAAAAACCGGGCTGGAGGGCGACGCACCGCTGCGCGAGCGGCTTCTGGCGCTCTACTGGGAGCTACAGAGCTATCCCGAAGTGCCGCAAATGCTGCAGCGCCTGAAAGACCAGGGCATGGCGACCGCGATTCTGTCCAACGGGTCACCGGATATGCTGCGGGGTGCGGTGACCTCTGCCGGGATCGAGGCGGTGCTCGACGACACGCTGTCGGTTGAAAGCGTTGGTGTCTTCAAGCCGGACGCGCGTGTCTATGATCTGGTGAGTAAACGGTTTGGCTGCGCAAAAGACGAGGTTCTATTCGTGTCGTCCAACGGCTGGGATGCGGGCTGCGCCACCGGCTACGGGTTTCGGACGGCCTGGGTGAACCGGGCCGATGATCCGGTGGACCGCCTGCCCTGGCGGCCCGCACACATCTTGCAGGACCTGACGGGCATTCCGGAATTGGCAGGGCTTTGATGGCACATTTCAACTCCTCCGATGGGCTGTCATTGCACTACACCGACCAGGGTGATGGCCTGCCCGTTCTATGTCTTGCAGGGCTGACCCGAACGACAGCCGATTTCGATTACGTCACCCCCTTTCTGGAGAACGTTCGGCTGATCAAGATGGATTACCGCGGACGCGGTGCGTCGGATTGGGATCCAAATTGGCAAAACTATGCACTGCCAATTGAATGCCGCGATGTGCTGGAATTGCTTGACCACCTCGCGCTTGAAAAGGTTGCCATTCTGGGCACATCCCGCGGCGGTCTCAATGCGATGGGGCTGGCTGCGGGTGCCAAGGAACGGTTGATCGGGGTGGCGCTGAACGACATCGGTCCGGTGCTTGAGCCCAAGGGCCTTGCCTTCATTTCCGGCTATTTGGGGCGCAATCCGGGTGCCAAGAACTACGCCGATGCGGCCCAGGCGATGCAGCAGTCTTACAGCGGTTTTCAGGATGTTCCCCTGTCGCGCTGGATGGAGGAAGCACATAAGCATTTCCGCCAGATCGACGGTCGGTTGGAGATCACCTATGATCCGCATTTGCGCGACGCGATTGAAGCCTTGGGCGCGCAGGCCGCGCCGGACCTCTGGCCCTATTTCGAGGCGCTTGAGGGTCTGCCGATTGCCTGCATTCGCGGTGAAAACTCTGATCTGCTGAGCCATGAGACGCTAAAGGAAATGGAGCGCCGCCGACCGGATATGATCAGCGTGACCGTCCCCGGGCGCGGCCATATCCCTTTTCTCGATGAGCCTGAGGCCGTTGCGGCCTTGCAAACATGGGTGAATGCATTGTCATGAATATCGAAATGATCCGCGCCGCCGCTGAGCGGCTTGAAGGTCACGCAAGACGCACCCCCCTGCTGTCTTCGCCATTCCTGGACGCGATCGCGGGGCGCCGTGTCTGGGTCAAACCGGAATGCCTGCAGCATACTGGCAGCTTCAAGTTTCGTGGCGCATGGTCGGCTGTCTCCGCCCTGCCGGAAGACGCGCGGGCGCGAGGTGTGATCGCCTACTCCAGCGGCAACCACGCACAGGGCGTGGCGCTGGCCGCGGCCTCACATGGTGCGTCGGCCGTCATCGTGATGCCGCGCGACGCGCCGCAGGTCAAAATCGAGAATACGCGGGCATTGGGGGCTGAGGTTGTCCTCTATGATCGGGCAGCGGCCGAAGACCGCGACGCCATTGGTCGCGAGATTGCCGATGCGCGCGGGCTGACGCTGATCAAGCCCTTTGACGAGCCGCAGGTGATCGCCGGTCAGGGCACGACAGGTCTGGAAATCGCGGCACAGGCTGCAGAGGTCGGCGTAACCCAGGCGGATGTGATTGTCTGTTGTGGCGGTGGTGGCTTCTCCTCCGGGATCGCCCTGGCCTTGGAAGCAGATGCGCCCGGGCTGCGCATGCGCCCCGCGGAACCCGAAGGCTTCGATGATGTCGCCCGCTCCCTACGATCAGGCAAAATCGAACGCAACGCCAGGGTGTCAGGCAGCCTTTGTGACGCGATCATCAGCCCGCAACCGGGCGACATCACCTTTCCGATCCTGAAACGACTGGCGGGCCCCGGGTTGGTGGTGACCGAAACCGAGGCACTCCGCGCGGTTGCGCAGGCGTTCAACCGGCTGAAAGTTGTAGCCGAACCCGGCGGCGCCGTGGCGCTCGCCGCGGCCCTCTTTCACGGCGACCAGATCGAGGGGGAAGACGTGATTGTCACGATCTCCGGCGGCAACGTGGACACAGATGTTTTCCAGCAAGCGTTGAACCTTGGCGACGAGGCCGTGCCACAAGGAGACGCCGCATGAAACTGCTGGATCTTGGCGATGTCAGGCTGCATTACCGCGTGGACGGACCCGACGACGGGCCGCCCGTGGTCTTTGCCAATTCGCTGGGTACGGATCTGCGGCTGTGGGATCCTATCCTGCCGCATCTGCCGGGTGGGCTGCGGATCATCCGGTTCGATAAACGCGGACACGGGCTGTCGACCTGCCCACCAAGCCCTTACACGATGGGCGCGCTGGTCACCGATACCGAGAGGCTGCTGGATCATCTGGGCGTCCGGGACTGCGTTTTCGTCGGGCTGTCGATTGGCGGGATGATTGCGCAGGGCCTAGCGATCAAACGGCTCGACATGATCCGCGCGATGGTCTTGTCGAACACAGCGGCCAAGATCGGCAATCCAGAGCTTTGGGCGGAACGTATCGAAGGCGTGCAACAGGGCGGCATTGAAAGCCTTGCGGATGCCGTCATGGAGCGGTGGTTTTCCAAATCCTTCCGGTCCACGCCGGACCTGGAGCTTTGGCGTAACATGCTCACCCGTCAGGAAGACGAGGGATACATGGGGTGCTCTGCCGCGATTTCCGGCACGGATTTTTACACGACGACCGCCAGTCTGCGCTTGCCGACGCTGGGCATTGCGGGCGCGGAGGATGGCTCCACCCCGCCGGATCTGGTGCGCGAGACCACCGATCTGATCCCGGGCAGCCAGTTCCATGTGATCCGCAAGGCCGGGCATTTGCCTTGTGTCGAACAGCCCGAAGAATATGCCGCCGTCCTGACCCGTTTCCTGAAGGAGGTGGGACATGTTTGACCGTCTCCCTGGGAACAGGGCCCCCTGATCCATGGCGGCAAGCGTCTTTGACAGCCCGCTCTATGCGCGCCTCTTTCCGACCGGGGACGCAGGCCGCCTTTTCTCCGACAGCGCAGCGCTACGCGCGATGCTGCTGGTCGAGGGCGCATTGGCTAAGGCGCAGGGTGCCATGGGGATTATCCCTGAACTCAGCGCCGCCGCGATCCACCGCGCCACGCTGGAAATCCAGATCGATCCCGGCGCGCTGGCTCAGGCGACCGGGCAAAACGGGGTTTGCGTGCCGGGCCTGGTCGCCGCTTTTCGCGCGGAAATGAACGCGCCGGAGCATGCGCAATACCTGCATTGGGGGGCGACGTCGCAGGACATCATCGACACCGGTCTGATGTTGCGACTGCGCCAGGCCCTCGCGCTGGCCGAGGCTGATTTACGGACCATCGTCGCGGCGCTGGCAGATCAGGCGGAAACCCATGATGATCTGCCGATGCCCGCACGCACCTATGGTCAACAGGCCACGCCCACCAGCTGGGGCGCGGTGCTAGCAAGCTGGGGCATGCCGCTGCTGGACGCGCTGGAGGCGCTGCCCGACCTGCGGGAAACATCGCTCTGGGTGTCGCTGTCTGGTGCCACGGGGACGTCCGCGGCGCTGGGGGACGAGGCTGCCGCGCTACGCGAAGCCTTGGCAGAGGGCTTGGGCCTGCACGACCCGGCACGCTCCTGGCACACCGACCGGGGGCCGATGTTGCGGATCGCCGGTTGGATGGCACAGGTGACAGCAACCCTGGGCGGCATGGGGCAAACGCTGACGGCTCTCGCGGCGACAGAGGTGCAGGAGGTCACAACCGGCCCGGCCGGAGCGTCGTCAACCATGCCGCAAAAGCAAAACCCGGTGGGGGCGTCGGCGCTTGTCGCCTTGTCGCATCAAACCGCCGGCTTGCTGGCCGCCCTGCAATCCGCAGCATCCCATCAACACCAGCGCGATGGGGCGTCGTGGTTCACCGAGTGGATGCTCATGCCGCAAATCGCGCTTAGCTGTGCATCGGCGCTGCAGCAGGCTGTTTCCCTGGCCCAGTCGATACAGCCGAACCCGGCGCAAATGGCGCGGGCCTTTGAGCGAGGACAGGGATTGCTCCACGCCGAGGCCTTGAGCTTTGCCCTGGCTGCACAGATGCCCCGCCCCGATGCTCAAGCAGCCACAAAAGCGCTCTGCGCCGAGGTCGCGCAGACAGGCGTGCCGCTGTGGGACCTCGCCCGCATGCACTATCCGACCCTGCCTGCATCACTCTTCGATCCGAAGGCGCAATTGGGTCAGGCCCCGGCTGAGGCACGTGCTTTTGCGGCACGTGCGCGAACGCTCTGACCCATGCGCCCTGCCGTTTCGTTCATCCTGATCACCGTAATGCTCGATTCCATGGGCATCGGGCTGATCGTCCCGGTGATGCCCGACCTTATTCAGGAAATCCAAGGCTCCGATCTGGGGACCGCGGCGCTTTGGGGTGGCATCCTGTCGACCACATTCGCCGTGATGCAGTTTCTCTTCGGTCCGGTGATCGGCGGTCTGTCTGACCGCTTTGGTCGACGCCCGGTACTGTTGATCTCGCTGGTCGTGATGGCATTGGATTATCTGGTGATGGCAGTTGCGGGCAGCATCGCGCTGTTGATGCTGGGCCGGATCGTCGGCGGCATCACGGCGGCAACACAATCGACGGCCAATGCTTATATGGCCGACATCAGCCGCCCCGAAGACCGCGCCGCAAACTTCGGGTTGGTCGGCGCGGCCTTCGGCTTGGGATTCGTTCTGGGGCCGCTTTTGGGCGGTTTGCTGGCCGAATTCGGCACCCGCGCGCCGTTTTATGCCGCTGCCGCTCTCGCCGCCCTCAACGCGGTCTTCGGCTACGTCGTCCTGCGCGAAACCGTGACCGATGACATCCGCCGCCCGTTTCGATGGAAACGCGCCAACCCCTTGGGCAGTTTCCGCCAACTTGGCCGCTTGCCCGGGCTGGGCCCGCCGCTCATCGTCTTTTTCCTCTATCAACTGGCTTTCATGGTCTACCCCGCCGTCTGGGCCTATTTCGGCAAGGAGCGTTTTGGTTGGGAGCCTGCCACCATCGGGCTCAGCCTTGCACTTTTCGGCATCATGCTGGCCATTGTCCAGGGCGGGTTGATCCGCTGGGTGCTACGCCTGCTGGGCGAACGCGGCACTGTCGTCTATGGGCATCTCATTGATGTTGCGGCTTTTCTGGCCATTGCCTTTGTGACCAGCGGAACCATCGCCCTCATTCTGACCCCCATAGCGGCCCTCGCCGCCGTGATCACCCCTGCCCTGCAAGGCATCATGTCAAAAGCGGTCGGTCCCGACGCGCAGGGCGAATTGCAGGGTGCGCTCACCTCCGTCACAGCACTTGCGATGATCCTGTCCCCGATGATGATGACCAGTGCCTTCGCCGCTTTCACCGACACCAACGCTGCCGTTTACATGCCCGGCGCGCCCTTTGTCCTCTCCGCGGGGCTGATTGTGGTGGGATTGGTCGTCTTCGTCGCCTACCCTCCGCGCAAAACCGCCCCCGTGGAAGGATAACAACAACGACACGGGCATGTCGCAATGTGTCTTGCGCGCAGGGCGCCATCGGGTCACCCTCAACGCTGACATCCAGCGCATTGGCGTGCGAAGCAGAAAGACAGTTCATCCATGCAGACGATCAAAGCCGCTGTTTGCCACAAATTTGGTGCTCCCCTGAAAATCGAAGATATCCAATTGCGCGTGCCTGCGCTGGGTGAAGTGGAGGTGACACTCGACGCCGTGGCGATCTGCCATTCCGATATTTCCTATGCCGATGGCGCCTGGGGCGGGTCCCTGCCCGCGGTCTACGGCCACGAGGCCGCGGGCATCGTCAGCGCAGTTGGTGAGGGCGTTCGAGGGCTGTCAGCGGGCGATAGCGTTGTGGTGACCCTGATCCGCGCCTGTGGCAGTTGTGGCAGCTGCGCCGGAGGCAAGCCGACCTTGTGTGAAACGCCCTATGATGGCGATCAGGGCCCGATTAAAACCGCAGATGGTGGCAAATTGCATCAGGCGATGGCCACCGGCGCTTTTGCGGAAAAGGTCGTTGTCGATCAAAATCAGGTGGTGCGGATCAATGCCGACATGCCCAAGGACGCCGCGAGCCTGATTGCCTGCGGGGTGATTACCGGGGTCGGCGCCGTGGTCAATGCAGCCCAATTGCGTGCAGGTCAGGATGTGGTTGTCATCGGCGCCGGTGGCGTCGGTTTGAACGCGATCCAGGGCGCGCGTATCGCAGGCGCACGCCGCATTGTGGCGGTTGATATGAGCGCGGAGAAGCTGGAAACCGCCAAGGAATTTGGCGCGACGGATGGTGTTCTGGCCACGCAAGACAAACCCTGGAAAGCCGCCTTCAAGGCGCTCGGCGGAAAAGGTGCCGACGCTGTGATCGTCACCGTTGGGGCGATCCCGGCCTATGATCAGGCACCGCGCTATCTGGGCATGGGCGGCAAGGTGATCATCGTGGGCATGCCGCATTCCGGGGCGCAATCCTCTTATGAACCGGTGATCCTGGCGGCGGTGGGTCAGGGCATGATCGGATCCAAAATGGGCGATGTGGTGATCCAGCGTGACATCCCATGGATGGTCGATCTCTACGCGCAGGGACGCTTGAAGCTTGATGAATTGATCTCGGGTCGCTGGCGACTTGACCAGATTAACGAAGCCATTGCTGACACGAAATCCGGTGCCGCCCGGCGTAATGTGATCCTCTTTGATCGGTAAACCCCTCAAACAGATGCGCTAAGCTTCGGCCCACCATTTGGCAAAAGGACGCCGTGATGAAACTGCAGGACCTCGACATCATCGTTACCGCGCCCCCGGCGCCGGGCTGGGGTGGACGCTATTGGATATTGGTGAAACTGACCACGGACAATGGCATCACCGGCTGGGGGGAATGTTATGCGTCTTCCGTCGGGCCCGACGCCATGCGTGCGGTGATCGAAAATGTCTTTGCGCGGCACATGGCGGGCGAAAACCCCGAAAACATCGAACTGATGTTCCGCCGCGCCTATTCCTCAGGCTTTACCCAGCGGCCCGATCTGACGGTGATGGGGGCATTCTCCGGGCTGGAGATCGCCTGCTGGGACATCCTGGGCAAAGCACGTGAGCGCCCGGTCTGGGCGCTGCTGGGTGGCCGCATGAACGAACGCATCCGCGCTTACACCTATCTCTACCCGCTGCCGAAACACGATATGACCGCCTTCTGGACCTTGCCCGAGATGGCGGCCGAGGCCGCTGCCGATTGTGTCGCCCGGGGCTATACGGCGGTTAAATTTGACCCGGCAGGCCCCTACACCCTGCGCGGGGGGCACATGCCCGCGATGAGCGATATTTCCCAATCCGTGGCCTTCTGCAAAGCCATCCGGGAGGCGGTGGGCGACAAAGCCGATTTGCTTTTCGGCACCCATGGTCAGTTCACGACCGCGGGGGCCATCCGCCTCGGTCAGGCGCTGGAACCCTATTCACCGCTCTGGTTCGAAGAGCCGATCCCGCCCGATGCCACCGACGAAATGGCCAAGGTCGCGCGCGCCGTGCGCATCCCCGTGGCCACGGGCGAACGCCTGACCACCAAGGCCGAATTCGCGCCCGTTCTGCGCGCCGGGGCGGCCAGCATCCTGCAGCCTGCCTTGGGCCGGGCCGGGGGCATCTGGGAAATGAAAAAGGTCGCCGCCCTGGCCGAGGTTTACAATGCTCAGATGGCGCCGCACCTTTATGCTGGCCCTGTGGAGTGGGCCGCGAACATCCACCTTGCCGCTTCCATTCCCAACCTGCTGATGGCGGAAACGATCGAGACACCCTTTCACGACGCACTCATCAAGGGCAGCATCCAGGTGGAGGCGGGTTTTGTCGCGCCGCCTGAAGCGCCCGGTCTGGGCATCGACGTGGACGAGGAACTGGCCCGCGCGCATCCCTACACCGGCACCGGCCTGCACCTGGAAATGCAGGAAGCACCCTGCGACTACGTCAACGGCAATGCCTTTGAAGGCGGCGCACCTGCGCCAAAGGGGTAGCCTCAGGTCCGAGAGGCTTCAAACGCGGCCCAGGCGGTTTCAAATTCCGCAAAGCTGATCCGTTTGTCTTTGACCGCCTCGAAAACGATCTTTTCTGAGGCAAAGAGCTGCGCGATGGCCTCGGCGAGGCGCGGCACAATATCATCCGGGATCACAACCCCGCCGTGACGGTCCGCGTGGATCAACGCGCCGGGGGCCACGGACATACCACAAATCTCCACCTCGATATCGAAATCGAGCACATGCACAAACCCGTGGCTTGGCCCGATGGAGCCTGCCACCACCGGGAAGCCATCCGGTAGGTCTCCCAGATCGCGCATCACCCCGTCCGTCAGCGCCCCGGCAAGGCCAAAGGCCTTGTGGATATTGGTGTTGACCTCACCCCAATAGGCGCCAATGGCGTTCGGGACATCCATGTCCTGCACAGCAGCCACGGCGGGACGCGGGCCCTCGGCCATGTATTTGTAATACGCCATGCGCCGGGCCTTGATCACCTCGGGCGCTTCGGATGGCGGGGTAACGGCCTGAATGCGCGCGGTGCGCGCGTAGCCCACCATTGCCTGCCCCGGAGCCGAGCATTGCATCGTGCCGCGGGTAAAATCGTTGAAGCCGCGCTTGCCCTGCGCCACTTCGATGGCGTTGCAGACGGTGGGCGTGTCAACGCTGCGCAGCAGGTCCAGAAGGGCGGCGTCCATCACCGTCCCTCCGCCATTGCCGCACCATCGCGCAGTGCTTCGAGTTTGGCGAAAGCGATATCGGGATCGACCGCGCCGAACCCTGCGAATGTGCCAAAGCCGCAGTCCGAGCCGGCCACAACCCGGTCTGCGCCCACAATGCCTGCAAACCGTTCAATCCGCTGGGCGACCAGTTCGGGGTGTTCCACGAAGTTGGTTGTCGTATCCACAACGCCCGGCACCAGCACCTTGTCGTCCGGGATATCTGCCTTGCGGTCGCGAAAGACGGTCCATTCATGCGCATGGCGGGGGTTCGAGGTTTCAAAGAGCAGGTAGCTCGCCTGCGTCGACATCAGCGTGTCAAAGACCTTCTCCATCCCGATGTCGCAGACATGCGGCCCCTCGTAATTGCCCCAGCAGATGTGCACGCGCACACGCTCCTGCGGGATGCCTTCGAGCGCATGGTTCAGTGCCTCCACATGGGCACCCGCGATTTTCAGGAATTCCGCGTCAGACAGATCGTTGAAAAGCATGTGCCGCGACAGCGCGAGATCCGGACAATCGAGCTGCAGATCGAGCCCGGCGGCGACGATGGTCCGATACTCCTCGCGCATCGCATCGGCCAGCGCCGCGAGATAGGCATCGCGAGTCTTGTAGTGATCGTTTTGCAGGAAAAGCGAGATAACCCCGGGAGAGGCCGCATTCATGAAACCCCGCGCCGCGCCATGTTGCGCCATCGCCGCCTTGAGGTTGGCAATATCTTTCTGCAACTCGCCCTGCCCCTTGGATTTAACCTCACCCGTGCACATCGGCCGCGCGTATTTCGGAGTGCCGCCATCCTCGGCCAGACGTTTGAGAAAGCTGGGGAATTTCTTCAGATCAGCAGGCGCGTTGCGCGGGCTGTCGCCTGAAAACCCGGTGTAGCGGTCCTTGACGTAGGTGGCGTAAGAGATCTTGGAGGTCTCTCCATCGCTGACAATGCCCACGCCCGCAGCCACCTGTTTGGCGACGGTATCGGAGACGGCCCGCGTCATCGCCGCGTCAAATTCTGCCGAGTCATAGGGCGTGCCGTGCTCGCGCGCGAAAATGAAATCGACGACCTCTTGGGTGCGGGGCAGCGAGCCTGCGTGCGTGGTCAGGATGGACATGGCAATCTCCTCAGATCTTGCGCGCCATGAGCACGCTGTGTTTGTTGGTCTCCGGGTCCTCGGCAAGATACCCGGTCAGGCGAAGGCCGTTTTGCTCAAGACAGGTGGCGTATTGCGCCGGAGAGAGCGAGGCGTGATAGACGGGCTGGTCACCGACGGTGCCGGTCGCCTCACCGGCATCAGGTCCCACCGTCATCAAAAGCGACGCGCCGGAGGTCAGATGCGCAGCCATACGGGCGATACAGCCGCGCTGTTCGTCGGGCGTGAGGTGGAAGAAGCTGTCCCAGGCGATGATCCCATCGAAGGTCTCGCCCAGATCGAAGCGGCGCATGTCACCCTGCCGCCAGTCACCCTGGGGCCAGCGACTGCGTGCGATCTCCAGCATGGCATCGGCGAAATCGACACCCGTCACCTCGAAGCCTTCAGCAAGGAACCAACGCGCGATGGGCTCTCCCGTCCCGCACCCCAGGTCAAGAACGCGACCTCCCGTCGGCAGACAAGCGGCAAACCGCGCGAGCCACCGCGCCTCGAAGAGCGCGCGGGAGCGTTGCGCATCGTAAAGCGCGGCCTGGGTTTCATAGACATCGCGGGTGTCGCCCGGATCTGCAGTCATCCCTGCCATGTGGCACCAGCCGGGTCATCCGTGCCCACGATGTGATAGAGGGCGGCATCGCCGGTCATCGATGGCACGGCGTTGTGCATCAGGTTTTCCGGCACCGACATCGTATCGCCAGGGGCCAGCGTCGCGGTGCCGCCTTCCCATGTGACTTTCCAGTGCCCGGTGACCGGCATGAGTACCGAAGGCCGGTCATGCTGATGCATGTCTGTGCTGGCGGAGCCACGGGTCACCAGCGCCACCTCGAACCCCGGCTTGTCGCGCAGCATTGCCTCTGCGCCAATGACACTTGCAGGTGTCTTGTCGGCCAGCGACACCATATCCCAATAGCGCGCGACGTAGCCCGGGATCACATCGGCTGTGGTCGGTTCGGGAAAGCTTTTGAGCGCGTCTTCGGTCAGGAGCGGCATCGGCTTCACACCCTCCGGCAGCGTATGGCCCTGTTTGCTGTCATAGAGCTTGCCCTCTTCCGACAGCACCAGCCCGTGATCTGCGGCGTCCTCGATCACCTGCGGCGCCCAGATCACGCCGCCGCCCGCGTCGTCGCCGCCAAGGATCGCCATGATCATACCGTAGTCATTGCCGATGTTCTCGAATCCACGGAAGATACCGGTGGGGATGTTGAAGATATCGCCCTCTTCCAGCACCACCTCGCCCGCATCACCCCAGCGGCCCCAGAAAAACCGCCAGCGGCCTTTCAGCACAAAGAACACCTCTGCCGTGCGGTGGCTGTGCAGCGAATTGCGGCACTTGGGCGGCTGGCCCGCCGCGCCGATGTTGAACCCATGCGGGATCGCGATATGCACATGCTGATCGGGGCTTTCCGACACACCGCCGCCGATGATCGTGAAGTTTTCCTTCTGATCGGAGCCGGGTGTGTGGGCGTCGATGAAGGCGGTCTTGCAAGGCATCAAATCGCCGTAGCGGACGATGCGGGTTTCCATCTCTTGTGGTGTCATGTCTTTGGTCCTTGTCTGAATGGGAAGTAAGTGGGTGAGGTCACCCGTTCCCCGGTGGACGCAGGTTCAGACGGCGCGCGCGCAGCGACGCCCGCCAGAGGTGGTATCGGCGCAGATCTTCATGGATCGCGCGGGGCATCAGAGCTCTCCTGTGTGCAGCAGGATCTGTTTCCAGATCGTGGTCTCATCAAAGATGACATATTCACGGCGCAGCCCCCAGGGGCCGAATTCTGCGTGGCTGATCCCCAAAAGGTAAACCTCCGCACCCGTCGGCGCCCCGAACCGCCCCCAGCCGGAGTGTTTGCCCTGCAATGACCAGCGCAGCGCTGCGCGGGGTGGCATCATCGGGTCGTCGCGTCCGATCTGGTGATCGATCTGGAAGGTGGCATCCGGGAAAGACGCCCGCAGCCCCATCCAGAATTGATCAACGTCGCCGTGGCTATGTCCGGTCTGTCCGCCCGGGTATTCCACGTGGCAAGCACGGTCATATTCCACAGGGATTGCCGCCATATCCGCACCCATGATCCGGGTGAGGATATCGGCGTATTTGGCCCCCCATGCGTTGTCATTCCCCCGACCTTTGTAGGGACCGGGCTGATCTGTCGCCGGGCTGAGCGGTTGGGTGCAGGCCTCTGGCCCGCCTTCGCGCGCGATCAGATCGGCGGCGTAGTCTTTCGGATCCATGCCCAGTTGGCGCACGATGGCGCCCTGATCCCGGATCAGCCATTCATCATTGATCTGATTGTTGATGGCGTGGCAGTCAGCCATGATCCGGTAGGTCAGTTTCTTGCCCGTCGCCTTGCCGTAAACCCCGTCATGCGCATGGGTCGCCGTGCTGAGCAAACGGTGCGAGGACAGCATGCCCTCCTCCGGTGTGCCCGACCAGATCACATCCTCCCCCAACAGTGTCCGATCCGGGAATTCGGCCAGCGTGGCCATGGTCGCACCAATCACATTCTGGTTGCCAATGACCACCGAGGCCGGGGAGCGGACAACGATGTCGTCGGAATAATACTGATGCAGGGTCGCAATGCCGCGATCCTCCCAGATCTCCCTGGTGATCCCGATGATGTAATCGGGGAAATCCTTGAATTTGGGATCGAAGCCTTTCATAGCGTGCAACTTTCAGGTTTGCGGGCAGAGCCGCGGATGATCAATGGGCCGTCGAGGGTGATGCGGCGGGGTGCTTCGTCTTCTTCGGAAAGGCGTGCCAACAGGGCCTCGACCGTGGCAGCCACCATGCGGTTGGCGGGCTGGCGCACGGTTGTGAGGTCATAGCTGGGCCAATGTGAGAGTGTCACGTCGTCATAGCCCACCACCGAAACATCCTCCGGCACGCGCAGACCAAGTTCAAACCGCAGCACATCCATCACCGCAAAGGCCATGTGATCGTTGGCGACAAACACCGCGTCGGGTCGTTCTTGCGTTCCAAACATCTGTCGCGCGGCGTTTTGGGCGGTCTCGAAGTTGAAATTCCCGATGCCACGGGCAAAGAGCGAGACCCCCGCCTCTTTCAAGCCCGCCATGAACCCCGCTTCGCGGTCGATCTGGGTCGAGGCATCTTCCCAGCCTGCGATATGGGCAATCCGCTTGTGACCGCCCGCAATCAGGAACTCCGCCAGCTTGCGCCCGCCTGCCACATTATCCGATGTCACGCTGGTGAGCCGCTCGTCATACTGGTGCCGGTTGAATAGCACGATGGGGATACCGAGGCCTTCGCACCGTTTCGTCAGGTCGCTCGACAGGCCCACGGAGGCAGCGATGATTGCATCCACCTGGTAGTCCAGCAGCTCATCAATCACCGTCTGCGTGGCGGCGTGATCGTTCGACGCCATGAAAACCAGAACATGATAGCCCTCGGCTTGCAGCGCCTTTGACAGGCGTTCGATGGCTTCCGGGTAGAACTGGTTTTCCAGGTAGGCGACGACCAGTCCAATGATCCGGCTGCGCCCGGTGATCAGCGAACGCGCCAACACGTTGGGACGGTAGCCCAGCTGTGCTGCCGCCTTGCGCACCTTTTCCGCCGTGCTTTTGCTGACGGAGGCCCCGGGGGTAAACACGCGGCTGACCGCAGATCGGCTGACCCCGGCCCGTTCCGCCACTTCCACTGAAGTCACTTTACCCATGTTGCCTGATCCCGATCTTCAACCCGCCGTCCAGCCGCCGTCGATCATCATCGAGGTGCCGGTGATCATGGCCGAGGCATCCGACGCCAGAAAAAGCGCGGCCCCCATGATGTCTTCCACTTCACCCACGCGCGGCAGTTTGATCTTGTCCATGATCCAGGCCAACCGTTCAGGATTGTCAAACGTCACCGCAGACAGGGGCGTGCGAATGAACGTGGGGCAGATCGTGTTGATGCGGACCCCCGACTTGCCCCATTCGATGGCCATGGCTTTCACCATACCCTCAAGCCCGTGTTTTGACGCGCAATAAACAGCGCGATCCACCCCACCCACATGACCCATCTGGCTGGAAATATGGATGATCGACCCCGGCAGCCCTGCGCCCATCAGTGCCTTGGCCGCCTGCGCAGACAAAAAATACGCGCTGCGCAGGTTCACATGCATCACCGCATCATAGTCTTCGGGCGTGGTCTGGACGGCGGGCCCATGACGCGCCAGCCCGGCTGAGTTGATCACGATGTCAAAGGGCTCTTCAAAAGCAGCCGGTAGCGCACCTAGATCACCTTGATCCAGCGGCATGGCTTCGGCGGACCAGCCCTGCCCCGCCATCGCATTCACCGATGCCTGCAAGACATCCGCGCGCCGGGCCGCGCACACCACATGGGCGCCAGCCTCGGCAACCGCCACGGCACACCCCAACCCGATGCCCGACGACGCACCGGTGACCAGTGCTCGCTTTCCCGACAGATCAAATGACGGCGTTTTTGGCAGTTCCATCAAAGTGCAACCCCTGTTGCAGAATCAAACCCAACGCGAGCCTTGTTGAATTCCCGCATGCGCGCGAAAACATCGACCCCGATTTGATCATACATATGCAGCAGGTCCACCAATACCCAGTTTTCTCGGATCAACCCGTTTTCCACCCGCCAGAAATCCAGACTGCGCATTTCGATCTTCTTGCCGGTAGGGGCAATGCCCAACCAGCCGCCCCGAGAAATCGACTGATACATGTCCGGCCAGCCGGTCACCGCCGCGTAATTGCGGTCGCCAAAGAAATGATACTCGATCTCATCCACGTATTGGCCGCGGTCCGGCATGCCGTTGAGGAACGGGATCTGGTGCCACTTGCGGAATCCTTCGATCCCGCGCCCGGTGCCAATGCCGGACGGACCATACCAGCTCATGCGCGGATGCCAGAAGCGCTCCATCTCCATGACCTCCGGCCCGCCTTGCGAAGGGTGGCGCTTGAGATATTCCAACATCTCCACGATGTGCCGGCAGGTGGCGGCCCCCTGCGCCGCATCATAGGGCCCCGGCACCAGCCCGTCACAGGTGGCAGGCCCGGGAATATGCCACTCGCGCCCCAGGCTCGGGCTCATCGGCCAAGCACCCGCCTGCATCATGACCTCTGGCAGATCCCAAAGCGCCTGCATCTCGGCAATCTTGCCGTCCTCGAACCGGTAGAATTCATGAAACCGCAGGTGCATCAGATGCCCGGTTGGTGGAATATCCAGCCACGGCGCGCAGAAGGTGCCGGTGTAAAACCCGCCACAGCCAACCCAGTCAGCCCCTTCAGCTGTAGGCCCCGCCATGACGATGTGATCACGCCGTTCCAAATCAGGCACCGCCTGCACCAGCGGCGCATAGACCGCATCCACATAAGCATCAACGCCGGTGATCGTCTCGAACGGAAAGGCCAGACGGAACAACACATTGGGCGCACAGATCTCATGGAGCACGCGCCGCAGAGCCGCCGGGTCAAAATCATACAGCGCCGCGCGCAGGGGCGCGAGTGTCTCTTTGTTCCGTGAATGCGTATCCATGTCTTCTTCTGGCTTGAAAATATCCCGGGGGTCCGGGGGCAGCGCCCCCGGCTGCTGCTTACTCCGCCGCTTCACGGGCCGGGGCACCCTCACCGTAGGGCACGTTCACCCCGCCATAGCGCCGGACCCGCAGATTGCATTGCTCTGCGTGCCCCACGAACCCCTCCAGCATGCACAAACGCGAACCATAGGCGCCAATCTCGGCGGCGGCCTCATCGGTGGTAACCTTCTGATAGCTGTGCGTTTTCAGGAACTTGCCAACCCAGAGCCCACCGGTATAGCGCCCCGCCTTCTTGGTGGGCAACGTGTGGTTAGTGCCGATCACCTTGTCGCCATTGGCCACATTGGTGCGCGGGCCGAGAAAGAGCGCGCCATAGCAGGTCATGTGCTCCAGAAACCAATCATCCCGTTCGGTCATCACCTGCACATGTTCGCTGGCCACGTCATCCGCAACTTCCAGCATCTCTTCCCAGGTGTCACAGAGGATCACCTCGCCGTACTCCTCCCAGCTGACCTTGGCAGTATCCGCCGTCGGCAGAATGGTCAGGATACGGTCGATTTCGGCCAGCGTCTCCTCGGCCAATTTGCGTGAGTTCGTGAGCAGGACTGCCGGGGAGTTGTACCCGTGTTCAGCCTGCCCCAGCAGATCGGTCGCGCACATTTCCGCGTCCACGGTCTCATCCGCGATCACCATGGTTTCTGTTGGCCCCGCAAAGAGATCGATCCCAACGCGGCCAAAAAGCTGACGTTTGGCTTCGGCTACAAAAGCATTGCCCGGCCCCACGATCATATGCACGGGATCAATGGTGTCTGTACCAAGCGCCATGGCCCCCACCGCCTGAATGCCGCCCATGACGTAGATCTCATGCGCCCCACCCAGATGCATTGCTGCGATCACGCCTGGATTGGGCTTGCCCTTGAAAGGTGGCGTGCAGGCGATGATGCGCGGCACCTTCGCCACACTCGCCGTGGCCACCGACATATGCGCCGAAGCCACCATCGGGAATTTGCCACCCGGCACATAACAGCCCACGGATTGCACAGGGATGTTCTTGTGCCCGAGGATCACGCCCGGCAGAGTTTCGACCTCGATATCGAGCATGGAGTCCCGTTGAGCCTGCGCGAAGTTACGCACCTGCGCTTGCGCGAACTTAATGTCTTCGAGTTCACGCGGGCTGAGTTGCGCGATCAGATCGTCGATCTCATGCTGGCTCAGACGGAAGGAGGCTGGCGAATAACTATCGAACTTCTCGCTCAGTTCCCGCACGGCCACATCACCGCGCATCTCGATATCGGCCAGCGTGGTTTCGACGGCGACGCGGGTTTTTGCGTCATCATCTGCGCGTTCGGCCTCAGGCTTACCACGTTTCAAATACTCAATTGTCATCCGTTGTACTCCTTACTCGCCCGGGCGCGGCGGGGTTTTCTCGCCGCGGTCGAAAGCTTCCCAGCCTTCGCCCTTGAACACGTCCACGCCCAATTGGGCCAACACATGCGGGAAATCGACCATCACCCAGTTGTCGGTGATGCGCCCCTCTTCCACTTTCCAGAAATCCATGTAGCGGATCTCGACCCGCTTGCCGGTCGGCACCACGCCCATGAAGACGCCAGAATGCGTGGCCTCCTGCCGGCCAAAGGCGGCGGCCCATTCGCCCATGTAAAGGCGGGCCTCATCGACGCAGACCTTGTCAGAAAAAGCCGCCTGAAACGGGCGCTGCCAATTGTCCTGAAATTCCTGCAGCCCATTTTTGATGCCGCACCCCTGATTGCCCATCCAGCGGAAGTTTTGCGCAAAGAAGGCCCCGATGTCGTCAATTCGGTGGTCGTTCAGGCCATCGACCATACCTTCAATCACGGCGCGGGTGTCTTCTGTCTTGCTCATATCCGTGTCGCGGCTGAGCACCGCTTGTTCGGGACGTGATCCTTTCATCGCGGCTCCACCTCCGGCGGGCACATATTGGGATTAACGGAAATCAGGGTCATCCTTTGACGGCTCCTGCAGTCAACCCGCTGACAATCTGGCGCTGGAAAACCATGACCAGAAGGAAGAGCGGCGCGGTGATGGAGACGGCAGCGGCCACAGCTTCGACCTGGTCGGTGGTTGTGGTTTCGCGGTTGAAATAGCCCGCGATGGCCGGAACCATCGTCTGGTTCTGCGCATCGAGTAGCAGCGACGTGACAAGGAAGTCATTGTAACCCAAGAGGAAGGAGAAGAGCCCGGTGGTGATGACACCGGGCCACATCACCGGCATGATCACCCGGCGGAAGGCCTGGAAATGGCTGCAGCCATCGACGCGGGCGGCCTCGTCAAGTTCGGCGGGGATGTTCTGGAAGAAGGAGCGTAGCATCCAGATCGTAAACGGCTGGTTGATCGACACCAGCACGGCAATCACCGCCCAGGGCTGGCCATAGAGCGTGGGGGCGCCTTCGCCGAAGATCGGTCGTAAAATTTCGGAGGAGTTGATGAAGACCGGCAGGTAGCCCGCGACCAGCACCGAGTGTGGCAACGCGCGGAAAACCAGCGCCAGGATCAACAACCAGAACGCCAGGTCGGAGCCCGACCGCGCGAGCCCATAGCCCGCGAGTGTGCCGACGGTCAGCGAGATGGTGACCACGCCTGCGGTGACCAGCATGGAGTTGAGGAAGTTGCGGTAGAATTCGTTTTCGGCCCAGACAGCCACGTAGTGCTGGGTCGTAAGGCCCAGCACCGGGTTGCCCAGTGGACCAAGGAGGCTGTTGAGCACGCCCAGCACCAGCGGCAGCACCCCGAAGAAGATAAGGACAAACAGGATGGCATAGGCCAGCGCGCCGATGATCCACCCCAGCACGAGCAACCCAGGCGGGCAGTATCTCTGCACCAGCCCCGGCAAGCGCGTGAAGGCCCAGCGGATGGCGAAATAGAGCACTGCCAGCCCCAAAGCGATGTCGATGATCGACAAGCCATCGCCATTTGCGCGCGTGGCGGGGCCTGTGATGACATCCCATGCGCTGTCGGCGAAGGCGTCGACGGGGGATTTGAAGCTCATGACCGCGATCCAGAAGATCGGGAAGGCGGCAAGCAAGCACCAAAAGGCGAGGAAAGCACCGGAGGAGAAGCGCAGTGCAAAGGACTGCTGCATGGCTTTGGGGGTAGACATCAGTGCGCGCTCCCTTTGTGGTCACGCCAGGTGCGGCGCAGCGGCAGGATCAAGAGGAACACGATCCCGATCATGGTGAGCATGGCGGAGGCGGAGGCCCGCGAGATCGCGCGGTTGCCAGCATCATCCGGCGTCATGAAGTCATAGGTCAGCCATTGCAGCGAGATGACATGCGCCTGGCTGCGGAACCCGACGATTTCCTCGAAGACACGGTAGCAATCCATCAGATGGATGAGCGCGATAAAGACGATGAGCGGCATCAGGTGCGGCACAATCACATGGCGCAGACGCTCCCAGCGGCTGGCCCCATCGATCACGGCGGATTCCAGCGTGTCCATATTCACCGTTTGCAGCCCGGCATAGAAGATCACGAAGGCAAAGGGCGCCACGTGCCAGACCCGGTAGAAATACATCAGCAGCTCGATGGTCCAGGCCTGCGCGAACATGGAGATGTTGGTACCGGTCCACCGCTCCATCATGGCGGTCAGGATGCCATCGCCCACGAAAAGCCAGTAGATCGACAACGAGCCGATCACCGGAGTGATGATGAACGGCAGGAGGGAGATGAAGATGATGGGCCCGCGGATCGAGCGGGTGGCGTTGTTGACTGCAAGCGCAATGGCCAGCCCGACACCAATCACCAAAGGTAGGGTCAACAGGGTAAACGACAGGGTAAATCGCAGCGCTTTCCAGAAATCGATCTGCATGATGTCATTCCAGCTGCCGTTGCCAACGGCCTCCCAAAACTTATCCATCTGCAAAACGTTGCGGTAGCTTTGCAAACCGACCCACCGGGTTTCGGTCATGGTTTTGCCAGCGTCATCCAGTACCGGTACCGTCTTGGTTTCCGTCACACAGGTCTGCGTCAGGAATCCGGGCGTACAGGTTTCCACCTCGACCTGCTGCAATATGGGTTGCGTGACCTGAAAGCTCTGGATGAAAACGCTGACCAAAGGTGCCGCGATAAACAGAAGCATCATAAAGACGGATGGGCCAACAAAGGCGGCAAATGTCTTGAACTTCATGGCACTCTCCTCACGGCAGCACAGATTGCGAATGTTTCTGGTGCGTTTTGCAAAGCCCCTGGTCGAAGCGCTTTGCAAAACACGCCGTTGGTCGGGGCTGGCCGCGCGAACGCCGCCAACCCCGATGGATTACTTGAGCACACCGGCCTCTTTGGCAGAGGTGGTATAGGCCTCTTCGATTGCCGTCAGCGTGGCTGCGGCGTCGCGATCACCGGTCAGGAAAGCAGGAAGCTCATTGCCCAGCGCAGTGTGCAGCAGGCCCATCTGTGTCGTGGAGGGATAGGCGGGTGGTGCTGGTGCGGCGGTTGCGGTGGCAATCGCGCCCTCGGCGATCTCCGTTGGCAGATAGCCGTTCACAAGCCAGATCGCCGCATCATTGGCTCCCTGTACAGTCTCCGCGTCCAGACCTTCCATCGCCAGACGGAACGCCGCATCCGCTTCTTCATCAGAGATGTTCTTGGCAATCACGATGCCATCCCACCACAGGGTCGTGGCTGGTGCGCCATCAGCAACCGCTTTGGGGGCAGCTGCCATCGCGACCTTGCCCACCACCTGGCTTTCCGCCGGATCGTTCATCGCGCCTGCGCGGCTCGACCACAGGTTCGCCATCGCGATTTTGCCCTGTTGGAACTGCTGTTGCACGTAGGTTGAGTCGCTGACCAACACCTCTGGATCCGTGAAGGCCAGCGCCTTTTTCATCGTCTCTAGTGCGGCCACACCCGCATCGGAATTCACTGCAGTGGTGTTATCATCGTTGAAGAACTGACCGCCGTGTCCGGGGTACATGTTCACGAATTCCTGCGCCAGGTTCCAACCGGATTTCATGGTGGCCCCTAAGGGATAATCCACAACACCGGCTTCCTTGATCTTCTCGGCGGCGGCGTAAACTTCGTCCCAGGTTGTGGGCGTTTCAATGCCCAGATCCGCCAGAATGTCCGACCGGTACATCAGGTGCTGGGTGTTCACCATCATCGCCACGGCCATGATCTTGCCGTTGATGCGGATCAGCTGGTTCGGGGTCAGGTTCTGACCATATTTGGCGACCAGATCGTCCAGGGGGCGAATTGTGCCCGCGTTGATCAGCGGCGTGATTGTCCCGTTGGAGACACCACCGATCTGGTAGAGCGATGGATTGGCCTCAAAGGCAGCAGGCTGCTTTGTGCGGAATTCCTGATCCAACTCGGCCTGAAAGTTTCCGCATTCCGCCATGGCGTCGGTCACGGCTTTCCAGGCTTCAAAACCGGCCGTCAGCGACTTGATCGGCGTTGTATTCTCGTAGGAACAGGCCGCAAAAGCAGCGCTGCCCATCAACGAGATCGCCCCCGCCAGTGCAATTTTCTTCAAAAACATATGCAAACTCCCTGTTGCAGTTGGCTTCGGGTGCATCTTGCAAGGCTGCACCCTTTGGTTGGCCCCTTCAGGGGCGTATTTATTCAAGCGACGTCGATGCGCGTCCCGCTGTCTTTGTTGCCCGCGTCGATCCGTGCCCCGGTGTCCTTGTCAAACAAATGGCAAATCGCTGTCGGGACATTGAACGAAACCATGTCCCCGATCTCCGCCCGGTATTCCTTGTTTGCCTTGACGGAGACGAGTTGCCCGCCTGCCCGCACCGTCAGCATGGTCGCGTCACCAAGCAATTCGATGGTGTAGATGGGCGCGGTGATCTCACCGCTGCTGCCTTCGGCCAATGTCGCGTCCTCGGCCCGAAACCCCAGCGTGACGGCACCCTCCGCACCAGACAGGCCGGAAATGGACACGTTGTCGCCCGAGAACGTGCCATCGCTCAGCGCGCCATCCATCAGGTTCATCGCCGGGCTTCCGATGAAGCTGGCGACAAATGTATTGGCGGGGTGATCATAGATATCGGTGGGCGTACCGACCTGCTGGACCTTGCCCTGTTTCATCACAACAACACGGTCCGCAAGCGTCATCGCTTCAATCTGATCATGGGTTACATAGACGGTAGTCACCTTGAGCTCATGGCTGAGGTTCTTGATCTGCGCCCGGGTCGAGACGCGCAGTTTTGCATCCAAATTTGACAGCGGCTCGTCCATCAGGAAGACATTGGGCTCGCGCACGATGGCGCGGGCGAGTGCCACCCGTTGGCGTTGCCCCCCTGAAAGTTCTGCCGGTTTTCGGTGCAGGAAGTCGTCCAATTCGACCATCGCGGAGGCCCGACGGACACGCGTATCATGTTCCTCCTCGGGCACCTTACGCACCTTCAGCGGAAAGCGGATGTTCTCGTAGACATTCATATTGGGATAAAGGCCGTAGGACTGGAACACCATTGCCACATCGCGATCTTTGGGGTCCAGGTCGTTCACCACCTTGCCATCGATGATGATCTCGCCATCGGTTGCATCCTCTAGACCTGCGATCATGCGCATTGTCGTCGTCTTGCCGCACCCTGATGGGCCGAGCAGCACGAGGAATTCCTGATCCGCAATCGTCAGGTCAAAGTTATCGACGCCGACGAAGCTGCCCCATCTTTTGTTGATGTTCCGCAGTTGAATTTCAGCCATGATGTCCCCGCTGTCGCAGACCTGCCTTTTGCAGGCTTTTATCGACGCTAGACATTCCCGCCCTCACTTGGCAAGAGTTTTTTGCACACGTGTGCAAAACCGAATGAGCGCCGCTCAGGGATTAAGCAATGCAAAATACCACGTCTGAAATTCGCGATTTTTTAAACACCGTGATCCGCGCGGATGACTCAGCCCTGCAACCGCTTTGTGCCCGGTTTTTGCATCCCGGCTGTGTCTTCGAAATCTCATATCCCTTTGAGCCCCTGCAAGGTCCGAAGGCCATAATCGACGGTTTCCTGAAACCTTTGCGCGGGGCGTTACAACACACACGGCGGCGTGACGAAATTTTCATCAGCGGTGCCAATCGACGCACCGAAGGCGGCGATTGGATCACCTGCGTCACGCATTATCTGGGCACCTTCAGTGGCGCATTTATGGGCATCATACCATCGCAAAAACTGGCGTTTTTACGGTCAGGCGAATTCTACAGGATCGAAAACGGCAAGATAACCCAGGCGCGAATCATCCTCGATTTACCAGATCTCATGCGTCAGGCGGGCCGTGATCCTTTTGGCGGCAAGCTAGGCCTGGAGACCTTGTTTCCGGGGCCGGCAACCCAAGATGGGGTCTTGCCCGAAGGGTCGAATGGCGCTGCGAGCCTTGATCTGGTGGAGGCCATGCTGGGCGATCTGCACCACTATGATCCGCATACCGGCGGCTCGATAGGCCAGACCGGTCAGGATGGGTATTGGGCAGAGGACATGTTGTGGTACGGACCCGGCGGCATCGGGTCGAATTACCGCTGGGAGGGGTTCGTCAGGGATCACCGCGCGCCGTTCCTGACGGCGTTCCCCGACCGAAAGGGCGGCAATCACTACTGCCGGATCGGCCACGGCAATTATGCTGCGGTGTCGGGCTGGCCATCCATGACAATGACCCATCGCGGCGACTATCTGGGTATCGCGCCGACCGGTCGCGCCCTGACGCTGCGCGTCATGGATTTCTACCGATGTGCCGATGGCAAGATCGCGGAAAACTGGGTGCTGCTCGACTACATGCATCTGATGCACCAAATGGGCGTCGACCTGATTGCCCGCTCGAATGAACTGGCATCCCCTGCGCAAGCGCCCCCCTAAATCTGAACCATCAGAAAAAGGCCTGGAGCCCGGTCTGCGCCCGCCCGAGGATCAACGCGTGAATGTCATGGGTACCCTCATAAGTGTTCACCGTTTCCAAGTTCATCATGTGCCGGATCACCTGAAATTCGCCGCTGATGCCGTTGCCGCCATGCATGTCGCGGGACATGCGGGCAATATCCAGTGCCTTGCCGCAATTGTTGCGCTTGACGATGCTCACCATCTCGGGCGCGGCCTTGGCCTGATCCATCAACCGCCCCACCTGCAACGCGCCTTGAAGGCCCAATGATATTTCGGTCATCATATCGGCAAGCTTCTTCTGGAAAAGCTGGGTGCCCGCCAGCGGCTTGCCAAACTGATGACGGTCCAGCCCGTATTGACGTGCTGCGTGCCAGCAGAATTCGGCAGCGCCCATCGCCCCCCAACTGATGCCATAGCGTGCCCGGTTCAAACACCCAAAGGGTCCTTTCAGCCCCTGAACATTTGGCAAGAGCGCCTCGTCGCTTACTTCGACACCGTCCATCACGATTTCACCCGTGATCGACGCCCGCAGCGAGAGCTTATTGCCCACCTTGGGCGCGCTCAGACCCGCCATGCCCTTTTCCAGCACAAATCCACGGATTTTCCCGCCATGGTCTTCAGATTTCGCCCAGATCACAAAAACATCCGCGATCGGTGCGTTTGAAATCCACATTTTCGACCCGGTGATCTTATACCCTGTCGCTGTTTTTTCCGCTCGCGTCGTCATACCCGCGGGATCGGACCCAGCGTCAGGTTCGGTCAGGCCGAAACACCCGATCCACTCACCCGAACAGAGCTTGGGCAGATATTTCTGGCGTTGTGCCTCTGACCCATATGCGTAAATCGGATAGATCACGAGACTGGATTGCACCGACATCATTGACCGATAGCCGGAATCAACCCGCTCAACCTCACGCGCGACCAGACCGTAGGACACGTAGGAGCCACCCAGCCCGCCGTATTCCTCCGGGCAGGTCACGCCAAGCAACCCCATCTCCCCCATTTCGCGGAAAATGGATGGATCGGTGACTTCGTCGGCAAAGGCCTCAATGACGCGGGGTTGCAGTTTTTCCTGCGCATAGGCCTGCGCGGAGGCCTGGATCATACGCTCATCTTCCTGCAACTGCTCGGACAGGCGAAAGGGATCAGACCATTCAAAAGCGCCAAGATCGGGCGCGTCCTTGGCTTTCAGAATAGGGCTTTCAACGTTCATGTGATGTCCTTTCGATGCGGCAGCGACCGGGCCGGTCTTTGTGCCATTATTGCAAATTCAGGGCCAAAAGACTAACGATGCTTTGTTCTACAAATCATAAGAAAAACTCATATGTCTGTCCCGCGCCGCTACTTACCGTCGATCTCCGCGCTGATCGCCTTTGAAGCCGTGGCACGGCTGGGCAGCGCCACACATGCCGCCGCCGAACTGTCCTTGACGCAAAGCGCGATCAGCAGGCAGCTCAAAGCGCTCGAAGATCAGCTTGGCGTGGTTCTGCTGCGGCGCGAGGGTCGGGGTTTCGTGCTGACCCAAACGGGACATGAATATGTGCGCGAAGTCCGCGCGATATTGCAGCGGCTGGGTCGGGCGACAATCTCCGCACGCACAAATACCGAAGGCGGCACCCTGAACCTCGCCATTCTGCCTGCCTTTGGGATGCATTGGCTGGCACCACGACTGCGGGATTTCGCGCGGCGGCACCCGGAAGTGACGGTAAACCTGTCGACGCGGCTGGCCCCTTTCGATTTTCGCACCTCGACCTTCGACGCCGCCATCCATTTCGGGCGCGAAGACTGGCCAGGGGTTCGTTACCTGCCACTGCTGCCCGAAATTGTTGTGCCGGTGTGCGCGCCATCGCTGATCCCGACGCCGCTCACGGATCCACATGAAATCCTCGGCCATGACCTTCTGCATCTCGACACGCGACCACGCGGTTGGGTACGCTGGATGCGCGCGCTGGGGTTGGATGCCGACGTGCCACCGGGCATGGTCTTTGATCAGTTTTCCACCATGGCACAGGCCGCGATTCACGGCCTTGGCATCGCGCTACTGCCGACATTTTTTGCAGAACCCTATCTGGCGGACGGGCAGTTGGTGCTGGCCTCACAACGCACCTCCGAAAGCATCGGCAGCTACTATCTGGTCTGGCCCGAAGACCGGGAAGAGCGCAGTGCGCTGACCTCATTTTGCAACTGGCTGGCCACGCAAACGGTAAACCCTTAGCAGGTAACGGTTTTTGAATCCCCCACCACAACCAGCGAGAGAAAATTAATTAATTTCAACATATTGTGCCGCTTTCAGAAACACTCTGTGCGCGGGCGCATTGCCGTTCCCGCGCCATTGGTCGGGCCATTTTCAGCCTTATTTCAAATTTAGTTCAAAGGCATCTGCCGATTGGGTGGGACCGGTCTAAGGATGTTATTGATTTGCTGCTCAAATCTGCTTTACCAGTTGCCTTGTTACTCTTTGGATCGGTCTCATTCACGGCGGATCAGGTGCGTGCTGACGAACATATCGTCATGATACTTCAATCCGCATATTTTCCCGATCTCATCAGCGTCGAGATGGGTGACACCGTGCGTTTTGTGAACGCCAGCGGCAGCAAGCATACGGTCGGAAGTTCAGAAGGGATTTGGTCAACGGACATGATCGCCGATGGTGCCGAAGTCACTCTCGAAATCAGGCAGGCCATGGCAGGCCGTTTTCACGGCTGGACCAACAGCTTGATCGAAGGACGGCTGGATCTGATCCGCGCGCCCCTGCCGGACTGACACGCTATCGGCCCACCATGGCTTGTGCTGCAACATCGTCGTCATCAATGAGCTCGTGGATAAGCGCCGCACCCGAGGCGCGATTTGAATTCACGTCACGCTTCACGCGGTGCATCCGCAACGCGTCGTCGGGTGCCGCCCGCATCAGCACCGCCGCCCCATGGCCCGCCTCTCCCAGCCACAACGGCCAGTCCTTTTGCTGCAATATCACGGGCATCCTGTGGTGAATTGTCGACATCGGCGCATTTGCACCGGTTGTGACCAAAGCGCAGCTGCGCAGCACATCACCCTCCGGGCTTGTCCAATCCTGCCAAACGGCGGCCATCACAATCGCCGCCCCGTCCGCACGTGAGATGTACCAGGGGTTGCGCTGGCCCTCGGGCGTTTTCGTCCATTCGTAAAACCCGGTGACAGCGACCAGAGCGCGCCGGGCGCGGACAGCCTCTCTGAACGCAGGTTTGTGCGCGATGGTCTCAGATCGCGCGTTGATCAGCAGGGGACCGGCGTTTGTTGTCTTGTACCACGTCGGCAGGAACCCCCACCGCATTTGCGTCAGCCGTCGCGCTCCGCCCTCGGACTTTGAAACGACATGGATCTGATTGGTCGGACATACATTGTAATTCGGCACGTCAGGCAGATCATTGTCTGGCTGGGCGTCGAAGAGTTGCGTCATCGCATCGCTGGGTTGGGTGATGACAAAACGGCCGCACATCCGCGGACCGTAATCGCTCAATCCGTGGGTATCCAGAGGTCCGGGCACAAAAAACGCGCCCGAGCTGGATCCGGGCGCGTTCGCGGTTGTCAGAAGGCGCTACTTCGCTGAAATGCGACCATCCGTGTAGGGCGTATAGGGGCCGTGTTCTGCGAGGAATTCCGCTGTGACATCCGCCAGATCGGGCCCGAAATCATAGGCATTGGCCGCTGTCTTGAACATGTCATAGCCATCGCCGCCATTGCGTACGTAGTTGTTGGACACCACGGCATAGACCTTGGCCGGATCAATCGCCGCGCCGCCGACCATCACATCGCTGATGCGGCTGCCCGCCGGTTTGGACACGTCAAAGGCAAAGCTCATACCCGCCACCTGCGGGAAACGGCCGGCGCCTTCCTCGTGCTGACTGACGCCGTTTTCGAGCGCGGCGATGATGGTCTCACCGGTCACCTCGAAGGTGCTGAGCGTGTTCTGGAACGGCAGGACGGTCAGCACCTCGCCCATGGTCACCTTACCCGCGTCGATGCTCGCGCGGATGCCGCCACCGTTCTGGATCGCGATCTGCACCCCCTGGTCCTTCACCCGCGCCAGCATCGCATCGGCGATCAAGTTGCCCATCGCGCATTCACGGGCGCGGCAATCCTCCCGCACGCCCACTATTTCCGCAGCAGTTTCGGCCACAACCTTGTTGCGGATTTCTTCCAGCGGTTTGGCAGCCTCTGCAATCCGCGCTGCGGTCGCTGCATCTTTGGTAACCTGTCCGTCAATCAGGATCGGCTCACCCTTGGCTTCGGTGAGAGTGCCGTCGTCGTCAAAGGTGACGTTCAATTCGCCCAGAAACTTGCCGTAGGCATAGGCCTGCACGATGGCGGTATCGCCGACCATCGTCGGATAGGGACCTTCCGCTCTGTCATTGGTGTTTGAGAGCAGTGAATTTGAATGGCCGCCGACGATCACATCAACGCCAGAGGTTTCCGCCGCAACGCGCTGGTCGGTCCGGTAGCCGGAATGGCTCAGCACGATGATCTTGTTCACACCCTCTGCTGTCAGCCTGTCCACCTCACCTTGCACCGCCGCAACGGGATCGGAAAAGGTGATGTTGTCGCCCGGGGAGGCCAGTTCATCCGTGTCCTCCGGCGTCAGACCGATGAGGCCGATTTTTTCGCCACCCCGTTCGATCACAGTGGACTTGGCCAGCTTGTCCGCCAGCAAAGGTTCGCGCGAAACATCCGCGTTCGACATCAGCACCGGGAAGTTCACCGCATCCATGAACCCGCGCAGCACTTCCGGGCCGTCGTCAAATTCGTGGTTGCCCACGGTCATGCCGTCATACCCCAGTTTGTTCATCATTTCGGCGGCCAGCGTGCCCTTGTAATAGGTATAGAAGAGCGTGCCCTGGAACTGGTCGCCCCCGTCGACAAGAATGGCGTTGTCGGACCGCGCGCGCGCCTCCGCGATGGCGGTAACCAAACGCGCGGAGCCGCCGAAGCATTCGCCCGCTGCATCATCTTCCGCAGAACAGCCGCTGTCATATTTGCTGATCGGCTCGAACCGCGCGTGGAAATCATTGGTGTGCAGGATGGTCAGATTGTATTCAGCCGCTGCCATGCCACTGGTCAGGGCAAGGGCGGCGCTCGCTGTCAGGAATCGTTTCATGGGTTTTTCCTCGTTTGGACTCTGCCGCCATCGTGGCGAGTGCCGAAACAACTGTCAAAGCATCTGGAGCGGCTTGCCTTTGCGTCAGGCACGGAAAATACCAAGGTGATGGAGGCCTTGACCCCACGGGTGCTGCAAGGCATCAGAAGCGCCATGATGATTTACAAGATTTTCCGGGCCTCCGAATGGGCCGATCTGCGTGCAAACGGCACAACGGCCGGGGCGCCTATTGATGTGGCGGACGGCTATGTGCATTTCTCAACCGCGTCGCAAGCTGCGGAAACCGCTGCGAAACATTTCGCTGGCGCAGACGATCTGATGCTGCTTGCCGTTGACACGGACCGTCTGGGCGACGCCCTGAAATGGGAAGTGTCGCGGGGCGATCAGTTGTTCCCGCATCTCTACCGGGATCTGGAAATAGCCGATGTGGTCTGGGCGCAACCTTTGCCTTTGAAAGATGGCGCACATGAATTCCCCGCAGGTCTGGAAGAGGCCAGCGCGTGAACGCACAGCGGCGATGAAAAAGCTTCTTGAACAGATCGGTCTGCGCGCGTTGCGCCAGATCGATCCCGAAAACGCCCATGCGCTAGCGATCCGGGCGTTGCAAAACGGCCTGGCACCGGCACCCGGCCCGATCACCTCGGACCGTTTGAAAACACGACTGGCAGGCATGGCCCTGCCCAACCCCATCGGCCTTGCCGCGGGTTTCGACAAGAACGCGCAGGCGATTGCGCCCCTGTCGCAAGCCGGTTTCGGGTTTCTTGAAGTGGGCGCTGCGACACCGCTGCCGCAGCCCGGCAATCCCAAGCCACGTTTGTTCCGGCTGACAGAGGATGTTGCCGCCATCAACCGCTTTGGCTTCAACAACGACGGGATGACGGCCATTGGCGCGCGGCTTGGCGCGGCGTCATCCTCGGTGCCGGTGGGCATCAACCTTGGCGCCAACAAGACCAGCGAAGACCGTGCCGCGGATTTTGCCAAGGTCATGGCGCATCTGGGTAGCGCCGTCGATTTCGCGACGGTCAATGTCTCCTCTCCCAACACCGAAAAACTACGCGATTTACAGGGGCCAGCGGCGCTGGCAGGATTGCTGGACGGCGTGATGCAGGTGCGTGGCACCACGCCCGTGTTCCTGAAAATCGCGCCCGATCTGAGCACTGATGAAATCGCCGATATCGCGACGGTTGCGCGGGACGCTCGCGTCGATGCACTCATCGCAACCAACACAACGCTGTCGCGGAACGGTCTGCGCAGCACCCATGCGTCCGAAGCAGGCGGGTTGTCCGGCCAGCCGCTTTTTGAGCGATCCACGCGGGTCCTGGCGCAGCTTGCCGCCCAGACAGATATTCCAATTGTCGGTGTCGGCGGCGTTGGATCGGCAGAGCAGGCCTACGCCAAAATCTGCGCGGGCGCATCCGCCGTGCAACTTTACACAGCGCTGGTGTTTGGTGGGCTGTCGCTGGTCAGCGAGATCGCGCAAGGCCTCGACAAACTGCTGGCGCGCGACGGGTTTGCCTCCGTGCAGGAGGCTGTGGGCAGCCGCCGCGGCGAATGGCTCTGACGGTCAGGTTTTCTCTGCCGAGGCCTCCAGCGCCGGATACCGCAAGCCCAGCGTAACACCCCGCGCGATGAAGGAAATCAGCAACGCTAGCCACAGCCCGTGGTTTCCGAGCAGGGGCAGCAACACCAAAATGGCCACCCAATAAATCACGAAACTGAGCGCCATCATGTTTCGCATGTCCCGGCTGCGCGTCGCCCCGATGAAAATACCATCCAGCATCCAGGCCGCGCATCCGACCAACGGGGCCAAGACCATGTAAGGCAGGAACACCCGCGCGGTGGCCTGCACCTCCGGGTCCTTGGCCATCAGATCGATGATCCATCCACCTGATAGCGCGAAGGCCGCCGCGGTCGTGACGCAAATCACAAGGCCCCAGGTCGATGTGAGCACAGCGCTTCGGCGCACATAGGCACGATCTCCCCGCCCGATAGCGCGCGCAATCAGCGTCTCCGCCGCAAAGGCAAACCCGTCCATGGCATAAGCGGTGATGTACATGAACTGTACCAGCACCTCATTTGCCGCCAGCGTCACATCGCCGAACTTTGCGCCGATGAAGACAAAGGACGAAAAGATGATCATCAGCATCGCCGAGCGCAGCAGGATATCGGTGTTCAGCAGCGCCATCCGGATCAACTTTGCGCGGTCGAAAATGCGCGGCCAGTCGCGCCAATCAGGTCTGCGAAAGGCGCTCCGACAGAACCACAAGCCAAGCGCGGCACCCGTCAGTTCCGCGATCACGGTGGCAATGGCCACACCGGGCACACCCCAGTCAAAGACCAGCACAAACAGCAGATCAAGCAGGATATTGGTGCCGTTCATGACCAACTGGACCCAGAACACGCCGCCTGTGCGCTCCATCGCGACCAGCCAGCCGGTCAGCGCATAGACCGCAATGGCAGCAGGCGCCGTCCAGATGCGGATCGTCAGATAGGTCCGCGCGAGGCTTTCAACCTCATCGCTGGCCGGTGCCAGCCGCAAAGCGCCCCAGAAGATCAGCGGCTGGAGCACGATCAATGTTATCCCGCCCGCCAGCGCCACCAGCAGGGCCCGGGTCAGCCAGGCGGAAACCTCGGCCTTGTCCCCTGCCCCTTCGGCCTGGCCCACAAGGCCAACCGTGCCCATGCGCAGGAACCCGAAAATCCAGTAGACGGTCGACAGGATGATCGCGCCCAGCCCAACCGCGCCAATGGGGGCCGCCTCGCCCATTTGACCCACGACACCGACATCCACCGCCCCCAGAATGGGCACCGTGGCGTTGGACAAGACGATGGGTAGGGCGATTTTCAGGACACGCCGATGCGTCACCGCTGCCTGGGGCGTGGTTGCCGTGTCAGTCACGGCGTTGGGGCATCAGGAAATGCCCGGTTGCCTGTGCAAAAAGCCGGCTGCGATTGTCCTGCCAGGCTTCGACATGCACCGACGCATACCGCCGCCCGGACCGGTTGATCCGCGCCCGCGCATAGGCGTCCCGCGGCAGGCCGGAACGCAGGTAATCGGTCGAGATATCGATGGTCTTGGGCAATCTGGGCAAGCCACCGTTTTCGAGAGATTCCGTGTTGATCGCCCCCGATTCCACATCCTCCCACAGGTAGGTCCAGCTCAGAGTGATGATCGCGGTGACCTCCAGAAATGCCGCAGTGACGCCGCCATGGATCGCCGGCAGCATCGGATTGCCGATCAGTTTCTGATCGAACGGCAGAACACCGGTCAACTCATCGCCCTTACGCTCAAACTGCATGCCGAGATACTGAATATAGGGCACGCCTTCGACCAGCGCCCGTAAGGTCGCATCGCGGCGCTGTTTGATCACCTGAACCGGCTCCGGTGGGCGCCGCGGCGCCTTCATCGCGCCCCCTCCACGGTAAAGGCGCCCGTCGCCGCCGCCACCGGGTTGTCGGTATCGGCATCCGTCGCCGTCGCCCGGACAAAGGCAACCGTGCGTGTCACATGATAGCAGGTGGCGCGCGCCGTGATCGCCTGACCCGGCTTTGCAGCCCGCATGTAGTCGATGCGCAGATCGATCGTCGCGGTACCGCCGGGATTTGCCGGGTGGCTCATCACCGCAGCACCACAGCAGGTATCCATCAGCGCCGACACGGCGCCGCCATGAATCACCCCGGTTTCCGGATCGCCCACCAGTTTTTCGTCATAGGGCATTTCGATGGTTGCGACACCTTCCCCCATGTCCGTCAGGCGCATGCCCAATGATTTGCTGTGCGGGATGGCTTCGATAAACTGCCGCGCGATGTCGGTTTTTGTGGCCATGGGTGTCTGCTCCGATCGGCTTGTCCCGGATTTCTCTGCGCCCTTTATCATCCCAGAGCCCGCCGAAGGGCAAGAGCGACGGTTGCGCTTGACGAATTAGAGTCCTAGCCTGCACGCAGGGAGAGAAACGGCATGACAGAGCAGCGCCTGACATTCAAAGAAATGTGCGCCAAATTCGACGTGACCCCGCGGACGTTGCGCTATTACGAATACATCGAGTTGTTACAGCCGGATCGCGAAGGGCGTGCACGTTTTTACGGCCCTCGGGAAAGCGCGCGGATGAAACTTATTCTGCGTGGTCGCAAATTCGGATTTCAGCTCGAAGACATTCGACAGTGGCTGTTGATCTACGAGAAAGAAGGCACTGCCGCGCAAATGGAAGCCTGGGTCACCTTGGCGGATGGTCAGTTGAAAGAACTGGCAGAGCAACGCGCGCAGCTAGACGAGGCGATGCAAGAGCTTCAGGATCTGCGCGATTCAGTGGCCAATGAGATCAAAACCACCTGATTTTAACCGCTTTTGAAACGACTCACCGCTTCATTGCCGCTTGCGCATCTGGGGTCCTGTTTGTGCAGATTGGCGGTTTTTTGCGCTCATGGTGATGTGACGCAGCGTGTCGCTTGGTTTCCGCGATGGCATTCGGGAAAGTGACGTGACGTTCAGGTTACGTAAACGTAATCTCATATTGTAGCAGCAGGGCCAGACAATATCTGTACCGCGTTCCGATGCCGAAAAGAGTAGATCAATGACAGATGAGACGATGACCATCCGCGAGATGTGCGATGCGTTTGATGTAACGCCCCGGACGTTGCGTTTCTACGAATCCAAAGAGCTTTTGTTCCCGATCCGTGAGGGGCAAAAGCGTCTGTTTACCCGTCGCGACCGTGCGCGGTTGAAACTGATCCTGCGCGGCAAACGCTTTGGCGTGAGCCTGGAGGAGCTGCGGCAACTGCTGGATCTCTACGACATTGGCGATCAGCAGAACGCGCAGCTTCAAGCCTCCTATGAGGTCGGGCTCAAGCGTCTGGCCGAAATGGAAAGCCAGCGTGACGCCTTGAACACGGCGATTTCGGATCTGCGCGACCAGCTGAAGTGGGGCGAAGAGATGCTCGCCTCCATGAACGCCTCGCGCGACGCTGCAGAATAGCGCCACCAGACATCACGATTTCAGGGAGAGAGACCAGATGCCCCGTTACACCGCCCCCACCAAAGACATGCAATTTGTCCTGCACGATGTGCTGAATGTCACCGGCCAGGACATCCCCGGATATGATGAGCTTGAAGCGGATTTCACCTCGGCCATCCTGGAAGAGGCGGGCAAGCTGACCTCCGAAGTGCTGGCCCCGCTGAACGTGGTTGGTGATACCGAGGGCTGTGTTCTGGAAAACGGCGTGGTGCGTACGCCCACTGGTTTCAAAGCAGCCTTTGAGCAGGTCAAAGAAGGCGGTTGGCCTGGGCTGGACATGCCCGAGGAATACGGCGGCCAGAACATGCCTTACGTGATCGGCACCGCGGTCGGCGAGATGTTTTCATCCTCCAACATGGCCTTCACGATGTACCAGGGTCTGACCCATGGCGCGGCATCGGCGATACTGGCCCACGGGACGGATGCGCAGAAAGACATGTATCTGCCCAAGATGGTCGCCTGCGATTGGACCGGCACGATGAACCTGACCGAGCCGCATTGCGGTACCGATCTGGGCCTGATGCGCACCAAGGCCGAACCGCAGGGCGATGGCAGCTACAAGATCACCGGACAGAAGATTTTCATCTCCGCTGGTGAGCATGACATGTCCGACAACATCATTCACCTGGTGCTGGCCAAAATCACCGGTGCACCGGAAGGCATCAAGGGCGTGTCGCTCTTTATCGTGCCGAAATTCATTGTCAAAGACGACGGTTCCCTGGGAGAGCGGAACGGCGTTGCCGTGGGTAAGATCGAAGAAAAGATGGGTATCCACGGCAATTCCACCTGCGTCATGAACTATGATGGCGCAACCGGCTATCTCCTCGGCGAGGAGCACAAGGGCATGCGCGCCATGTTCACCATGATGAACGAGGCACGTCTGGGCGTGGGCATGCAGGGCATGTCACAGGCCGAAGTCGCCTATCAGAACGCGCTGGATTACGCCAAGGACCGGCTGCAAGGCCGCGACGTGACGGGTGTGAAGAACCCCGAAGGCCCCGCCGATCCGCTGATCGTGCACCCGGACATCCGCCGCTCGCTGATGGATCAGAAGAGCTTTGCCGAAGGCGCGCGGGCGTTCATCCTCTGGGGGTCGACCCTGATCGATGCCGCCCACCGTGGGCAGGACAAGGACGCCGATGGTCTGGTGTCCCTGCTGACGCCGGTGATCAAGGGCTTCCTGACCGATCAGGGCTATGACATGACCATCAAGGCACAGCAGGTCTATGGGGGTCACGGCTACATCGAAGAATGGGGCATGTCGCAATACACCCGCGATGCCCGGATCGCGATGATCTATGAAGGTGCCAATGGCGTTCAGGCGCTGGATCTGGTGGGCCGCAAGCTGGCACAGGATGGCGGCAAGCATGTGATGGCCTTCTTCGAGCTGGTGAAGTCTTTCATCAAAGGAAACGCAGGCCAGAATGCCGAATTCGACGCACAATTCCTGGAGCCGCTGAAAGCCGCGAGCAAGGATCTGCAGGCAGCGGGCATGTATTTCATGCAAAACGGCATGAAAAACCCGAATAACGCGCTCTCGGGCTCCTATGATTTCATGCATATGTTTGGTCATGTCTGCCTCGGCCTGATGTGGGCGAAAATGGGCAAAGCGGCGCAAACCGCCCTGGACAGTGGCGCTTCTGACGTTGCGTTCTATGAGACAAAGCTGAACACCGGTCGCTACTATATGGCACGGCAATTGCCAGCAACGGCCCTGCACCTCAGCCGGATCGAAACCGGTGCCGATACTGTGATGGCGCTGGAGGTGGCAAACTTCTAAGATCGGAAAGGTGGGCTGCGACCCACCCCCTTTCCGACGCTGCAAAGGACCCGGCCCATGCCCAAACGTTTCCGTCTGACCCGCCGTTTTCCCGTCGCCATGACAGAAGACGGCTACCGCAGGCTCAAACGTTTCGCGGGCGACGCCGGTCTGGACGAAGGCGAAGCGCTGTCGTTTCTCTTTGAGAATTTCGACAGCGTCATCAACGAAGAGACGTTCGGCCACCGGCTACGGCTCTTCAATGCGGAGCTTGATGCTCGCAAGAAATGAGCACATCTGGGGAGGGTGCGAGATGAAAGACGGATCAAGCGACACCTCCGGTTGGATGACCGAAGAGCACCGCATGACCGCGGAGATGACCGCGCAATTCATCACAACCGAATGGTCACCCAAATTTGAAAAATGGCGCAAACAGGGCCAGATGGACCGTGAAACCTGGGCAGAGGCCGGTGCGCTGGGGCTGCTCTGCCCGTCTGTGCCCGAAGCCTATGGCGGGCCGGGTGGCGATTTCGGTCACGAGGCCGCAATTCTCATCGAGGCCTCCCGCGCCAATCTGGCCAGTTGGGGGCACGGCATCCATTCCGGGATCGTGGCGCATTACGTGCTCGCCTACGGCACCGAGGAACAGAAGCAACGCTGGCTGCCAAAGATGGTATCGGGTGAGCTGGTTGGCGCGCTGGCGATGACCGAACCCTCCACCGGGTCCGACGTGCAGCGGATCAAGACCAAAGCGGTAAAGGACGGAAACGTCTACCGGCTCTCAGGGCAAAAGACCTTCATCACCAACGGTCAGCATGCGAACCTGATCATCGTGGCCGCCAAGACCGACCCGACCGAAGGCTCCAAAGGCGTATCGCTGGTCATTGTGGAGACCGATGGCGCCGAAGGGTTTAGCCGCGGGCGCAACCTGGAGAAGGTCGGACTGCATGCGGCTGACACGTCTGAGCTCTTCTTTGACGCGGTGGCCATCCCGCCCGAGAACATCCTTGGCGGTGATGAGGGGCAGGGCTTCTATCAGATGATGCAACAACTACCCCAAGAACGGCTGATCATCGGCTGCGGCGCGGTGGGGGCCATGGAGGGCGCGGTGGAACGCACCATCGCCTATTGCAAGGAGCGCGAAGCCTTTGGCGGCCCATTGACGCAATTCCAGAACACTCGGTTCAAGCTGGCCGAATGCAAGACCCGCACTGCCGTGGCGCGCGCCTTTCTGGACCAATGCATCGCGGAACACCTGCGCGGTGAACTGACCGTCGAGCGCGCTGCCATGTCGAAATACTGGCTCACCGACACCCAATGCGACGTGCTGGACGATTGCGTGCAGCTGCATGGTGGCTACGGGTTTATGCAAGAATACGCCGTCGCGGAAATGTGGGCGGACGCCCGCGTGCAACGCATCTACGGTGGCACCAATGAGATCATGAAAGAACTGATTGCGAGGACCCTATGACCATCCAACTCTATTGCTTTGGCGAAAGCGGTAATGCCTACAAGGCCGCGCTTGCGCTGCAGCTCTCGGGTCTCGACTGGGAGCCGGTGAAGGTCGATTTCTTCGGGGGCGAGGCACGCACGCCCCAGTATCGCGCAGAGGTGAATATCATGGGCGAAGTACCAGTGATGGTCGACGGCGATCTGCGCCTGACCCAATCGGGCGTGATTCAGGACTACGTCTCTGAAAAGTCGGGGAAATTCGGTGGTGCGGACCCAACCGAACGGCGCGAGATCCTGCGCTGGGTGCTCTGGGACAATCACAAGCTCAGCTCGACCGCTGGGCCAACGAGGTTCCTGATGAATTTCCTGCCCGAAGACAAACGCCCGGCAGAAGTGATCGCGTTCAACCAGGGGCGTCTAAAGGCCGCCTATAGCGTTTTGAACGACCACCTCGCGGGCCGTGATTGGATTGTTGGCGACGGGATCACCAATGCCGACATCAGTTGCTGTGGCTACCTGTACTATCCTGAGCCCTTTGGCTTTGACCGCGCCGACTGGCCGCACATCGATGCCTGGCTCACCCGAATTTCCGAAACACCGGGCTGGAAAGCCCCTTACGATCTGATGCCCGGCAGCCCCGCTGACCGCGCCTGACCCGAAATGCGGCGCGGGATCGCGCCCGATCAAGATACCGCGTGGAACCGCGCGAGAAGGAGACCCATATGACCGAAGCATACATCTATGACGCGCTGCGCACTCCGCGCGGCAAAGGCCGCAAGGACGGCAGCCTGCATGAAGTCACGTCGCTGCGCCTGTCCGCGCAGACGCTGAATGCCGTCAAGGAACGCAACAACCTCGAAGGTCACGCGGTTGAGGACGTGATCTGGGGCAATGTCACCCAAGTGATGGAGCAAGGTGGGTGTTTGGCCCGTTCCGCCGTGCTGGCCTCTGATCTGGACGAACGCATCCCGGGTCTCGCGATCAACCGCTTCTGCGCCTCCGGCATGGAGGCCGTGAACCTCGCGGCCAATCAGGTCAAGGGCGGGGCGGGCGAGGCCTATATCGCGGGCGGTGTGGAGATGATGGGCCGCGTCGCCATGGGCTCGGACGGGGCGGCCATCGCCGTGGATCCGACGCTGGCGATGGAAAAATACTTTGTCCCGCAGGGGATCAGCGCCGATATCATCGCGACCGAATATGGCTTCACCCGCGACGACGCAGACCAACTGGCCGTGGAATCCCAGCGTCGGGCCAAAGCCGCGTGGGATGATAAGCGCTTCGCCAAATCGGTCATCGAAATCCGCGACCAGAACGGCTTGCCGATCCTCGATCACGACGAATACATGCGCCCGCAGACCGATATGCAAAGCTTGGGCGGTTTGAACCCTGCATTTCAGGCGATGGGTGAGGTCATGCCCGGTTTCGACAAGGTCGCGCTGATGAAATACCCGCATCTGGAGAAGATCAACCACATCCACCACGCGGGCAATTCCAGCGGCATCGTCGATGGGGCGGCGGCGGTCCTGATCGGCTCGAAAGCCTTCGGCGAAAAGCACGGGCTGAAGCCCCGCGCCCGCATCCGCGCCACCGCCAAGATTGGCACTGATCCCACGATCATGCTGACCGGCCCGGTGCCGGTGACCGAGAAGATTCTCGCCGACAACGGTATGGGCATCAAGGACATCGACCTTTTCGAGGTCAATGAGGCCTTCGCCGCTGTCGTCCTGCGCTTCATGCAAGCCTTTGATGTCGAAAGCGAAAAGGTGAACGTGAATGGCGGGTCGATCGCGATGGGTCACCCGCTGGGGGCCACCGGTGCCATGATCATCGGCACCCTGCTGGATGAGATGGAACGCAGCGACAAAGAGGTGGGGCTTGCCACGCTCTGCATCGCCTCGGGGATGGGTGCCGCGACGATCATCGAACGGGTGTAACCGCGTGGTCGGCGTCACCGCCCTGACCGTCTATCAGGAGACGTTGGATGTCTTGTCCAACGCGATCATGACAGACGACACAGGCACGGCGCTGGCCCGGACCAAACTGCCACACCTCCATCGCACGTTGAGCAGCGAGGTGGTTGTGGAGACGCCTGAGGATCTGGTCAAAGGTATTTTGGCCTTTGGTCAGGCCGTCAAGGGGCTGGGGGCCACTAATCTGGTGCGCCTGGCCACGGAGGCTGAGTTTCTCAGCGAAAACTATATTGCCGGCTACCACGTCACCCATACGCTGCGGGATGCGGTGCCGGTGGTCGACAGCTACGCGAGCCGCATGGTGTTGCTGCGCGAGGATGGGGTCTGGAAGATGTTGGAGGTGGAGAGCATGCTGGATAACCCGCATTGGCCGATCTACATCCCCCGTGTGCATCACCATGCGGGGCGCACACAGGCCCTGGCATCGCCGGAAAATGACGCACGCAAGCAGGCCGTGCACCCGCTGACCATTTACCAAAGCTTCATCGAGGACCTCTCCGCGGCCAATACCGAGGACGACTTCGAGACCTACTGCAGTTATCTGCTGTTTCCCTACACGTCGCATACTGAATTCGCCGATACGATCATCGCGACACCAGAAGACGTGCGCCCCTTTTTCGATATGCTGCGCGATACCATGCGGGAAAAATCTTGCGACCGGCTGGTACGACGCGCGGAGGATGCGGAGTTCATCTCCAGCGATCTGATCTGCGGCTATCACGCCACTGAATTCTGCGCCGGTGAGACCTGTGTCTTTGGACCGATCAAGTCGCGCATGATCCTCAAGCGCGAAAACACCAACTGGTACCTGAAATCCGTGACCAACTCGCTGGCGAACAGCCGATTCCCTTACAACGTCCCCAAGCCGTCCAACGCCTTGGTGACCCTGCGAACAATCCAAGAAAGGACCCGGACATGACCGAGTTTACAACAACAACCGATGGCGACGGCATCGCCACCATCACCTGGGATGTGCCCGAAAAATCCATGAACGTGATGTCCTACGAAGGGCTCGCGCAGATCGACAAGCTGATGGATGACGCGCTGGCCGATGACGCGGTGAAGGGCATCATCCTGACCTCTGGCAAGGAAGGGTCCTTTGCCGGTGGGATGGATCTGAACCTGATTGCCAAGATGAAAGCGGATGCGGGCGACAACCCGGCCAAGGGCCTCTTCGATGGGGTGATGGACATGCACCGCCTGCTGCGCAAGATCGAGCTGGCAGGGATGGATCCGAAAACGCAAAAAGGCGGCAAACCGATTGCCTGCGTGCTGCCGGGCACGGCGCTGGGTATTGGTCTGGAACTGCCGCTGTCGTGTCATCGCATCTTTGCAGCCAACAACCCCAAGGCCAAGATCGGCCTGCCCGAAATCATGGTCGGCATTTTCCCCGGCGCGGGTGGCACAACCCGTCTGGTGCGCAAGATGGGCGCGATGGCGGCCTCACCGTTCCTCCTGGAAGGCAAGCTGGTCGACCCCGTGAAGGCCAAGGGCGCAGGGTTGATAGACGAGGTCTGCGACGACCCGATGGCTGACGCCCGCGCTTGGGTGCTGAACGCCAAAGACGCTGATCTGGTCAAACCCTGGGACGCCAAAGGCTACAAGATGCCCGGCGGCGCGCCCTATCATCCGGCGGGCTTCATGACCTTCGTGGGCGCCTCCGCCATGGTCAACGGCAAGACGCAAGGGGTGTACCCAGCAGCCAAGGCGCTACTCTCTGCCGTCTACGAGGGTGCGCTTGTGCCCTTCGATACTGCACTGAAGATCGAGGCGCGCTGGTTCACGAGCGTGTTGCTGAACCCCTCGTCTGAGGCAATGATCCGCTCGCTCTTCATCAATAAAGAAGCGCTGGAGAAAGGCGCTGTGCGCCCTCAGGACGTGGCCGACCAGCGGGTGAAAAAGCTTGGCGTTCTGGGCGCGGGCATGATGGGCGCGGGCATCTCGCTCGTCTCCGCTCAGGCGGGCATCGAAGTGGTGCTGATCGACCAGACGCAGGAAGCCGCGGACAAAGGCAAAGCCTACACTGCGAATTTCGCCGACAAGGGCATCCAGCGCAAGAAAACCACGCCGGAGAAGAAAGAGCAGTTGCTCTCCCTCATCACCGCGACGACCGACCTCGACGCACTGAAAGGCTGCGATCTGATCATCGAGGCGGTCTTTGAGGATCCGAAGGTCAAGGCCGAGATGACGCAAAAGGTCGAAGCGGTGATCCCGGAGGACTGCATTTTTGCCTCCAACACCTCGACCCTGCCGATCACGGAACTCGCCAAGGCGTCGAGCCGCCCGGAGCAATTCATCGGCATCCACTTCTTCTCGCCCGTTGAGAAGATGCTGCTTGTGGAGATCATCAAGGGCAAGGGTACCGGCGACCGCGCTGTGGCCAAGGCGCTCGACTACGTGCGCCAGATCCGCAAGACGCCGATTGTCGTGAACGACGCGCGTTTCTTCTACGCCAACCGCTGCATCATCCCCTACATCAACGAAGGCATCCGCATGGTTGCCGAGGGCGTTGAGCCTGCGCTGATCGAGAACGCCGCGCGCCTTGTCGGCATGCCGCTGGGACCGCTGCAACTGGTCGATGAGACCTCGATTGATCTCGGCGCCAAGATTGCCCGCGCCACGAAATCCGCGATGGGCGACGCCTACCCCGATGCCGCAGTTGACGAGGTGATTTTCTGGATGGAGGGCGAAGGCCGCCTGGGCAAGAAGTCCGCCGCCGGGTTTTATGCCTATGATGAGAAGGGCAAACGGCAGGGACTCTGGGATGGGCTGGCCGCCAAATACCCTGTCTCAGACGATCAACCCGATCTGACGGACGTGCAGCACCGTCTGCTCTTTGCCCAATCGCTGGAAGCCGTGCGGGCACTGGAGGAAGGTGTGCTCATGGACATTCGCGAAGGCGACGTGGGTGCGATCCTGGGCTGGGGTTTTGCGCCCTGGTCCGGTGGACCGCTCAGCTGGCTCGACATGATCGGCGCACCCTACGCCGCTGAACGCTGCGACCAACTCACGGAAACCTTCGGCAACCGTTTCGCCTGCCCCGATCTGCTGCGGGACATGGCGGCGAAAGGTCAGAGTTTCTATGGCAGGTTTGCCAAGGCCGCCGCAGCCGCCTGATTGTAATCAAAAAAAGGAAAAGGGGGGTCTGCCGGCCCCCCTTTTTGCTGCTCGCCACCTGCTCGGCGCCTTGTATCAGCATCTCATGCGACCAGAACCATCTCCGTCGCACCAAAAACATATCCGGCCCCCTGCATCAGGGAGCGCTTGACCATCTCACCATCGGCGAGCATAGCGCGCGCCTGCGCCAGCGAAGCCACTTCATAGAGCACTTCGGCGGGCGCAATCATATCGTGCAGCATCACCATGCTGCGCGGGCAGTGGATCAACAGACCACCGTCAATATAGATGACTTCATCGCTCGCAAAATGAAGGGTGATCACTTCGACCGGCTGCCACGGCGCTTCTCGGCGAATGCCGCACAATCCTTCCAACGCCTGCGCCGGCACCACCGCGAAGGGATCTCCCATCGGATCGGAGGCGGTCTCACTTTCCAGCATCACCCCTTGGTCCGGCAATAGGATCACTTCCTTTGCGTTTCCGAGCGCTTCTGCAGGAATGGTCACCGGCCAGTGTCCCGGCGCGACCTCTTCATCTTGAGCCCAAAGCGTCGTGCGTGTAATCTCGACAATGCGCTGTACACCGTTGTCAAAGGTCAGGACCTTATCGCCAACCACCAGCGATTCAACGCTCCGCCAGCCTAGATTTGCCGCAACCCGCGTGCCGACGACAAGGCCGTGGCTGACCGGTGGCTTGATCGTCACACCCAGCGGTGCAATCGCCTCCGGCTGAAGGGGGGTGGCGGTTACGTTGACGCTCCATCCGTACATGATGTCTTTTCTTCCCAGGTGGCCCGCCCCTTCAATTCAGGCGGGAAAGTGTCTCTTTCAGCAGCAGACGACGACCAAACCATGACGGCGCTTGGCCACGATTGCGGCGCATGTAAGGCATTGTTTCCACGACTTTGTGTATTTTTTCTATATCCAGATGATTATTGCCCAAAAAGAAACAAAAATCCGCCGATAGCGGGAACTTGGTGTCCAACTGTTAACCAATTCACGCTTTCCGAGAATCACCCGAAATCGTCAAACCGATAGCCAAATCTGGCAATATCCTCGGCACAGACGTCCGCCACGATATCCCGCAAGGTTGGTGAATAGTGGTGCCGGTAATCGCTTTCCCGCGCCGAGCGGTTTTCATGTGGGATCTCCAGGCAAAACCCGAGATGCTCCTGCAATGGTGCGAGATCCGCTTCAAGCCGTTCCAACCGAATAAAGCTGCGGCAGCGTTCAACGCCTGTAACATCGCGCATATAACTGCTGGCTGGAGAGTGGCGCAGGCTTTCCCGAATGTGCCGATCAGTAAGAAAGCCATCGAATGGCCGTCGCTTTGCCGTGACAACACTGGGATGTGCAAACTGCTGTTCTTTCAGCCAGTGATAGTAGCTGACCACCCGATCCCATGGGTTGCGCACCAGCGTGAAAGTGAACATTCCTGCCAGTTCTTCCGGCGTCAAAATACCGTCGATGTCGGCGAGCGTGGCGTGTTTCCAGATCCGACCACGGGCCTGCAGACCTTGTAATCGGCGCTTGCGCCTGCGTGCCTTGGGCGTGTCGCCGATCAACAGATCGTCTTTCATGGCACGGTTCTCCAGCGCCATTGCCAGCGATGTACCACCGGTCTTGGGGATATGGACAAAGACGTATGAGCGCCCTCTGGAAATGATCATGCTCGGCTCCCAGGGTGGAGCGCGGGGTGCAGGCTCCAATTGTATGACAATTCTCTTTTCAAATCCCGTAAATCCAATATCCTGCGATATGCGCTAAACTGACACGACCAGGCGCGAATGGGGAGGGAAAACAAATGGGCTGGATGCAAGATGAAACCGGGTTGGACAAATGTGACGCCAACTACGTGGCCCTGACGCCATTATCCCACCTCCGTCGTGCCGCCCTCGTTTTTACCAATCATCCGGCTGTGATCTACGGCGACCACCGGGTGACATACGCGCAATATTACGAGCGCTGCACGCGGCTTGCCTCGGCGCTGGCCGCGAAGGGCGTGGCGCCGGGCGAGGTTGTGGCCACCCTGATCCCCAACGTGCCTGCGCAGATCGAGGCGCATTTCGGAGTGCCCGCTTGCGGCGCAGTGCTGAACACCATCAACACCCGTCTCGACGTGGACACGGTCAGCTATATCTTTGATCACGGCGGCGCAAAGCTGTTGCTGGTCGACAGCCAGTTCCTTGATCTGGCCGAAGCTGCTTGTGCGCAAATGGACGGCCCTGCGCCGATGCTCATTGAGGTGCCGGATACCAACGCGGGTCATCCAGCCTCGGGGCGCCATGCAACTTATGAGGACATGCTGGCCGAGGGCGATCCAGGTTTTGAGTGGATTATGCCGCAGGACGAATGGGAAAGCCTCGCGCTCAACTATACCTCCGGCACCACAGGCAGGCCCAAAGGCGTGGTCTATCACCACCGCGGCGCCTATCTGATGACCATGGGCACGGTGGTGAGCTGGCGCATGGTTCTGCACCCGATTTACCTGACAATCGTGCCGCTCTTTCACTGCAACGGCTGGAACCATTCCTGGATGATGCCGCTGATTGGCGGTACGGTCGTGTGCTGCCGCGACATCACCGCGCCTGCCATTTTTGGCGCAATTGCCGACGAAGGGGTGACCCATCTGGGCGGCGCGCCCATTGTGCTGAACATGCTGGTCAACGCACCGGCGGAAGAGCGCCGCAGCTTTGACCACGTGGTTGAAGTCTTCACCGCGGGCGCGCCCCCGGCGCCCGCCACCCTGAGCAAAATCGAAAGCCTGGGGTTCAACGTCACACAGGTTTACGGGCTGACCGAAACCTATGGCCACGTGACGGAATGCCTGTGGCGAGGCGAGGATTGGGACGGGTTGGACAAACCTGAACGCGCGGCAGTGAAAGCGCGCCAGGGCGTTGCCTTCCCGATGATGGAAAACATCACCGTAATGGATGCCGAGATGCAGCAGATCCCCAAAGACGGATCAGCCCAGGGTGAGATCATGATCCGCGGAAATTCAGTGATGAAAGGCTATTACAAAAATCCATCCGCGACCCAGGAAGCATTTGCCGGCGGGTTTTTCCATTCAGGTGACATCGCACTGCAGCATGACGACGGATATATGCAGATCGCCGACCGCGCCAAGGATATCATCATTTCCGGTGGCGAGAATATTTCTTCGGTCGAGGTCGAGGGCGTATTGATGGGGCATGAGGATGTCTTGCTGGCCGCCGTGGTCGCCAAACCGGATGAAAAATGGGGGGAGGTGCCGTGCGCCTTCGTGGAGCTGAAACCCGGTGCCAAACCTGATCCGGAGGGGCTCATTACCTTTGCGCGTCAGACGCTTGCAGGCTTCAAGACCCCCAAGAAAGTCGTCTTTGAAGAGCTGCCCAAGACCTCGACAGGTAAAATTCAGAAGTTCGAATTGCGCAAAAAAGCACAGCTGCTGGACTAAAATCCCGCCGCTGTTCATTTGTACGCCATATCGCGGCGCCCATTGCTTGAAAACGCTCAGATGGTAAGCTGCGCGCAACCAAAAAAGAGCAGCACCCACCGACGCCATGACGGCTTTGAAAAAATATGCCCGGCTTGAAGCAAGCGGCCTGTGGCGCGCGTCTGAGGATGCGCAGCGGCGCGAGGTGATCGTCTCGATAGGCGATGCGACCCTGATGATTTCCGACATGCGCGATCAGGCCATCACCCACTGGTCGCTGGCCGCTGTGCACCGGGCCAATCCAGGCAAACGCCCGGCCATTTATCACCCGGACGGCGATCCGGGCGAGACCCTCGAACTAGACGCGGGCGAAGCGCAGATGATCGACGCGATCGAAAAACTCCGGCGTGCGGTCGAACGCGGACGCCCCCGCCCCGGCAGGTTGCGATGGCTGGGCATGACGCTCTCAATTGCCACCGTGGTTGCCGTTGGTGTATTCTGGGTGCCGCAAGCTCTGGTCAACCACACGCTGTCGGTGGTGCCACAGGTCAAACGGGTCGACATCGGGGAGGCTCTGCTGGCACGGATCGAACGCATGACCGGCCCGGCCTGCGCCAATCCCGCGGGGCTGAAAGCACTAAGCACCCTGCGCGCGCGCCTGGGCGCAGACAAGATCAGCGTGATGCCCGGCGCGGTACAGACCAGCCTGCATCTGCCGGGACAGCACATCCTGCTGAACCGGGCGTTGGTGGAAGACTTTGAAGAACCGGATGTTGCGGCCGGATATACCATCGTGGAGCAAAACCTGTCCCGCAGGGATGACCCGCTGCGCGCCCTGCTGGAAATCGGCGGCACCTGGGCCAGCTTTCAGATGCTCACAACCGGTGAGCTGAAAAGCGAAATTCTGGACGGCTACGCAGAACACCTGCTGACCCGGCAGCGCCAACAGCCCGATCCCGAAACACTCCTGCCTGTCTTTGAAGCCGCGCAGTTGCGCAGCACCCCCTACGCCTATGCGCGCGATATCACCGGCGAGACCGTGCTGCCCCTGATCGAAGCGGACCCGATGGCGGGCACCCCGTCCAGATCCCTACTCAACGATGCGGATTGGTTGCGATTGCAAAACATTTGCGGCGGCTAGGGCAGCCCTACGCACGCGCAAATCGATGCTTTAATCAATCAGCCGACGCGGCACCGTGTTGGTCCAGATCTGGTTCATGCTGGCGTCGCCGGCAAGCGTCTGCTCCGCACGGCGCGGATTGAGACGATCATCTTTCCAAACCGTGCGATAGCCCTTGGGCACCGAGACACCGCGTGTGGCGCGACGGTTTTGATAAACATGTTTCGGGAGCACCCGCGTCGCCGCAGTAACACCCTTCGCGGCAGCGTTTTCACGCGTCACAACAGTGCCTGCAAGGCTCGGCGCCACGCGGCTTGTCTGCTGTGCCGGGCGCGCAACGACGACTGCCGTTTTGGACGCCCGGGCTGATGTCGCCCGCACCGGCGCTGCCGCCTCGACACCTGTCTCTTGTGGCGCTGCGGTCCGCACCGTGAACGTCGGCTGCAACCCGCAAATCAATCTGCGGTCCCGCGTGACACGCGGCACCCATTGCACCGCATCATCAATACCGGCGCGAATGAAGACACAGCCCGAACTGTCGACATATTGTCGACCGGTATAACTGGCAGGGGGGTATTCTTTCGGAGCAACGGTTGTTTGCGCTTCAGCTGCGGTACCGGAGAAGTTTAATGACGCTGCAATGCTGAGGATTGCGATAGTTATGGTTATTTTCATCGTTGCCCCCACAAGATATAGGGGTGACGATGCCCGAAGACGACAAACAACGCAAGGCGCAGCACAAGGAATTTTAGCCCTTGGCGGCTATTCTACTTTGTGCCGAACATGCGATCACCCGCATCGCCCAGACCCGGCACGATATAGCCAATCTCGTTCAGCTTTTCATCGACCGCTGCGGTGACAATCGGCACATCGGGGTGCGCCTCACGCATGCGCGCGATCCCCTCAGGGGCCGCCAGCAAACACAGAAAGCGAATGTTGGTCGCCCCGGCCTCTTTCAGCAGATCAATCGCCGCGACGGAGGAATTACCCGTGGCCAGCATCGGATCAACGGCTATGACCAAGCGGTCATCCAGACCTTCGGGCACCTTGAAGTAGTATTGCACTGGCTGCAGCGTGGCTTCATCCCGGTAGAGCCCAACAAATCCGACGCGGGCGGAGGGGATCAATTCCAGCACACCATCCAAAAGGCCGTTGCCCGCCCGCAGGATCGAGATCAGCGCCAGCTTTTTGCCATCCAGCGTTGGCGCATCCATCTGCTGCATCGGGGTTTCGATCTGTTTGGTGGTCATCGGCAGGCCACGCGTGACCTCATAAGCCAGCAACTGGCTGATCTCGCGCAGCAATTGCCGGAACACCGCGGTCGGTGTGTCCTTCGCCCGCATGATCGTGAGTTTGTGCTGCACCAGCGGGTGGTCGACGACGGTAACGTGATCGGTCATGGAGGCCCCTCTTTTCAAATCCTGTTCCGTTTAGACCTGAAGGCGGTCAGGCCGCAACCCAACCCCAGTATTTCGCAGGCGCAAGGCCCCTTGGACCAATGAGAGGTTCAGGGAATGCTGACCCCCAAATGGCGCGCCACAATGGCCGCCACATCCGTGAATTCGATGTGTCCCAGCGCATCGACGCCCGCACCTGCGATCAACACAGGCACGCGTTCCCGGGTATGATCCGTCCCGACCCAGGTGGGATCGTTGCCGTGATCAGCCGTCAGCACCAGGATATCACCGCGGCCCATGCGGCGAATGACCTTCCCTATTTCGCCGTCGAACCATTCCAGCGCACGGGCATAGCCGGAGACATCGCGACGATGCCCATAAAGGCTGTCAAATTCGACAAAATTTGCGAAGGTCAAGCTGCCCTCCTCGGCGATATCGACAAGGTTGACGAGGTGTTTCATCAGCATGTCATCCGGGCCCTTGCGGACCACATCAATGCCCTGCATCGAAAAGATGTCGCCAATCTTGCCAACCGCATAGACCTTGCGTCCGGCATCCTGCACCCAGTTTGTCAGGACAGGGCGCGGCGGTGCGATGGCGTAGTCTCGACGGTTCTCCGTGCGGAAGAAGCCGTTTTGCGGGTCGCCCAGAAATGGGCGCGCAATCACGCGGCCAACCTTCATGTCATGCAGCGTGGGCGCAAGGTCTTCGCAGAGGGTGAGCAGTTTCTCCAGGCCGAAAGTCCCCTCATGCGCCGCGATCTGGAAAACGGAATCGGCGGATGTATAGCAAATGGGCTGGCCATTGCGCATGTGCAGCGCCCCCAATTCGTCGATGATGGCCGTCCCCGACGCGTGGCAATTGCCCAGAATGCCATCCGTACCCGCAAGCGCGCAGGTCTTATCTACCAACTCTTTTGGAAAGGCGCGCTCCTGATCGGGAAAGTAATGCCACTCCCAGGGCACGGGCACACCAGCCAGTTCCCAATGACCCGACGGCGTGTCTTTTCCCTTGGAAACCTCGGTTGCGACCCCCCAGACACCGGCGGGTTCCATGCCCAACCCAAGCGCCAGGTTTCCGCTGGCCAGTTGCACGGCCCGGCCCAGGCCCAGACTGTCCAGATTGGGCACCCGCAGTGGCCCCAACCGGCCCTCTGACGCCTCCCCCTGCGCGCAGGCGCGGGCAATATGGGCCAGCGTATTTGCACCCTCATCCGGAACGGTACCGTTGAAAAACATATGCGCATCCGGCGCGCCGCCAATGCCCACGGAATCCATGACAACCAGAAAAGCCCGCGCCATCAACCAACCCTCTCTCGGATCAGATCAGGTAGCACCTTGGGGGGGGTGTCAGACAAGGTGATGGCCGCGCGCACCACGGCCGCGGCCTTGTCCGCCGCATCCGGGCGCGCCGCGTGCACCACGGCCAAAGGCTGACCGCGCTTGATTTTTTCGCCCAGCCGGACCATCTGCCCGATGCCAACGGCTGGGTCGATCATATCGCTTTCCACCGCCCGACCGCCACCGAGGTTCACCACCGCCATACCCAAGGCTTCGCCGTTGATCGCGCTGATGTATCCCGCATCGCGGGCTGTGATCTCTCGGATTACCGTCGCCTCTGGCAAGAACCGCGCCCAGTTTTCAACGAAATGCACAGGGCCACCCATCGCCGCAATCATCGTTCCGAAACGCTCCGCTGCGCGCCCATCCTGCAGGCTCGCCGTGACCGCCTCAGCCCCCTTCGACGGGGTTTTGGCGAGGCCTGCATTCGCCAGCAAAACACCGCCAAGCGCGGCTGAAATCTCTGCCAGAGGAGATTGCACATCGCCGTCGGTGAGCACCTGCATGACCTCCGCGACCTCAAGCGCATTGCCAAGGCTTGGCGCAAGCGGTTGGCTCATGTCGCTGATGATGGCCGTGGTCTTGCAGCCCGCTGCATTGGCGGTCCCGACCAATGCGGCTGCCAGATCGCGCGCGGCTTCCATGTCCTTCATGAAGGCGCCGCTGCCAACTTTTACATCCAAAACCAATCCTTCCAGCCCTCCGGCCAGCTTTTTCGACAGGATGGACGCGGTGATCAAATCCAGACTGTCAACGGTCGAGGTGACATCCCGCACCGCATAGAGCCGTTTGTCCGCAGGCGCGATGTCTGCGCTGGCCCCGACGATGGCACAGCCTGCCTGCGCGACAACGCTGCGAAACCGGTCTTCGTCCATTTGCGTGACAACGCCCGGTATCGCATCGAGCTTGTCCAGCGTGCCCCCCGTATGTCCCAGCCCGCGCCCTGAAATCATCGGCACGAACGCGCCGCAGGCCGCCAATGCCGGGGCGAGGATCAGCGACACACAATCGCCGACCCCCCCGGTGGAATGTTTGTCCAGCACCGGCCCGTCCACATCCCATTTCAACACCCGTCCGCTGTCCCGCATGGCGAGGGTCAAAGCCACCCGCGCCTCTTCGCTCAGGCCGCGCACGCAGATGCCCATGGCAAAGGCGCCGGCCTGCGCATCGCTGAGTGTGCCATCGCTGAGTGCCTGCGCCAGCCATGCCAGATCAGACCCCTGCAGCGGAATGCCATGGCGCAACTGCGCCAACAGCTTGCGGGCGGTTGGTGCACTCATGAGTTCATATGCGCCACGTTGAACACGCCCGGCAGCAATTCACCCACAGTGGCGGCCTGTTCCACGCCCCCCGTGGTCGCCATCGTCACCCGTACGCCCGCATCAGCAAACTCCGCCAGCTTTTGCCGACATCCGCCGCAGGGTGTGACCGGCATCGGCGATCCGGCGATTACATAGGCCTCTGTCAGCCTGGTCTCGCCCGCGGCCACCATCGCGGCAATCGCGCCTGCCTCGGCACAGGTGCCCTCGGGATAGGCCACGTTTTCGACATTGCACCCCACGTAGACCGCGCCCGACGCCGCGCGGACCGCCGCACCTACCTTGAAATTCGAACAGGGCGCATGGGCGTTTTCACGCACCGCTGCAGCCGCCTCTCTGAGGGACATTCCAGAACCTTTCACCTTGATCCGTTGCGCGTCAGCGTGTCGCCAGATGCGCCCCTTTGCAAGAGCCTGCACACGATATTCGCACTTACCCCAACGTCGTTTCAAACACACCGGGCAGCGAAACTTCGAGCAGTTCGATGTCCTCCGAGGGATCGCTGTATCGCACCCGCATGCCCGGCGGGATCACAAAAGCATCCCCTGGCTCCAACGCATGCGGCGTGCGTCCCTCGCCTTCCAGCACCATCCGCCCCCCCATCACGAAAGTGAACAGAATGTCACTTGCATGCCGGTTCCAGGTGCTCTCTCCAACATCTCGCCGCACCACGTGTACCCCCGCCACATTTCCGGTATGCGCTGCAATCGTGGTGTCGCGGCTTTGAAACCCCGGCACCCGGAACGGCGCCCATTCAGCGCCTTCAGCCTTGTGATGCACAAACTTCTGGCCGGAAAAATCCCGATCCGGGTTGGGCGGCCCATTGGGCAATTCCATGTCGTGGTCAATGGTCGTGACATGTTCTGCCGGCACACCGATCTCGATCACCTCGATGTTGTCTGACGCGAAAAGCACCCGGTGGCGAATTTCCGGCGGCTGGATCACACAATTCCCCGCATGCAGCCGGAAAGGCGCGCCCTGATCCTCATAGACCAGATCAACCCAGCCCTTATAGCAAAAGATCAGCTGAAACCCGACCGTGTGGTAATGCACCATATCCGGCACCGGCCCGCCGTCGGGAATGCGGATGTGGCTGGCAATGATCGACCCGCCCAGACGGTCTGGGATAAGATCACGATAATGCATGCCCGCGCGCCCGATGATCCAGGGGGCCTGATCCGCCAGACGTCGTACGACAAAACTGTGCACCGTCTCCGGCATCACCAAGGGTTCCTGCATGGCGACGATATCGATCCGCGTCCCATTTGGCGCGTGCAGTGTCGTCTTGCCGTCAGCAAATGCCATCGGATCGTCACACAGGATGCGCAACCGTCCCGCGGGCACCTCTGCATGCCTGTCGATCCGTATGCGCAAACCGTGGCCAGAAAAAACCGCGACCGAAGGATCATCAGCGGGATAGATCATATCCATGCGCATTCCCAACACCTTGGTGTAAAAAGGAATATCGTCCCGTAGCTCTTGCGTCGGCAGCACGGCCTCAGCTCTGATCTCGCTCATAGGTCCTCCCAGTTCGCGCGCATCTTGCGACCTGTTCCGCGGATTGACAAGCCGCCGCTCTCTTTCTCTTGGCTCAAAATATCCCGGGGAGTGTGAGGGGCAGCGCCCCTCATTGAAAACAGGACCTTGGCCCCTGCCACCACTTAGTTTAACACTAAACTATTCCCTGGGAGGAGCCTCCATTTCATGACTGATTCAAAGAACCTGCGGCAAGCGGCCCTCGACTATCACGAATTCCCAAAACCGGGAAAACTCGAAATTCGCGCAACAAAACCATTGGCGAACGGGCGGGACCTGGCCCGCGCCTATTCTCCCGGCGTGGCGGAGGCCTGCCTGGAGATCAAGGAGGATCCGGCAACGGCCGCCCGGTACACCGCGCGCGGCAACCTGGTGGCCGTGGTATCCAACGGCTCGGCAGTGCTGGGATTGGGCAACATCGGCGCATTGGCCTCCAAACCGGTGATGGAGGGCAAGGCCGTCCTCTTCAAGAAATTCGCAAGCATCGATTGCTTCGACATCGAGGTCGACGAATCCGACCCCGAAAAGCTCGCCGATATTGTCTGTGCGCTTGGGCCAACCTTTGGCGCCATCAATCTCGAAGACATCAAGGCCCCTGATTGTTTTACGGTGGAACGGATTTGCCGCGAGCGCATGAACATTCCCGTGTTTCACGACGATCAGCATGGCACCGCGATTGTCGTTGGGGCCGCCGCAAAAAATGCGCTGCATGTGGCGGGCAAAAACTTCGAAGACATCAAGATCGTCTCGACGGGCGGTGGCGCTGCTGGCATTGCCTGCCTCAACATGCTGCTCAAACTGGGCGTGAAACGGGAGAATGTCTGGCTCTGCGATATTCATGGCCTGGTCTACGAGGGCCGCGAGATTGACATGAACCCAAGCAAATCGGAATTTGCCCAGGCGTCCGATTTACGCACGCTTGATGACGTGATCCCGGGCGCCGACCTCTTTCTCGGCCTCTCCGGCCCCAGGGTTCTGCAGCCTGAAATGGTGGCAAAAATGACGGATCGCCCGATCATTTTCGCGCTTGCCAATCCAACCCCGGAAATTCTGCCCGATCTCGCCCGCGAGGTGGCCCCTGAGGCGATCATTGCAACCGGGCGCTCTGATTTTCCCAATCAGGTTAATAATGTACTGTGCTTCCCCTTCATTTTTCGGGGGGCTCTGGATGTCGGCGCCACGACCATCAATGACCAGATGGAGCTTGCCTGCATCGACGGGATAGCGGAACTGGCGCGGGCCACCACTTCCGCCGAGGCGGCGGCGGCCTATCAGGGCGAACATCTCACGTTTGGCGCGGAATACCTGATCCCGAAACCATTCGATCCCCGTCTGGTAAGTGTCGTGTCCTCTGCCGTCGCACGCGCCGCCATGGAAACCGGCGTGGCCACCCGTCCGATCGAGGACCTCGATGCTTACCGCCAGAAACTCGACGGCTCGGTCTTCAAATCCGCGCTTCTGATGCGCCCGGTCTTCCAGTCCGCACGGCTGGCGCCACGCCGGATCGTCTTTGCGGAAGGCGAGGACGAAAGGGTGCTGCGCTGTGCCCAGGCCGTGTTGGAAGAAACCATCGAAAAACCGATCCTGATCGGTCGTCCTGACGTGATCGAAACACGGATCGACCGCGCAGGTCTGACCATCCGGCTTGGCAAGGATGTTGATCTGGTGAACCCAGAAAATGATCCGCGCTACCGCGATTATTGGGAGACATATCACGATCTGATGGCCCGGCGCGGAGCGACACCGGATATTGCGCGCGCTGTCATGCGGACCAATACCACCGCCATCGGTGCCGTGATGGTGCATCGCGGTGAAGCTGACAGTCTGATCTGCGGCACCTTTGGTGAATTTCGCTGGCATCTCAATTACATACAACAAATCCTAGGGCGGGATGGGCTGAAGCCCGATGGCGCGCTTTCGATGATGATCCTCGAAGATGGCCCCCTGTTCATCGCTGACACACAGGTGCACCTGCACCCCAATCCCGAACAAATCGCCAACATTGCGATAGGGGCCGCGCGTCATGTGCGGCGCTTCGGGATTGAGCCTAAAATCGCCTTTTGCTCACAATCGCAATTCGGCAATCAGGGCGAAGGTACTGGCGGGCGCCTGCGGGCGGCCATTCAGCTGCTGGACAGTCAGGGACATGATTTCTGCTACGAGGGCGAGATGAACATCGATACAGCGCTTGATCCAGAATTGCGCGCCCGGGTCATGCCATCGAACCGGATGGAGGGCGCCGCGAATGTGCTGGTCTTTGCCCATGCGGACGCGGCCTCGGGTGTGCGCAACATTCTGAAGATGAAAGGCGGCGGGCTCGAGGTTGGTCCGATCCTGATGGGGATGGGCAACCGGGCGCATATCGTGTCGCCCTCGATCACGGCGCGCGGCCTGCTCAATATGTCTGCCGTCTCAGGCACACCTGTCGATCACTACGGCTGATCGCAGCCCCGCGACGGGTTGTCACCCGCAGATGGGAACCACCGGCCCCACCCTCTGTGTGTGATGCAGGACGATGAGTTGCGCCTGAAACAAACCGCGCGTGAGGATCACGACGCTACACAAACCCGTTGCGGTTCATCATTGTGGTTGATTTTGTCCCCGCGCGCCCAAAATTATAAGAAGCAACTCAAAACCCACGTCCCAATTTTCAGGCAGTAATCGGAGTTTATCATGACCGCAAAACTGGTATTTTTTTCGGCAGCCGCCGCGCTCACACTGAGCGCATGTGGCACCGTGGCAAATCAAACCGTGGGTACAATCAACGTGGATGGTGATGACTATGAGTTGCGCACCCGAACCATTGAACGCGCGAACGGTTCCTTTGACATCACCAGCGTGCGGGTGAACGGGTATTACATCACCTGCCTGCCCGACAGTCCAAATGACTGCGAATCCAAGGTCCGCAACGGCCTGAGTGCCCGCATCGATCGGAGCTAGAGACCTTCCGCGTGATCCCAGCGTCGCGGCGAATGCAATTTAATGCGCCAGACGCGTATTTTACCCGGCCGCGCGCCCTGCGACGCAGACGTTAACGCCAACATTCACATCATACCCCGCGAGCGGCGGGTCTGACCACTTGCGGTCCTGCCCGTGCCACGGCTACACCAAGGCACGTTGCAAGGCCGGGAGGGACAGATGGGCTACAAAGAGACATATGCTGCCAGCATGGCGGATCCTGAAACATTCTGGATGGATGCCGCTGAGAAGATTGACTGGAGCACCCCGCCTTCCAAAGCATTGTTCGACCGCGGTGATGACCTCTATGAATGGTTTGCCGATGGCATGACCAACGGCTGTTACAACGCCGTTGACCGGCACGTCGAAAACGGTCGTGGCGATCAGCTTGCCATCATCCACGACAGCCCGATCACCGGCTCAAAATCATCCCTGACCTACGCGGAATTACAAACCCGCGTCGCCGCGCTCGCAGGTGCTTTGGTGGCGCAGGGCGTGACCAAGGGCGACCGGGTCATCATCTACATGCCGATGGTGCCCGAAGCTTTGGAGGCCATGCTTGCCTGTGCCCGCATCGGCGCCGTGCATTCGGTCGTCTTCGGCGGTTTTGCCGCCAACGAGTTGGCCGTGCGCATTGACGATTGCCAGCCCAAGGCGATCCTCGCCGCCTCTTGCGGGCTGGAGCCGGGCCGCGTGATCCACTACAAACCGCTGCTGGACGGCGCCATCGATCTAGCGGATCACAAACCAGACGTCTGCCTGATCCTGCAACGGGATCAGGAGCGCGCCGAACTGATCCCCGGGCGCGACCTCGATTGGCATGCTGCCCAAGAGGGTGTGGCGCCTGCCGATTGCGTGCCCGTAGAAGGCAACCACCCGGCCTATATCCTCTATACCTCCGGCACCACCGGCGCCCCGAAAGGCGTGGTCCGGCACACCGGCGGTCACCTCGTCGCGCTGAACTGGACGATGAAAAACATCTACCAATGCGATCCCGGCGATGTCTTCTGGGCAGCGTCGGACGTCGGCTGGGTCGTCGGCCATAGCTACATCTGCTACGGGCCGCTCATTCACGGCAACACCACCATTGTCTTTGAAGGCAAACCGGTGGGCACGCCGGATGCAGGCACCTTCTGGCGGGTAATCTCCGAGCATAACGTGCGCAGCTTTTTCACCGCCCCAACCGCAATCCGGGCGGTCAAGCGTGAAGACCCGAAGGGACTGGAGCGGCAAAAATATGACCTCAGCGGGTTGCGCGCGCTTTATCTGGCGGGAGAACGCGCCGACCCGGATACGATAGAATGGGCGGGGGAAATTCTCGGCGTACCGGTCTACGATCACTGGTGGCAGACCGAGACGGGGTACACCATCGCGGGCAACCCTGCGGGCCTCGAAGCTTTGCCCGTCAAAATCGGCTCTCCAACCGTGGCGATGCCCGGCTATGACGTGCAGATCCTCGACGAAGCAGGCCATACGCAAAAGCCCGGTGAGCTGGGTGCGATTGCGATCAAACTGCCCCTGCCGCCCGGCACGCTGCCAACGCTCTGGAATGCCGAAGACAGGTTCCGCAAAAGCTATCTGCACGCCTTCCCGGGATATTATGAAACCGGCGACGCGGGCATGATCGATGAAGACGGATACCTCTACATCATGGCGCGCACGGATGACGTGATCAACGTGGCGGGGCACCGTCTGAGCACGGGCGCCATGGAAGAGGTACTCGCCGGGCATCCGGATGTCGCCGAATGCGCGGTAGTTGGCGTGTCGGACGCGCTCAAGGGCCAATCGCCGCTTGGCCTGGTCTGCCTGACCAATGGCGTGAACCGTCCGCACGACGAAATCTCCACCGAATGTGTGAAGCTGGTACGCGAGAAAATCGGGCCCGTTGCCGCCTTCAAGAATGCGTTGGTGGTCGACCGGTTGCCGAAAACCCGCTCGGGCAAAATCCTGCGGGCGACGGTGGTGAAGATCGCGGATAACGAAGCGTTCAAAATGCCGGCCACCATCGATGATCCGGTGATCCTGGATGAAATTCGCGCCGCCCTGCAAACCATCGGCTACGCCAAAGGCTGAGCCCGAAAGCCCGTCATGATCGGTCATCTCATCAGCCTCAAACAACTCGAAGCGCTGATCTGGGTGGCCGATCTGGGCAGCTTTCGCAAAGCGGCGCAGCAGTTGAACACGACGCAACCGAACATCTCGGCCCGCATCGCAGGGCTGGAGGAGACGCTGGAGCTTGTGCTCATGCACCGGGATGCAGGCTCTGTGCGGATGACGGACAAAGGGTCCGAGATCCTGGCGGTGGCCCGCCGCATTGTGGGCGAGGCTGAAACCCTGACCGAAATTGCCGGGCGGGCCGATCTGTCCGAGGGGCGCTTGCGGCTGGGGGTCACGGAATTGGTTGCAGCGACCTGGTTGCATCAATACCTGCGCGACCTCAAGGCGACCTACCCGGCCATTTCGGTCGAACTCACCGTGGATATGTCACGTCAGCTGGACGCAGCTCTTGGCAACCACAGCATCGACCTGGCCATCCAGAACAGCCCATTTGTCACAGCCGCCTCCGGCGTGATCGAGATCGGCCAATACCCCTACGTCTGGGCGGCAGAAAAGTCTCTGGCCGATGCGCTTGCGCATGCAAAGACGCTCAAGGAGCTGATGCCGCACACCCTATTGACCCATGCGCGTCACACACAATCCTACATCGAACTCAGCGACCATGCGCAAGCGCTAGGGGTACCGACAACCAGCTTTGCGCCCTCCAGCTCTCTCACTTCCTGCATGCAAATGGCAGCTGATGGTCTGGGCGTGGCGCTGCTGCCGCGCATCATGGCGGAACGGGGCGCCGGGGCAGACAGGCTCACGCTCCTCGACGGCCTCTGGCTCCCATCTGCCTTAAAATTTTCGGCGCGCTATGATCGTGACACAGCACCGCGTTATGTCGCGCAAGCCGCCGCAATCGCCGCCGCCACGGCGCAGGCCTTCGGACATGATCCAAAACCTGAATGATAGGTTTTTTCAATCCATATGATTGAAACAAATAATTGGATTGTATCGGGCGATCATGCCTAATCTGCCACTGGACCAGGAACAGGCAGCATATGAAATCTTCTTCGATCAGGCTGGGCGTAGACATTGGCGGCACTTTCACCGACGTGGTGCTGGAAAAGGGCGGCGCGTCCTTTTCAACCAAAGTACTGACCACCTATGCCGCGCCCGAAAACGCCATCATCGATGGGATGCATCAGGTCTGCGCTAAGGCCAGCATCACGCCTGACCAGATCGACCAGATCATTCACGGCACGACCCTGGCCACCAACGCGCTGATCGAGCGGCGGGGCGCCAAAACCGCGTTGATTACCACGCAGGGTTTCCGCGATGTCATTGAAATGCGGACCGAATCCCGGTTCGAGCAGTATGATCTGAACCTGACACTGCCTGAACCATTGCTGCCCCGCCAAAGACGTTACACCGTCACGGAGCGGGTCGACGCGCGGGGCGACGTGCTGATCCCGCTGGACCGGACAGAGATGGAACGGCTTGCAGAAAGCATCGCAGATGCAGGGTATCAAAGCGTCGCGGTCGGGCTGATCCATTCCTATCTCAATGACAGCCACGAACGGATGGTGCGCGACGTGTTGGCAGAGAAATTGCCCGGGGTGATGATCTCGCTCTCGTCAGAAGTCAGCCCGCAAATGCGCGAGTACGAGCGTTTCAACACCGTGGTGGCCAACGCCTATATCAAACCCTTGATGAAATCCTATCTTGGGCGGCTCAAAGGGCGTCTGCACGACGAAGGCACCCGCTGCAACATCTTTCTGATGCACTCAGGCGGCGGTATCATTTCACTGGAAAGTGCCGCGGAGTTTCCGGTGCGTCTGGTGGAATCCGGCCCCGCGGGCGGTGCCGTTTTTGCCGCGCATATCGCGGCGCGCTACGGGCTGAACAAGGTGCTCAGCTTCGACATGGGCGGCACGACCGCCAAGATTTGCCTGATCAAGAACCAGACGCCCAAGACCTCGCGCGTGTTTGAAGTGGCGCGCACCTATCGCTTCAAGAAGGGGTCCGGCATGCCGATCTCGATCCCGGTGATCGATATGGTTGAAATCGGCGCTGGAGGCGGATCGCTGGCGCATGTGGATGCCATGCGGCAAATCCGCGTCGGGCCAGAAAGCGCAGGCTCCGAGCCGGGGCCTGCCTGCTACGGTCGCGGGGGTGAAAAACCTGCCGTGACGGATGCGGATCTGGTGCTGGGCAAGCTCGATCCGGACAACTTTGCTGGCGGTTCCATCAAATTGGACGCCCAGAGCTCCGCCACTGCGCTCGAAACCCACTTGGGCGACACGCTGGAAATGGATGCAACAACTGCCGCCTTTGGCCTGGCCGAAGTGGTAGATGAAAACATGGCGAACGCGGCGCGGGTCCACGCGGTTGAAAACGGTGAGGATCTGAGCGACTTCACCATGATCGCCTTTGGTGGTGCCGCCCCGCTGCACGCCGGGCGCTTGTGCGAAAAACTGGGCGTTGATCGGTTGCTGGTGCCGCCGGGGGCGGGTGTCGGCTCTGCCATCGGTTTTCTGCGCGCGCCCTTCAGTTTCGAGGCCAACCGCTCGGTCTACATGAAACTGTCGGATTTCGATGCGCCGAAAATCCGCGCCCTTCTCTCTGATCTCGAAACAGAAGCCACCGCCTTTGTCCGCACCTGCGACGCAGAAAGCGACATCCTGTCCGAATTCAAGGTTTACATGCGCTACACCGGTCAGGGCTGGGAAATTCCGATTGTACTGAGCGCGGAGCAAGCCCAGACCCCTGATGCGGCGCGGTTTCAGGCTCTTTTCGAGGCTGACTACGCCAAGCTATTTGGTCGCACGGTGGCAGGTCTCGACATCGAAATCACCGTTTGGTCGGTGAACGCAACCACACCCCCCGAAACGGTAGCGCCTGTGCCCACCCGAACGGGCGCCAGCGCCGCGCCTGCCAAAGGCATTCGGCGGATGTTCGACCCCGTGCAGGGCGACTATCTCGACACATCAATCATCTTGCGCAAGGCCATGGCGGAAGGCAGCGAGGCGCAAGGTCCGGCGGCGATCACCGAGGATGAGACCACCATCATCGTACCCCCCAATCGCCGTGCTGTGTGCCAGCCTGACGGCTGCATTGACATCACCGTGAAAGGGTAAGGCCATGACCAACACACATACCACCGTAGCCTATCAGGTCATGTGGAACCGCCTGATTTCGGTTGTCGAGGAACAGGCGCAGGCGCTTGTCCGCACCGCATTTTCAACCTCGGTGCGCGAGGCCGGGGATCTCTCTGCAGGGGTCTATGACACCCACGGGCAAATGCTGGCGCAGGCGGTGACCGGCACACCGGGTCACGTCAACGCGATGGCCGATGCGGTGGCGCATTTCATCCGGCGCATTGGCCGGCAGAATATCGTGGAGGGTGACGTCTACATCACCAATGATCCCTGGGAGGGCACGGGCCACCTGCATGACATCACGATGGTCACGCCCTCTTTTCACAACGGATTGTTGGTCGGTTTTTTTGCCTGCACGGCCCATATCGTCGACATCGGCGGGCGCGGGTTTGGCGCGGATGCGGCCAGTGTCTATGAGGAAGGCCTTTACATCCCGATCATGAAGTTCGCCGCCGGTGGCGAGGTGGACAAAACGCTGGTGCAGATCATCCGCGGGAATGTGCGCGAGCCCGATCAACTCATCGGTGACGTCTATGCGCTGGCCACCTGCAACGAGATCGGTCACCGTCGTCTGATCGACATGATGCAGGAATTCGCGCTCGACGATCTGGACGGGATTGCGGAATTCATTCTGGAAAACTCCCGCCGCGCCACGCTGGAGCGCATTGCTGCACTGCCCTGTGGGCAGGCCAGCGGCGAAATGACCGTGGACGGCTTTGACACGCCCATCACACTCAAGGTGCAGCTGACCATCGAAGCAGACCGCATTCTGTCTGATTTCGCGGGCACATCGGGGCTCGACAAGAAAGGGATCAACTGTCCGCTGGTCTATACCAAGGCCTACGCGTGCTACGCGCTGAAATGCGCCATCGCGCCGGAAATTCCCAACAATGCGGCCTCCCTCGCGCCCTTTGAAATCGCGGCACCTGAAAACTCGATTGTACACGCGCTGCACCCTGCGCCGGTTGCCCTACGGCATATCGTGGGTCACTTCGTGCCCGACACGGTCTATGCCGCCCTCGACAAGATCCTGCCCAACGTGGTGCCCGCCGAAGGGGCCGGTTGCCTCTGCAACTTCCAGGTCTCGCTGCGCCCCCGCACGGACGCGCCTGCCCCCGCGGATGCGGTACGCTCCGAAGTGTTGACCTTCAATTCCGGTGGCTCCGGCGCCCGGCCGCAACACGATGGGCTGAATGCTACGGCCTTCCCCTCCGGCGTGATGACCATGCCGATTGAGGCCACCGAACATGCCGGTCCGGTGATCATCTGGCGCAAGGAATTGCGCCCCGATTCAGGAGGCGCCGGGCACCAGCGTGGCGGTCTGGGCCAGTACATGGAAGTGGGTGCCCGCGCAGGCCATGAGTTTGATTTCTCCGCCATGTTCGACCGTGTCGATCACCCTGCCCGCGGACGTCGCGGCGGCGCTCCGGGGGCATCCACGACGATTGCGCAAGACGATGGCAAACCCATGCGCGGCAAAGGCAAACAATTCGTCGCACATGATCGCAAGGTTGTTTTGGCCTTCCCCGGCGGCGCGGGCTACGGCGCGGCAAAGGACCGGGACATAGCGCTGGTCAAGCGCGATCTTGCCCGCGGCTACATCTCGGCGGAGGTGGCTGCCCGGGACTACGGGTTGAGCGCGGAGGACATCGCGACCGTGCAGCAGGCCGTTCTTGGCGGCGAAGACATCTAAAACCTCACCGCTCAGGCGGTTTTCAAAAAGGACGTGACAATGGCAGATATCAAAGTAGCGCTGGTCACAGCGGGCGGCAGCGGCATGGGCGCAGACAGCGCGCGGGCGCTGGCGGCAGATGGGTTCAAACTCGGCATCCTGTCCTCTTCGGGCAAGGGCGAGGCGCTGGCAAAGGAGCTGGGCGGCGTCGGCATCACCGGCACCAACCAATCCGAAGCGGACCTGCAAAAACTCGTTGATGCTGCAATGAACCACTGGGGCCGCATCGATGTTCTGGTGAATTCCGCGGGCCACGGCCCCCGTGCACCGGTTCTGGATCTGACGGACGAAGATTGGCACACGGGCATGGACGTGTACTTTCTGAATGCGGTGCGTCCCACACGGCTGGTCACTCCGATCATGCAGGCGCAGGGCGGCGGCGCGATCATCAACATCTCAACCTTCGCCGCCTTTGAACCCAACCCGGTGTTTCCGACCTCCGGTGTGATGCGCGCGGGTCTGGCTGCTTTCAGCAAGCTTTTCGCCGACAAATACGCGGCCGAAAACATCCGCATGAACAATGTGCTGCCGGGCTTCATCGACAGCCTGCCGGAGAAAGAAGAGTTCCGCGCGATGATCCCGATGGGTCGCTACGGAAAGTCGCTGAATGAGATTGCGTCGGTTGTGGCTTTCCTCGCCTCCGAGGGTGGGGCCTATATCACCGGGCAGAACATTCGCGTGGACGGCGGCATCACCCGGTCCGTGTAAGTGCAAACGAAAAAGGCGACCCCCAGAACCGGGGGCCGCCCTTTAAAAAATCAGTCGCGACGAGGTAATTACGCGGCTGATTTATGCTCTGCGATGAAGGCGTCGATCTGGCGCTCGGCTTCATCCTTGGCCACGCCATAGCGCTCCTGAATGAGCCCGGCAAGGCGCTCGCGATCACCCTCCAGCTGATCGATTTCATCGTTTGTCAGTTCGCCCCATTTCGATTGAATGGTGCCGGTCATCTGTTTCCAGTTGCCCTTGATAATATCCCAGTTCATTGGTCTCTCCTGTTTCAGTTGATCTCGTTGAACCAAGCACATGTGCATCACATGCTCTTGGCACCAGAACGTCGCCGCTGCACGAAAGGTTCCTGAAAAAGTGATCGGCGCGCGAATAATCGCGCATTGATCGAAAGCAGCACCCCGCTTAGGCTTTTTTCACCGTTATGGAGAACTGCCGATATGAGAAAGATTTTACCCCTGCTGCTTTCCTGCCTTGCGGTGCCCGGATGGGCAGCCAGCGAAGGCACCCGCATTCAGGTCACCGGAGAGATCATCGACACGTGGTGCTATTACTCCGGCGTCATGGGCGGGCCGGATGCCGTTGTCGGGTCCGCGCACCATACCTGTGCGCTCTGGTGTTCGGCGGGCGGTATCCCGGTGGGTCTGCTGGCGGAAGATGGCACCGTCTATACCGTGCTCAAGATCGCGCAGGATGCGAATTCAGCCAGTGGCGACACACAGCTCAGCCTCGCGGCCCATACGGTCACCGCAGACGGGATGCTCTATGAGCGGGATGGGCTGAAGTATCTCGTGGTCAACGAGGTGGTCAGCGACATGGATATCGTGAACCAGACTCATGAAGACTATGGCACCGTGCCGCCCTTCTCATTCCCGGAGCCGAAATGATGCACAGATTTGCTTTTGTACTGGCTCTGATCGCCAGCCCGCTGGCGGCGCAGGATTTTTCTGCAGGTTCCGAGGCGAAAAGCTGGAACCTCTACGCCGAAGTTCCCGCACGGTTTGAGGCCAGGGTTGTCGATGTGCTGTGTGAGTTGACCGGCGATTGCCCGGCAGAATGCGGTGCAGGCACCCGGCAGCTCGGGCTGATCCGCAGTGCAGATGACGTGATGGTGCTGCCGATGAAGAACAGCCAACCCGCTTTTACCGGTGCTGCGGAGGAGTTGGTACCCTTCTGCAATCAAGTGATCGAAATCGATGGGCTGATGATCGAGGACGAAGAGATCGGCGGCAGCAATATCTATCTGGTGCAACGGATCAAGGCGGGGAATGCCGATTGGATCAAGGCGAACACCTGGACCAAGAAATGGGCGCAGAAATATCCCGAGGCGAAAGGTAAGGGCCCCTGGTTCCGCCGGGATCCGCGCGTCAAGGATGTCATTGCGTCAGAAGGTTACCTGGGTCTGGGACTTGAGGCGGACGCCACCTATGCCGAAGAGAACTTCTGATGTGGCGTGCTGCCGCCCTGGTCTTGTTGGCCAGTACCGCTCAGGCGGAAGCGCCGCTGCCCTTTGATATTGGCGGGCCCTATGCGCTGGTGGATCAGCATGGTCAGGTACGGACGCAGGCCGACCCTGAGGGTCATGCGCAGCTTTTGTTCTTTGGCTATGCCAATTGCCTGAACATCTGCTCTGCCGCCTTGCCGCTGATGGCGGAGGTGGTGGATGCGCTGTCCGAGGACGGCATCACGGTGACCCCGGTGATGATCACCGTCGCCCCGGATCAGGACCGGGTGGAGACAATGGGTGCGTCGCTGGCGGAGATCCATCCGGATTTCATCGGGCTGACCGGTGAAGAGACAGCCCTGCAAGCGGCCTATGATGCCTTTTCGGTTGAGGTGGAGCCGCTGTTTCAAGATCCAGAATACGGCTGGATCTATGCGCATGGCAGCTTTGTGCATCTGCTGGATGGATCCGGGGAAACCTTGACCTTATTGCCCCCCATTCTCGACGGGGATCGCACAGCTGAGATTGTCCGTGGATATCTGGCACCTCGCGGCTAGTTTTAAACAAGTGCCGCAGCAGGGGGCCAGCCCCCGCCTGAGCCTTTGGCTCAGTCTCCCCCGGGATATTTTTCGCCAGAAGAAGCATGGGTTTCGTTTTCTTCCGGCGTCAGATCGTAGGGTGCGGCGATTTTCCAGACATGGTCCGGGATCATGTTTTTCATCTTGGCCGGGGCTTCACGACGCAGGTGCAACACGGTCTCGGCGGCTTTCATCTCAACCCGGGCACGGGCGAATTCCAAGCCCCTTGGTCCTAGGCGTGGCTGCAGCCAGCTGACCAGCGGGCGCAACCAATCCGGCATGCGCCGCAATGGCAGGCCACCGGCAGCCCGTTCGGTATTTGCCACAAAGCCCTTTACCGCGCTGCTGCGTTTTCCTGCGGTGCCCGGCGTGGACAGACTGATCTCCTGTGACAGGCTTTCCAGCATTTCGGCACCCCGCGCGTTGCGCACCAGCAACCATTGCTCCCCCTGCCCGCCCATGTAGCCGACAGTGATGTCCGCAAGCGCGTTCGTGTAGTCCACGCAGGTGCGACAGGTCAGCGGGAAAAAGTCGGACGGCAGGTCGGAAATCGGCAGCGACAAAAACGGGATCAGACGCTGGCTGCCATCGGCAAATCGCAACTCGACTTTGTAATCCGCGCGGAACTCAAGGTAGGTGATGGTGCCTGGGTTTTCGTCCAGCAGGCTGAGGAAATGGTGGAAGTTTTCCGTTGTCGTATTGTCCGAACACGGCGTGCCTATCACATAGAGCCGGTCTAGCCCCAGGTCCTTTTCAAGCACCCGCAGGGCGTAAATCTGGCAGGGGATGCCGATCACCGCCAGCCGGGTGAAGCCCTGGTCCTGCGCGTTTTCCAAGAGGGCCAGCAGCGGTGCGTAGCCCATCCGCATGCCGCGTGCCTTTGCCATGTCTTCGGGGTCGGTGATCAGCGCAGGCCTGGGGCGCCATTTGTCCTTTTCATCCGGTACCATGGTCAGAACCGCCTGCACCTGACCCTTTTCCAGCAGCTTTGCTCCCAAAGACGTGGTGATGCCGGTCCATTGCGCGCCCGGTTTGGGTGTCTTCATCCGCGCGCGATACATCGCCTGAAACGGGCCAAAGAATTGCTCGTCGCCGTCTTGCCGGACGCGCCCATGCACCTGTGCTTCCAATCCCGGGTAGTCGGGCGCGATAAACTGACAGGCCTGCCCGCAGGCCTTGTCATTTTTCATGCGGGAAACGCCGCAATCCGTGCAGAGCCCGCGCGGTGCCGCGGGACCGATATCGGGCGTTTGGATCACGTGAATTGCTCGTTGATCAAACGTTCCTCCAACCCATGACCGGGATCGAACAGGATGCGGTGCACCACGCTGGGGTCTGATCTGATTTCAACACTGGTGACGCCCATGACTGAATTGGCATCGGCTTCGGCCATCACAGGGCGCTTTTCGGGCTCCAATACGTCAAAGCGCACCACGGCCTTTTTGGGCAGGAGCGCGCCGCGCCAACGCCGCGGGCGAAAGGCGCTCATCGCCGTCAGCGCCAGCACTTCGGAGCCAATGGGAATGATCGGCCCGTGTGCGGAGTAATTATAGGCAGTGGAGCCTGCCGGGGTGCTGACCAGTGCCCCATCGCATACCAGCTCTGCCATGCGCAGACGCCCGTCCACCGTGATCTTGAGCTTGGCGGCTTGCGGTCCGGAGCGCAGCAGGGAGACCTCGTTGATGGCCAATGCCTCGGTCATCGCACCGTCAGCACATACAGCGGTCATGCTCAGCGGGTTCAGCTCCGCCTCTTCTGCGGCTTGCAATCGCGCGGGCAGGTCGGTTTCCGAATAGGTATTCATCAAAAACCCGATGGTGCCGCGGTTCATGCCGTAGACCGGCGTATCTAGGCGCTGCACATCGTGGAGGGTTTGCAGCATGAAGCCGTCCCCCCCGAGGGCGACAATCACATCGGCCTCTTCGAGCGTCACATTGCCATAGCGCGTGATCAGAGCTGCCCGCGCGGTTTGTGCAACCTCGGCACGACTGGCGGTAAAAGCGATCTTAGGGGCCATGCATGTTTCCGATCCGGGACTTTGTGATCCGAAACAAGCATATATCGGCTGCCATGGCCAGCATGCCCCTCAATACCACCTTTAGGCTGGATTGCGCCGGGGCATCCAGCATTCTATGAACGCCGCACAGGATCATCCACTGGTCGCTTTACACTCTTTCCGAGCGGCTTAGTTTCCGATAGGAAACAACATCTTTACTCTTTTGACAGGGAGACTGCCCATGAACGCCCCGCACCGCGCCCCCGGCTTTTTCACCAAATCGCTGGCTGACAGTGATCCGGAAATCTTTGCCTCGATCACCGATGAGCTTGGTCGTCAGCGCGATGAGATCGAATTGATCGCATCCGAAAACATCGTATCCGCTGCCGTGCTTGAGGCGCAGGGGTCGATCATGACGAACAAATACGCGGAAGGCTATCCCGGGCGCCGCTATTACGGTGGCTGCCAATACGTCGACGTGGCCGAAGAGCTGGCGATTGAGCGGGCGTGCAAGCTTTTCGAATGTGGTTTTGCCAATGTGCAGCCGAACTCAGGCTCTCAGGCGAACCAGGGTGTATTCCAGGCGCTGTTGCAGCCAGGCGATACAATCCTCGGCATGTCGCTGGACGCAGGCGGTCACCTGACCCACGGCGCCAAGCCCAACCAGTCCGGCAAGTGGTTCAACGCGGTGCAATACGGCGTGCGCAAGGAAGATAATCTGCTGGACTATGATCAGGTCGAAGCGCTGGCCAAGGAGCATCAGCCCAAGATGATCATCGCCGGCGGCTCGGCCATTCCACGCCAGATCGATTTTGCCCGCATGCGCGAGATCGCCGATATGGTGGAGGCCTATTTGCATGTGGACATGGCGCATTTCGCCGGTCTGGTGGCGGCGGGAGAACACCCCTCGCCGTTCCCGCACGCGCATGTGGCCACAACCACCACGCATAAGACCCTGCGCGGGCCACGGGGCGGCATGATCCTGACCAATGACGAAGCGCTGGCCAAGAAATTCAACTCGGCGATCTTCCCCGGCATTCAGGGTGGCCCGCTGATGCATGTCATTGCAGGCAAAGCCGTCGCATTTGGCGAGGCGCTGCGCCCGGAGTTCAAGGACTATATCAAGCAGGTGATCGTCAATGCGCAGGCGCTTTCGGATCAATTGATCAAAGGCGGGCTCGATACCGTGACCCACGGCACCGACACCCATGTGCTGCTGGTGGACCTACGCCCCAAAGGCGTGAAGGGCAACGCCACAGAAAAGGCCCTGGGCCGCGCGCATATCACCTGTAACAAGAATGGTGTGCCATTTGATCCGGAGAAACCCATGGTCACCTCTGGCATCCGCTTGGGGTCTCCGGCGGGCACAACACGTGGGTTCGGCGAGCCGGAATTCCGCCAGATTGCCGATTGGATCATCGAAGTGGTCGATGGGTTGGCGGTGAATGGCGAAGACGGCAATGCCGCCGTTGAGGCCAAGGTCAAAGAGGAAGTTGCGGCGCTTTGCGCCCGTTTTCCGATGTATCCAAACCTCTGAGAGAAGTGGCATTGGCGACTACAAGCTGCCCCACTATCAAAACGGCTCCGGTTTGCGGACCGGGGCCGTTTATGCTTGCTTGAGGGCCGTGCTTCGGGTCACATTTGACATGCAATGCTTCCGACAAAATGGGTGGTTCGATGGACGTCACACGCGCAGGTTCAAAACCGTCAGAAACAGGTCCCGCAGACTATTTTACCGGGGCCGTGCGGATGGACCCGGTGATCAGCGCCCCGGAGCCCGCGCGCCTGCGTGCTGTTATGGTCACCTTTGAGCCCGGTGCGCGCACAGCTTGGCACACGCATCCCTTGGGTCAGACCCTGATCGTCACCACCGGCGTCGGGCGTGCTCAAACCGAGGGCCAGCCGGTGCAGACCATACGCCCGGGCGACGTCGTCTGGATCCCGCCTGGAGAAAAACACTGGCACGGTGCAGCACCGGATACCGGCATGAGCCATCTCGCGATGCAAGAAGCCCAGAATGGTGTTGCGGCGGTCTGGATGGAGCAGGTCAGCGAGGCAGATTACATGCAGGCAGCCGAAGACGGCTGAGAATTTCTTGCGTTTCCGCGACGGAAATCAGCCGCCGCCGCGTATCACTCCTGTCCAACAGATAGGAGGTCCCCTTATGCGCTCCCCATGGCCTGCCCCGCTGCTGCTGACAGCTGTCGTCGTGCTGCTGGGTGTAATTGCAACAAGCGGCTTTGCCCGGATTGAAAGCCAGATAAATGGCTCGGAACGGTGCATCCAATCAGATGGCTTGCCCGATCACGCGACCGGACAATTCCCTAATTCCGGCAACCCCAACAGCATCAAACCGCAAAGCATTTCCGTTTGCATCACCACAACCCCTGAACGCGGTACGCGCGCGCACCCTGTGCCTGTCACCGGTATCGCCGAGAATGGTGTTTTGATACGACCCGGCACCGCAGATTACTACGACGCCAGCAGCCCGCGGGGCCATTCACGTGATCGCAGTTCCGGATGGAACCTTGACGGGATGGGCGCGCGCGATCTTTTGGGGCTGGACGATCAGAATGCCCACGTCGGGCCAGATGGTCTGTATCACTACCACGGCGTGGCCCCGGCCCTTGCAGGCACCAGCGACGATACGCTGATTGGCTGGGCTGCGGATGGGTTTGAAATTCACTACCTCGGCGATGCGGGCCGCTCCAGCTACATGCTGCTGCCTGGCGCCCGCGAAACCGCGCCCGGCGGCGCGCATGATGGGACGTATAACGAAGACTGGACCTATGTCCCGGGGGCGGGGAACCTGGATGACTGCAACGGAGGCATGATCGACGGGCAGTACGTCTATGTTGCAACGGATACCTATCCGTTCTTTCCGCGCTGCCTTTACGGCACGGACATCACACGCATCAAATGATCCGCTCAGACAATACCGCGCATGCGCAGAAAGACCACGAAGGCCACAAAGAGCAGGATAAAGTTGAAGGCAAGCACCGCCAGGATCGATAAGATGCGTCCGCGGCGGGCATCCGCGCGGTCAATTGTTGCCAGATAGTCGGATACATGCTCGTAGGCGCGGGCGATTTGGGCCGCATCATACTGGCGGGATATCTTGATGTTGTCGCGCACGGCGTCGGCCTCGGCCAGCAGGTGCGCGTGTTCGCGAATGCGACGCGGCAACCGCCGCCCGGCGCGTCGCACACGGTGGGCAAGTGAGCGTCCCTTCACGCCGAGGCGCTTTTCCAACGCCGCGCTCAGGTTCTGCGCCCTGGTCTCAATATCTAACGGGTCCTGCATTGCGGCACCCTAATCACCCGCGCGCAAAAGGTGCAATAGCACTGGCACCAACGCCTCAAATCCGCTAGCCCTTGCGCATGCTCACCTATTCAGAATTCGGTGCCCAGGATGCGCCCACCGTCCTGATCGTTCACGGCCTTTATGGGTCAGGACGCAATTGGGGGGTCATCGCCAAACGTCTGTCAGATGTGGCGCGCGTGGTAACGGTAGACCAGCGCAACCATGGTCACAGCCCCTGGACCGATACCCACACCTACGCCGACATGGCCGGTGATCTGGCAGAATTGATCGAGCATCTTGGCGCACCGGTCCACGTGGTCGGTCATTCCATGGGGGGCAAGGCGTCCATGGTGCTGGCGGTGCAGAACCCGCAGTTGGTGGACCGCCTGATCGTCGCCGATATCGCCCCCGTGGCCTATAGCCACAGCCAAATTCAGTTCATTACCGCCATGCGCGCCGTGGACCTTTCCAGCATCACCCGCCGCTCGGAGGCCGAAGCGCAACTGGCGGAGCAAGGGGTTGAACCCGCGCTGCAGAGTTTCTTCACGCAGTCGCTTGATGTGCCCCAAAAACGGTGGCGTCTGAACCTCGATGTGCTTGCGTCCGAAATGGACGGTATCCTGTCCTTCCCGGACCTGTCAGGCCAGTTTGACGGGTCCACCCTGTTCCTGTCGGGTGCCGCGTCAGATTACGTCCTGCCCGCCCACCGGCCGCAGATCAAATCGCTCTTTCCGCAGGCACGTTTTGCGAAATTGCCGGATGCCGGTCACTGGCTCCACGCAGATAAACCCCGCGAATTCGAAGCCGCTTTGCGCACCTTTTTGAAACTGGCCTAGCCGGAACCGACCAGTTTCCGGATCGGGAACAATGGGCAATGCGGCATCCATCTGTTGCGGCCATACACCCAATTTTCTTCGTATTTTCCGGAAATTGACCATAATTCTTGCAATCAGCTCCAAATGAGGCAGGGTAATCGTCACGGGTTGTGACAAGCGGTCCTGTTAGGAGTTTGGGGAAGATAATGCGTAACCTCTTTACCTTGGTGTTCTCAGCCGCGCTCGGCCTGACCGCAGCCGTTGGTGCGTCCTCACTCGGGTTTGGCACGTTCACGGTAGGCGACAGCGTTGCGGGCGCACAAACGGCCAGCGCGCAGTTCAAATTCAACGCTGAAAATGCGGAGTTTGGCGCAACAGGTGGCGATGTAAATGTGCAATTGGCCCCCTTCTCGGACAGCACCATTTCATTCTTCGAAGTGAATTCCATTGGCAAACCCTTCGAATTCCAATCCATCGACATCTTTGCTGAAGACGGCATTGACGAAGACGTGAAGTTTGTCGGCTTTCTGGACGGTGCCGAGGTCGTTTCGGAAGTCTTGAATTTGCTGGGCGGGCCGGTCAGCTTTGCGCCGGGCAGCTTTGTCGGCAAGCCGATTGATCAACTGCGGATCGGGTCTGTGGCGTCCTTCGGAGGTGGTTCCGGTGGCTTCGGGGGTGCTGGGGGCGGCGGTACGGCCCAACGCGCACTTGTGCAACTTGATTTCTCCGAGGATCAGGATGGCGACGCGCCGGTGGTCCTGGACAATCTGGAACTTGCCGAACTTGCGGCGGTACCCGTGCCCGCGTCGATACTCCTGTTTGGCACGGCGCTGGCTGGTTTTGGCGTGATGCGCCGCCGCCAGAAAACCTGACACCTGCCAAAGTCGGGACTGTTTGGGCGACCTGTTGAGGGTCGCCTTTTCGTTTGTCTTGCCAATGTCGTCCAATAACGCCGCTCAGGGCCATTCAGCCCTTGCGCACCGCCCGCTCTTGCCTATAACGCAGGACAATTTGGACGCACGGGGGTGTCCAGAACATGAGGGGCCGGACCATGCCAAAAAGAACCGATATCAAATCGATCATGATTATTGGTGCAGGTCCTATTGTCATTGGTCAGGCCTGCGAGTTCGACTATTCCGGTGCACAAGCCTGCAAGGCGCTGAAGGAAGAAGGTTACCGGGTCATCCTGGTCAACTCCAACCCCGCCACGATCATGACCGACCCCGGCCTTGCCGACGCCACCTATATCGAGCCCATCACCCCCGAGATGGTCGCCAAGATCATTGAAAAAGAACGCCCTGATGCGCTGCTGCCGACCATGGGCGGTCAGACCGGGCTCAACACCTCACTGAGCCTCGAAGAGATGGGCGTTCTGGACAAATTCAACGTCGAGATGATCGGCGCCAAGCGCGACGCCATCGAGATGGCCGAAGACCGGAAATTGTTCCGCGAGGCGATGGACCGGCTGGGCATCGAAAACCCCAAGGCGGCGATTGTCACCGCCCCCAAGGATGCAAACGGCAAGAAAGACCTCGCCGAAGGTGTTCGGCTGGCGCTGGAGACGCTGGAAGAGGTGGGCCTGCCAGCCATCATCCGCCCCGCCTTCACCATGGGCGGCACCGGCGGCGGTGTGGCCTACAACCGCGATGATTACGAGGCGATCTGCCGGTCCGGTATGGATGCCTCTCCCGTGGGTCAGATCCTCGTCGACGAGTCGCTTCTGGGTTGGAAAGAGTTCGAGATGGAGGTGGTCCGCGACACTGCCGACAACGCCATCATCGTCTGCTCCATCGAAAACGTCGACCCGATGGGTGTGCACACGGGCGATTCCATCACCGTGGCCCCCGCGCTGACGCTGACCGACAAGGAATACCAGATCATGCGCAACCACTCCATCGCGGTGCTGCGCGAGATCGGGGTGGAGACGGGCGGTTCCAACGTGCAGTGGGCGGTGAACCCCGACGATGGCCGCATGGTGGTGATCGAGATGAACCCGCGGGTGTCGCGCTCCTCGGCGCTGGCCTCCAAGGCAACGGGGTTTCCCATCGCCAAGATCGCGGCGAAACTCGCCGTGGGCTTTACGCTGGACGAGCTGGACAATGACATCACCAAGGTCACGCCCGCCTCTTTTGAGCCGACCATCGACTATGTGGTCACCAAGATCCCGAAATTTGCCTTTGAGAAATTCCCCGGCAGCACGCCGGACCTCACCACCGCGATGAAGTCGGTGGGCGAGGCCATGTCCATCGGTCGCACAATCCATGAAAGCATGCAGAAAGCGCTGGCCTCGATGGAATCCGGGCTGACCGGATTTGATGAGATCGACATCCCCGGCGTTGGGGTTGGCCATTGGGACACAGACGGGGCCGACCGTGCCGCCATTGTCAAAGCGATCAGCCAGCAAACACCTGACCGCTTGCGCACCATCGCGCAGGCCATGCGCCACGGCATGTCCGATGAAGATATCCACGGCGTGACCATGTTTGACCCATGGTTCCTGGCCCGCATCCGCGAAATCATCGACGCCGAACGTGAGTTGCGGAAAAACGGCCTGCCGGTCACCGAAAAAAACCTGCGCATGCTCAAGATGCTTGGGTTCACCGACGCGCGATTGGCCCATCTGACCGGACGGGATGAGACGAATGTGCGCAAGGCACGCCTGAACCTCGGGGTCACCGCCGTCTTCAAGCGTATCGACACCTGCGCGGCTGAATTCGAAGCGCAGACGCCCTATATGTACTCGACCTATGAGAGCCCGGTTTTCGGCGAGGTCGAATGCGAGGCGCGCCCCTCTGCCCGCAAAAAAGTGGTCATTCTAGGCGGTGGACCCAACCGCATCGGGCAGGGGATCGAGTTTGATTACTGCTGCTGCCACGCCTGCTACGCGCTGACCGATGCGGGCTATGAGACGATCATGGTCAACTGCAACCCGGAGACGGTTTCAACCGACTATGACACCTCCGACCGGCTTTACTTCGAACCGCTGACCTTTGAACACGTGATGGAGATCCTGCGTGTGGAGCAGGACAACGGCAATTTGCACGGCGTGATCGTGCAGTTTGGCGGTCAGACCCCACTGAAGATTGCGCAGGCCCTGCATGCCGAGGGCATCCCGATCCTCGGGACCACGCCCGATGCCATTGATCTGGCCGAAGACCGCGAGCGGTTCCAGCAGCTGGTGCAATCCCTCGGGCTCAAACAACCACATAACGGCATCGCGCATTCGGATGCTGAAGCGCTTGAAATCGCTGCAGATATCGGGTTTCCCCTGGTGATCCGCCCCTCCTACGTGTTAGGCGGCCGCGCGATGGAAATCGTGCGCGATCAATCTTCGCTCGAACGCTATATCACCTCCGCTGTGGTTGTTTCGGGTGACAGCCCCGTGCTGCTCGACAGCTATCTCGCGGGCGCGGTGGAATTGGACGTGGACGCGCTCTGCGATGGCACAGACGTGCACGTCGCAGGCATCATGCAGCACATCGAGGAAGCGGGTGTGCACTCAGGCGATTCTGCCTGCTCGCTGCCGCCTTACTCCCTGCCGCGTGACATCATCGCCGAGGTCGAAAAACAGACCCACGCGCTGGCGAAGGCGCTCAATGTCGTGGGCCTGATGAACATCCAGTTCGCGATCAAAGACGGCGAGATCTATCTCATCGAGGTCAACCCCCGCGCCTCGCGCACCGTGCCCTTTGTCGCCAAGGCAACCGACAGCGCCATCGCGTCTATCGCCGCGCGCATCATGGCCGGTGAACCCCTGAGCAATTTCCCGCAGCGCGCGCCTTATGATGCAGACGCGGCCTATGACGCCACGCTGCCCTTAGGCGACCCGATGACGCTCGCGGACCCGAACATGCCCTGGTTCTCCGTGAAAGAGGCCGTGCTGCCCTTTGCCCGATTCCCCGGCGTCGATACGCTTTTGGGTCCGGAAATGCGCTCCACCGGCGAGGTCATGGGATGGGACCGCGACTTCCCCCGCGCGTTCCTGAAGGCGCAGATGGGGGCGGGTACGATTCTGCCCTCCAAGGGCTGCGCCTTCCTGTCGATCAAGGACATGGACAAAACCGACGACATGCTGTCAGCGGCGCGCATCCTGCTCGATCAGGGTTTCACACTGGTTGCCACCCGCGGCACCGCCAAATGGCTCGCCGATCACGATCTGGCCTGCGGTGTGGTCAACAAGGTTTACGAAGGTCGCCCCGACGTGACCGACATGATGAAAGACGACGCCATCCATCTGGTCATGAACACGACAGAAGGCGCGCAGGCGGTCGAAGACAGCAAATCCATCCGCTCCATTGCGCTCTACGACAAGATCCCCTATTTTACGACAGCTGCAGGCAGCCATGCAGCAGCATTGGCGATCCGCGCTCAAGCAGATGGGGATGTGGGGGTTAAGGCGCTGCAGGGGTAAATAGAGGCCAAGGCCCGACCTGGCCCCTATTCCACCTCGGCCCGCTGCGGGCCATTTGCCTCCATCAAGCGGCGCACAGCGTCAATCACCTGCGCCTGGGTGAACGGGCGCGACAGGTGTTGCCAATGCGGAAACTGAGACCGATCGCGCAGATCGAGCGTTATAACCGCGCGTTCATCCAACCATGCGAGCTCTTGCCCAGATACGTCGAGGGCACCGCCGCGCGCCGCCGCAACAAACAGCAACGCAGGATCAAAGTCCCCGCGTGACACGTCACGGGCATCCCCAACCGTTTCGAAAATCCTGCAGACCGATCCGGCCTGCCAATAGGCGAAGGTATCCGCGATGTCCTGAGACACCAGCGGATCGCCCCCAATGATGCCAACGAAAAGTGTTTTGTCCAATGCGCAATCTCCGGTTTCCAAGCGCAGCATGGAACCCTTTTCGCCTTCTTGCATTAATCTATGACATAGCAAGGAGAGATTTATGACGACTGACTGCACGGCATGTCCGCTTCGCAGGCAATCATTTTTTGACGAGATGACTCAGGATGAACTCGACAAGACCAAACGCTTCAAATCGGGTGAACTGGCCGTCGATCCGGGCACGCCGATCTTGATGGAAGGGTCGAATGCGCCGCAGCTCTATACCGCCCTGCGCGGCATGGGTTTGCGGTACAAAACGTTGCCCGACGGGAACCGCCAGGTGGTTAATTTTATCTTTCCGGGGGATTTCATCGGCCTGCAGGCTGGGATGCTGGGCGAAATGGGCCATTCTGTCGAGGCGACAACGCATATGACGCTTTGTGTCTTTGACCGAGGTGATTTTTTTGACTTCTTCCGCAGCTCAACCTCGCGCGCGTTCGACATTACCTGGCTCGCCGCGACCGAAGAGCATTTTCTGGGGGAGACCCTGACCACTGTTGGCCAGCGCGACGCATTGACGTCGGTTGCATGGGCGCTTGTGCGGATGTTCCAGCGTGGCGACGCGCTTGGCATGGTGCAAAACGGCACGATGCCCTTTCCTTTCAAACAACAGGATATCGCAGATGCGCTCGGGCTCTCCCTGGTACACACCAACAAGACGCTCGCGCGGTTGAGAGAGCGACAGTTGGCGGTTTGGTCCGATGGCACGTTGAAAATACACGATCTGGGTGCGCTTGCAGAGGTCGCAGATCTGGAGCTGGAGGCCCTCAGAACGCGGCCTCTGATTTGACAATTTCAGCAAAACGCAGCCGTATGGGCGTGGATTATTGGCCTCTGCAGGGGCGCCATGCGATGCTCGGATTGGAATTGCAAAGGAAACTCCATGCGCTTGATCATTGCCGCCAGCCTCGCCCTTTTGAGCGCTTGTGTTCCAGTGCCTGACCCTGCGACCACGGGATTACCGCTTTTTGGCAACGGCTACCGTTTTGAGGGCGATATCTGCCGTCGCGTGGGAGAGGATGATTTCACCAACCAGTTTCTGGATGACGCCGCCGATCTTGTGGCCTGTCCGAGCGATGCGGAAAACATCGGTGTTTTTGTCACCGACACCGGCGCCCGAGAGGTCGGTCGACGCGACGGCTATACGCTGTTCTCGGTGCCCATCCGCTAGCGGCACAGCTGCGTCGAAACACCTGCCGACGCTGCGTCACCCTGACCGGCACAGCTTGACGCGCTCTTTGGTTTGCGTGCAAAACGGTCCATCCTGTTGGAGGCTCAAAGATGTATACACCCGCGATAACCGGCACCGGTGTCTTCACACCGGAGAACGTGATCACCAACGCAGAACTGGTGACCGCATTCAACGCCTATGTGGACCTGTTCAATGCGGAGAACGCGGCAGAGATCGCCGCAGGATCCGTGTCGGCAAAGGAGTATTCCTCAGAGGAGTTCATCGTCAAAGCGTCGGGCATCAACCAACGCTGTGTGATTGATAAAAAAGGCGTACTCGATCCAACCGTGATGCATCCGCTGTTGCGGCAGCGCACGGATGAGGAGCCTTCACTGATGGCGGAAATGGGTCTGGACGCCGCGCACCAAGCGTTGCAGATGGCCGGTAAAACAGCACAGGACGTCGGGCTAGTCATCTGTGCCGCCTCCAATATAGAACGCGCCTACCCGGCCGTCGCAATCGAGATACAGCAACTGCTGGGTGTTGAGGGCTTTGCCTTTGATATGAATGTGGCCTGCTCGTCGGCAACCTTCGGCATTCAGGCGGCGGCGGATATGGTCAGATCCGGCAGCGTCAAAAGTGCACTTGTGATCAACCCGGAGATTTGTTCCGCGCATCTGGAATGGCGCGACCGCGATTGCCATTTCATCTTTGGCGACGTCGCAACGGCCACCCTGATCGAACGCAGCGAAGATGCGTCGGGTGCTTTTTTCGAGATCAAATCGACCCGCTGTGCCACCGAGTTTTCAAACAACATCCGCAACAACAACGGCTACCTGCGCCGCTCACGCCCGGATGGGATGGCAGACCGGCGGGACATGCAATTCATGCAGAACGGGCGCAAGGTCTTCAAAGAGGTGTTGCCGATGGTGTCCGATCATATCGCAGCGCATATGAGCGACGAAGGCGTAAAAGCGGACGACCTCAAGCGCCTTTGGCTGCATCAGGCGAACAAGACGATGAACGACTTCATCGGGCGCAAGGTTCTGGGGCGGACGCCTGAACCACAAGAGCAACCCAACATTTTGCAGGACTATGCAAACACCTCCTCCGCCGGGTCGATAATCGCCTTCTCAAAGTATTCGGATGACATGACGGACGGTGATAAGGGGCTGATATGCTCATTCGGCGCCGGGTACTCGGTCGGCTCCGTCCTTGTTGAACGGCACGGCTGACGGGCGACCAGCCCACCACAGGGGTCAGGCTGCGCCGTGATCGTTTTCCAGATGCAGCTTCATATCGATCAGCACCTGCTGCAACAGGCCAGTTTCGCGTAGCAGGCGTTTAGCTTCGTTGACCGTGATTTTACCGTCTTCCATGGATTGCTGATATTCCCCCATCAGCATTGCAAACCGCTGGCTCAGCGCGATGACATCGGCGTTCACACCCCCGGGACGCTCCGCATTGGGGCGGCGCTCGTCATATTGCAGGGACGTCCCCGCAAGTTCCGCCAGCGCACCTGTCACATGCGGGTATTTGGCCGCCTGTTCCAGCAAGGCAACGGTTTCAATGGGCATATAGCGGTCAGAATGCTCATCATGGTCGGAGTAATAGCGGCCAAGTGTTGCCTTTGATTTTCCGGTAATCTGGCAGGCTTGTTCAATGCCAACGTCCTTGACCAGCGACTCCGTGTGCTTCTTCAGGTATCTGCCGATCGCCGTCATATCGTCCTCATCCAGCTCAAATTTTACATATCCACCGCTAGGGGGAAAACCGTCTAGGGTTTTCCATTAATCGGATGTCAGGGAAATGTCATTTATAAAAGTGCTCCCATTGTTCGGGGGATTAGCGAGTTGCCGGTGTTCCCTACACCGGTTTTGGGTCGGAGCTTTGTTGCGCTCCGCCGGTTTGGGAGCGGCGGGTCGGCTGAAAGGCCGACAGCCGCGCACTGGCTCCTGTTTGATATCCTCAGATGCTTGCAGCCGCTTTTGACCACGCCTATCAAGCGATTATGGCCAAGCTCTATTTTCACTACTCCACCATGAATGCCGGGAAATCCACGGTGCTGTTGCAAGCCGCGCATAACTACCGCGAGCGGGGCATGGTGCCCTATCTGTTGACCGCCCGGTTTGACAAGCGCGCAGGCGAGGCCTGTATCGCCTCGCGCATCGGGATCCGCGAAGAGGCCGATACCTTCGCCACCGCAGACGACCTTTTTGCACGTATTGCCCAGCGCCAAAAAGAAGGACCCATCGCCTGCGTCTTCATCGATGAGGCGCAATTTCTGACGGAGGAGCAGGTCTGGCAACTGGCCCGCGCGGTGGATGATCTGGGCGTGCCCATCATGTGCTTTGGGCTGCGCGTCGATTTTCGGGGCAAGCTGTTCCCAGGATCCGCCACGCTTCTGGCATTGGCCGACGAAATGCGCGAGGTCCGCACCATCTGCCATTGCGGGAAAAAGGCGACGATGGTGGTGCGGATGGACGCCAGTGGCAAAGCCCTGCGCGATGGCGCACAGGTGCAGATCGGCGGCAATGAAACCTATGTTTCCCTCTGCCGCCGCCACTGGCGCGAAGCGGTTGGCGACAGCTGAAAAATCAGACCTTGTTGGGCGGCGCTTCCCCTGCAAAGAAGGCCTTGAGGTTATTGACGGTCATCATCCCCATGTCTTCGCGTACTTCCAGCGCGGCGGTGCCGATGTGCGGCAGCAATACGACGTTTTCCATCGCCTTCAGCGCATCCGGTACGGCAGGTTCGAATTCATAGACATCCAGACCGGCCCCGCCAATCTGACCTGACGCAAGCGCGCTGATCAGGGCGGTCTCCTCGACCACATTACCGCGCGCAATATTGATCAGATGCGCATGGCCTTGCATGGCGGCCAGAACATCCGCATTGATCAGGTGATGGGTCTCGTCCCCGCCCGGCACCGCGATCACCAGCACATCAACGGCCGCGGCCAGATCCAGCAGGCTGTCCTTTTGCTCTGCCGGGAAATCGAGCGTTTTCGCGGACCGGCTGTGGTAGGCCACATTCATGCCAAATCCAAAATGGCAGCGTCGCGCGATGGCCTGTCCAATACGCCCCATGCCGACGATACCGACTGTCTTGCCACCCAGGTGCATGCCCAGCAGTTGGGTCGGGTGCCATCCATCCCAATGGCCCGCGCGCACCATACGCTCACCTTCGCCAGCACGGCGCGCGCTCATCAGCATCAGGGTCATCGCGGTATCGGCGGTTGCATCCGTGACCGCACCCGGCGTGTTGGTGACGGTCAGCCCTGAGGCCGCAGCAGCATCCACATCAATGTGGTTATACCCCACCCCGAAATTCGCGAGGATCTGGCATCGCCACGCAGGTTCCGCTGCAAAAATCTCTGCCGTGAACATATCGCCCAGCGTCGGCACAACACCGTCATAGTCGCTCAGCGCCGCGCGCATTTCTTCGACGGTTAAGGGCGTCGTCATGGGCCGCACGGTCAGATCAAAGAGCGCCGCCGCAGCCGCTTGTACGCTGTCCGGCAAAGGCCGGGTCATAAAAACCTTGGTCAATGCATTCGCCCTCCTCCGGGCACTTCAATATCCGGTGTGATCAATACGATTTCGCCGGTGTCATCCGGCAGGCCAAGCACCAGCACTTCTGACATGAAGGGGCCGATTTGCCGTGGCGGGAAATTCACCACCGCCAGGACCTGTTTTCCAACAAGCGCCTCGGGCGTGTAATGCGCGGTGACCTGTGCAGAAGACTTGCGCTCGCCGATCTCATCTCCGAAATCGATCCACATCTTGATGGCGGGTTTACGCGCCTCGGGAAAGGGTTCGGCGCGCAGCACCGTGCCGCACCGCACGTCGACCTTCAAAAATTCGTCAAAGCTGATGTTATCCATTTGCCAACTCCCGTGATCTGTCGGTGGCCGCTTTGACCGCGCGCGCCAAGAGCGCAGGAAAGCCGGTCTCTTCATCCATCAGAACCTCAAGCGCTGCCTGCGTCGTGCCATTGGGCGAGGTGACATTGATGCGCAATTGCGTTGGGTCCTCCTGCGCAGATTGTGCAAGGGCGCCGGCACCGGCCACCGTTGCCTTGGCCAATTGCATCGACAGATCGGCAGGCAGCCCCTGTGCTGCGCCAGCGGCGGCCAGTGTTTCGATCATGTGAAAGACATAGGCCGGTCCTGATCCACTGACCCCGGTGACCGCATCGATCTGGCTTTCTGTCTCCAGGCGGACAACCTCACCGACCGCACTCAGAAGGGCCTCCGCCTCATCAAGGGCCGCAGCCTCCACAACCGAATTGCCGACAATTGCGGTGATGCCGCGCGAGATCGCAGCTGGCGTATTGGGCATGGCACGCACAATCGGCGTTTGCGCGCCCAGGATGCTTTCGAAAGTGGCGATCGTGATCCCGGCCGCAACGCTGACAAAGACGGTTGTGCCATTGCCCATGGCTTTGAGTGTTGGCAACGCATCAGCCATCATCTGAGGTTTCACCGCCACCAGAACAACCGCCGGGGCCGCTGGAAGGGAACCGCCGAGATGCACGCCAGTTGATGTCAGCCAATCGGAAGGATTTGGGTCAACCACCCAGACCGAGGAGGCGGGCAAACCCTTTGCAAGCCACCCCGCAAGCATCGCAGAGCCCATCTTGCCGCAGCCCAACAGGACAAGGCCGCTTTGCGCAATACGACTGTCTTTCATGTGATACCCCTGAACCTTTCGCGTCAGGGGTGAGTGTTACGCGCGACCGTAAGCCTCTGCAATGGCGACCTGCAGCGCCTGCGTTGGTGTCTGGTTGCCCCAGACCAGCAATTGCATCGCGGGATAGTACCGCTCAGCACTCATCACCGCAGCCCCGATCATGGTATCGATCTGATCGGCGCTGGCCACATGACCACCCGCCAGCACCAGGCCATAGCGGTAGACCATCAGCTTTTGTTCGTCCCAGTAGGTAAAGGCACCTGCCCAGCACTGGTCATTCACGTGATTGAGCAACTCGTATAGCTCGGGCAGTTTTTCCTCTGGCGGCTCCATGTCGAAGGTGCAGATCATGCGCAGCGTTTCGTCATAGGCCGACCAGGCCAGCGTCAGGGAATAGGTGCGCCACTGACCTTCCACGGCCATCGCGATCTGCTCGTCCGAAATACGGTCGAAATCCCAATCATGATGGGTTGCAAGATGCTCTACAATGTCGATGGGGTGAATATCGTCTTCCAGATACTGCTCTGACAGGGCCATGATGCCACCTCTTTTTATCGCGCTAGCGCTGCGGACCGGTGACGGCCCCAAAGCTAGGCGCCTGCTCTACAGACCGGGGCGATCCCCCGTGCCCATACCAGATATGGTGCGGTGTGAAATGCGCTGTGGCAACCCCTATTCTTGTGGGTAACCGCAATAAGTTGTGGATGTTTGGGATTTCGGCGCAAAATGTCACCAATCGTAACGATTGGTAATCGTGCTTAACCAGATCTTAACTGAGGTTAACCCAAAAAGCGGCCAAAAGGGCCGCTGGTGCTGCGTCATCACGGTAGATTTTGGGTCAGTCTTTCGCGTCCAACGCGTCGAGACGGGCCTTGAGCGCTTCGTTTTCTTCGCGGGCTTTCTGCGCCATCGCGCGGACCGCATCAAATTCTTCCCGCGTCACAAAATCACGATCCGCAAGCCAGCGATCCATCATGCTCTTCATCGCGGTTTCGGCCTCATCGCGTGCACCCTGCGCCACGCCCATCGCATTTGTCATCAACTGCGAGATATCGTCGAAAATCTTATTGCGCGTTTGCATCTGTCGCCTCCGGCTGTTCACAAATGGTATATGGTGGCAAACTGCGGCTGCTGCAAGGTTGACTTCCACGCCTCACCGCCCGAAAGGATGCGCCATGCGTGCTCTGCTGCCTTTCCCCGACATCTCGCCGGAGATCTTTTCGATCTCCATTTTTGGTTTCGAGCTGGCGCTGCGCTGGTACGCACTGGCCTATATTGTCGGTATCCTGATCGGCTGGCGGCTGGTGGTGCGCGCGGTCAGAACACAGCGCCTCTGGGAAGACAACAGCCCGGTGATGACGGCTCAACAGATCGAAGATCTGCTGACCTGGGTGATTATTGGCGTGATCCTCGGCGGACGGTTGGGTTACGTCGCCTTTTACCAACCGGCCTATTATCTGCAGCACCCGGGTGAAATTCTCGCGGTCTGGCAGGGCGGCATGGCTTTTCACGGTGGCCTGCTGGGCGTGATCCTTGCCGGCTTGATCTACACTTGGCGCCATAGCATTCCCCGGCTGAGTGCTGCCGACATCATGGCATTGGGGGTGCCGCCGGGGCTGTTGCTGGGGCGTATTGCGAATTTCATAAATGCCGAGCTTTGGGGCCGCCCGACGGATCTGCCATGGGGCGTGGCCTTCCCGACCGAAGCTGCGCAATACTGCCCGGATGTGGTCGGCATCTGCGCGCGCCACCCCTCGCAACTTTACGAGGCGGCGCTTGAAGGCTTGCTTTTGGGTGCAGTCCTCATCTGGCTGGTCTGGCGCTCCGGCGCACTGAAAACACCGGGGCTGGTGGCTGGCGTCTTCTTTGCGGGCTATGGCATGGCGCGGTTCGCGGTCGAATTCGTCCGTCAGCCCGATGCTCAATTTATCACAGACGGCAACCCGCTGGGACTGGCATGGCATATTGGCGGATGGGGGCTGACGATGGGTCAAATCCTCTCGCTCCCCATGATCATGCTGGGCATTTGGCTTGTTTCCAGAGCCCGCCGGATGTCATGAGCCTGCGCGACCGCCTTTGTGCCCGTATCACCGCGCAGGGTCCAATCTCTCTGGCCGACTACATGGCCGACTGTCTGCTACATCCCGAGTTTGGATATTACACAACCGGCCTGCCCATCGGCGCAGCAGGTGATTTTATCACGGCACCGGAGATCAGTCAGATGTTCGGGGAACTCATCGGGCTTTGTCTGGCGCAGGCCTGGATGGACCAGGGGAGCCCCGACCGGTTCACATTGGCTGAACTGGGACCGGGTCGTGGCACCTTGATGGCGGATCTGCTGCGTGCCACGCGCGCTGTCCCGGGGTTTCATGACGCCGCCGATATCGTTCTCATCGAAGCCTCCGCGCCGCTCGCCGCCCTGCAAAGGCAGGCCCTGGCGGACCATAGCGTCAGCCACAAGGCACATGTCGACGCGCTCCCGGACGGTCCCCTGTTTGTCGTGGCAAACGAGTTTTTCGACGCATTGCCGATCCGGCAATTCACGCGCGCTGAAAGCCACTGGCGCGAAACCCAGATCGGCGCGCAGGATGGGGTTTTGACGCTGGGCCTCGGCCCCGAACTGCCGCAACCCGCGCTCGCCGACCGGCTGGGCGACACCCGCGCAGGTGACGTGATCGAATATGCACCCTTTGCGGCGCCAATAATCGACGCGCTGGGCAGCCGGATCGCGCGGCATGGGGGGGCTGGTCTGATCATCGACTATGGCGATTGGCACAGCCTGGGTGACACCTTTCAGGCCCTGCAGGACCATCAGCCGGTTGACCCCTTGGCGGAGCCTGGTCGGGCGGACCTCACCGCACATGTGGATTTTGAAGCCCTGGCCGTCGCAGCACCCTGCCTGACAACCCGCCTGACGCCGCAGGGCGTTTTTCTGGAACGCCTCGGGATTGCCCCGCGCGCGCAAGCGTTGGCTGCGGGTTTGAACGGCGCCGCCCTCGACCGGCACATCGCCGCGCATCGACGCTTGACGCACCGGGATGAAATGGGAAACCTGTTCAAAGTAATTGGCCTGTTTCCCCAAGACAGCCCACCGCCGCCTGGGTTGGAGATATGACGCTCGAAATTTTGACCTCTGAAAGCCTCGCGTCTGTCCGACATGGCTTTTTCACGCGGCGCGGTGGCGCATCTTCCGGCGTTTTTGCCGGGCTGAACTGTGGGCAAGGCAGTTCCGATCAATCCGAAATCGTCGCGATCAACCGCGCCCGTGTTGCCAAAGCCATGGGCGTGCCGCCTGAAAATCTGCTCAGCGTGCATCAGGTGCATTCAGCAACCGCTGTCACGGTGGCGGACACCTTTGAGGAAAAGCCCCGCGCCGATGCGATGGTCACGAACACACCGGGTTTGGCCCTGTCGATTCTGACCGCCGACTGTCAGCCGGTTCTCTTTGCCGATACGGACGCGGGCGTCATCGGTGCCGCCCACGCGGGATGGCGCGGCAGCCTGGAAGGCATCCTAGAGGCGACCATTGACGCAATGTGTACCCTGGGCGCGAGCCGCGACGCGACTGTAGCGGTAATTGGCCCCGCCATCTCCCAGCGCGCTTATGAAGTCGGCCCTGAGTTTTTCGAGATTTTTCTTGCCGATGATCCGGGCAACGCGCGTTTCTTTGCCAATGGCCGGGAGGACCGTATGCACTTTGACCTTCCCGGATACGGGCTGCACCGCTTGCGCAATGCCGGAATTGCGTCCGCAGAATGGACACGACACTGCACCTACGCCGATCCGGATCGCTTTTATTCTTATCGTCGCACGACACATGAAAAAGAGGCGGACTACGGTCGCCTGATTGCCGCCATCACATTGTGAAACATCTGTGATCTGGGCGAGAATTCGGCACATCTCGCCGCTTCATCGCCGCATTCTGCGTCAACAATCCGCATCTTCTGGCATGATTGGCGTCGATTCAAACCCCTGATGTGGCGTTTTCCTCTTAAAAATAGGAGCGCACACCAATTGCGGCAAATTCTGCGCAATTTGCTGAATTACAGCGAAAGTTTTCGAAAATTTTTTTCAGTTGGTCAAAAAGCGGCCAGAATGGCCTGCCAGTTTGATCATCAACAAGAGGCAAACGCCCAGATCAACATTGAGCAGGAAACCCGATGCACACCAATAAACGCTTTATCAAATCAGTCGTCGAAGCGGCCGCGCAAGCAGACGTCGAAATGCCATGGGCACGCGGCAAACGTCGGGCAGCCTTTGTCGCAAAACGCGCAGAGGCACAGAAAACATCACGCAAAACAGGCTAATAAGAAGGCCACCTCCAGGGTAATCTCTGGAAAAAAGAACCCTCCAATGGAAACGCCCCCAGCTTCGAATCGCCGGGGGCGTTCTCGTTTGGAATGTGGCAAACTTTGCAGATAACGGGAAACAAACCCTGTGAAACCACAAAAACTATGTCGCCGCCCCGGCCAATCGAGCCCCTTCTTTGACACGCTCTGACCGACGAAGGTATTTTGAGAGATCAAAGAACACGAAAGCACGCGTCCCGTCCTTTCCGTGTGCGTCGGTGGGGCCGACATGGAATGCGACCAACTTGAAAAGCGGATTGTATGAAGTCCAAGTTCCCCAATGCCACTGGTTCGGCATCCCCCCGGTCTGCAGATGTGCCGTCTGAACCCGCTCAAAACACTCTTGGTGTTCGCATCGCCGATATTGCAGCGCTGCGCGCCGACGGCAGCATTGTGATCGGACAACGCAAAATACCCAGTCTGCCCCTGTTCGATGAGGCGTTTTCCGCTTTTGCGCATGGGACAAATTTGCAATCGGACAAGGGCCCGATCGCGATCGAGGATTTGCAACCTGGTGACCGTTTGCTGACCGCTGACGGCGGATCCAGTGAAATTTCGTGGATTGGATCTTCTACGTTCATGCCCTCGGACAAGGGTAATTTCACGCCGCTCACACGCATCATGGCCGATAGTTTTGGGGTCAGCAGGCCGGACAGCTTCCTGAGCCTCGGCCCGGCAGCGCGCCTGTTGCAGACGCCTGCGCATTTACGCAGCGAGGTGGGTGAAAAACGTGTGTTTACCCCTGCCCGCGCATTTGTCGATGGCGTGAATGTCATCGAGGTCGCGCCGCCGACACCGATCCGCATGTTTCACCTGTGCCTGCAGCGTCACGCAGCCGTTATTGCAGGTGGTCTGGAGATAGAGACCTATCATCCGGGCGCCAACCCCCTGCGGTTGTTGTCACATACCCTGCGCACGGTGTTCATGTCCGTCTTTCCACAAATCAGCCATGTCAGCGACTTCGGGCCGATGAACTATGCACGCGCCTCAGTGGAAGATGACCTGACCGCCGCCTGACAACCCGATTACGCCGAATTGCTGAGACGTTCTTCCAGCACCTCAAAGGGCACGCCGGGTTCATCCTTTGCGCCACGGATGACCAAAGAGGTCTTGACGCTTTCGACATTGGGCGTGGTCAGCAGGTCGCCCGTCAAAAACCGCTGAAACGTCGAAAGGTCAGGTGCTGCGCATTTGAGGATGAAATCCACCTCACCGTTCAGCATATGACACTCGCGCACCAGCGGCCAAGCGCGGCACCGGTCCTCAAAAGCGGTGAGATCGGATTCGGCCTGGCTCGCAAGGCCAACCATCGCGAACACCTGCACTTCGAACCCCAACTCGCGGGCATCGACATCCGCATGGTAGCCTTTGATATACCCGGCCTCTTCGAGCGAGCGCACGCGGCGCAAACAGGGCGGCGCAGAGATGCCAACACGATTGGCCAATTCCACATTGGTCATACGTCCGTCGGCCTGAAGTTCTGCAAGGATTTTTCGGTCAATCGGATCTAGTCGTGTTCCAGCCATTTCACCCCCAATATTTGCGGTTGTTATAACACTGCCCAAGCTATGCGCAATATTCTTTCGCTCCAGCGCAAGATTCTTTCCTCGATTGCCGAAACATGCAAGGCCGGGTTGCAACCAACGCCTGCACGCGGGGGGTTTAAGCTTGGCCCACCCCACTATATATCCGTTCTCGCTGCTATGATATTCTTTGGGGGTCCTTATGGCCGAGACAAGACAAACACGCGTCCTCATCATCGGATCAGGACCGGCAGGCTATACCGCCGGCGTCTATGCAAGCCGGGCCATGCTGAACCCCATTCTTGTACAAGGGATCGAGCCAGGCGGTCAGTTGACAACCACCACGGAAGTGGAGAACTGGCCCGGTGACACCGAAGTGCAGGGCCCGGACCTGATGGTGCGCATGCAGGAGCACGCCAAGGCCATGGGCACCGAGATCATTGGCGACATCATTACCGATCTGAACCTGGATCAACGCCCCTTTGTTGCCAGGGGCGACAGCGGCACAACCTATATTGCCGATGCGGTCATTCTGGCGACCGGCGCGCGGGCCAAATGGCTGGGATTGCCCAGCGAAGAGAAGTTCAAAGGCTTCGGCGTGTCGGCCTGCGCCACCTGTGATGGTTTCTTTTATCGCGGACAGGAAATCGCGGTGATCGGCGGCGGCAATACCGCTGTGGAAGAAGCACTGTTTCTGACCAACTTTGCCTCCAAGGTCACGCTGGTTCACCGCCGCGACGAGTTGCGCGCGGAAAAAATCCTGATCGACCGGTTGATGAAAAACCCCAAGATCGAACCCCTGTGGTTTCACGAGTTGGACGAGGTTGTCGGTACAGAAAGCCCGCTGGGCGTGGAAGGCATCCGCGTCAAGCACACCAAGACCGGCGAAATCACCGAAATTGCGGCCAAGGGGGTCTTTGTGGCCATCGGGCACGCGCCCGCAAACGAATTGGTCAAGGACGTGCTGGACACCCATATGGGCGGCTATGTCGTCACGAAACCCGACAGCACGGAAACCTCGATCCCGGGCGTTTTTGCAGCGGGTGACCTGACCGACCACAAATACCGTCAGGCGGTGACGTCTGCGGGTATGGGATGCATGGCCGCGCTGGAAGCGGAGCGGTTTCTGGCCGAGCATGAGGACGCCGATACCTCCCTGCCCCTTGGCTACGGCGCAGAGGTTGCAAACAGCGCTGCCGAATAGCGGCACACCGAATTTGTAGCGGATAGTACACGCCGGGAAACCTCCCGGCGCGATGCTACTTGTCGCGCCATGCCCACGTGAAATCCCTGTGGTGTTGCGTGCGCACGGTGGATTAAGACGCCTCTCACTTCGTGACCGGATAAGTCAGCCGGTGCCCGCCTTGGCGCGCCCTGATTTCTCCATGTCCACGAGGTCTCTCCCATGCCCACCAAAGCCGCCCTGGCCCATATTCCCGGCCCGCCCGCCCTGCCGCTGATCGGTCACACGCTGAAAATTGCCCGTGACAGCTATGGCACGCAGCAGGATTACATCGCGCGCTATGGGTCGGTGTACAAGACCAACATGCTGGGGGTCTGGCGGGTGAACCTTTGCGGTGCGGATGCGATGGAAATGGTGCTGATGGACAAGAACCGCATCTTTTCATCCCAAGGCGGATGGGATGCACTGCAACGCATCTACCCCGGCGGTCTGCTGCTGCAGGATTTCGATCACCATCGCGCCAATCGCCGGATCATGCAGGCGGCCTTTCGTGCCGCGGCGATCCGCGACTACCGGGTGCGCATGACCGGTGCGATGAAAACTCTGCTGGACACATGGCCCGATGGAGAGGCGTTCTGTTTCTACACCGCCATCAAGAGCCTGACCCTCCGGTTGGGCGGCGCGGTCTTCATGGGCCTGCCGCTGGATGGGGACCTGGCGAATAAGGTTAACCGCGCCATTCAGGACGAAATCAGAGCGGCGATTGCCGTTATCCGACGCCCCGTCCCTTTCACGTCAATGTGGCGCGGTGTGCGTGGACGGCGGTTCTTGCGTGAAACCTTCCGCACCCTGATCCCGGAGCGTCGGGCGCAAGGCGGCGATGATTTCTTCTCGCAGATGTGTCTGGCCACCGATGAAAACGGCCAAGGGTGGAGCGAGGATGAAATCCTCGATCAGTTCAATCTGCTGATCATGGCAGCACATGATACCACGGCCACGGCGCTCTCCGTCATGATCGCGGCGCTTGGCGCCCATCCGGCGTGGCAGGATCGCCTGGCGCAGGAAGTGGCAAACCTAGGCGACGGCCCGTTGGACGAAGATGCCCTGGGCAAGATGGTGCAGACCAATCTGGTTTTCCGCGAAGCCCTGCGGCTGGTGCCGCCCGTGCCCTTTATCCCCCGCTTGGCGGTGAAGGATTTCCAGTGGCAGGGGTTCGACATTCCCGCTGGCACCTCGATCACGCTGAACCCGGGTGTGACGATGCTATCGCCTGAACATTTTTCCGACCCAACCGAATTTGATCCCGAGAGGTTCGCGCCGGGGCGCAACGAAGATCAAAGCCATAAATTCGCCTGGAGCCCATTTGGCGGTGGCGCACACAAGTGTATCGGCATGCATTTCTCCACCATGCAGGTGAAGCTCTTTGTCGCGACCCTACTGCGCGACCATCGGGTGCAGCTGGCAGGCAAAGCGCCAGAGTGGCAACGCATGCCGATCCCCAAACCCAAGGGGGGTCTGCCGGTGATTCTCACCAAAGCATAGCGCCCCTGCCAAAGCCGTAGGCGACACTGAACTCGCGGTGTGCGGAAATCAGCGCCCGCTGGCCAAATTGCCAGAATTTGCCGCACTCTCCACTTGAAAGAGCCACACGACACGCGTTAAAGGCCTCGCGAGGGCATTTTGGGGGGAAATGCCACACCTTTATTAAGCGAGTAATTTGATGACCACACCAAACCTATCACCGATCCCCGAGCTCTATGTTTCCTACGACTCCGCGCAGAAGCTGAAGAGCGAAGCAGGCGACCTGCTGAGCTGGGATCTGACCCCCCGTCAGATCTGTGATCTTGAGCTGCTGATGAACGGCGGCTTCAACCCGCTCAAAGGGTTCCTGACGGAAGCAGACTACGATGGCGTTGTCGATAACATGCGCATGGCGGATGGCGCGCTCTGGCCCATGCCGATCACGCTGGATGTAAACGACGCCTTTGCCGATCAGTTGGAAATTGGTCAGGACATCGCGCTGCGTGATCAGGAAGGTGTCATCCTCGCCACCATGACCGTGACCGACCGCTGGACGCCGAACAAGGCCAAGGAAGCGGAAAAAGTATTCGGCGCGGATGACGATGCGCACCCTGCCGTGAACTATCTGCACAATCAAGCGGGCAACATCTACCTCGGCGGTCCGGTGACCGGCATCCAACAGCCCGTGCACTATGATTTTCGCGCCCGTCGCGACACGCCAAACGAATTGCGCGCCTTCTTCCGCAAGGTGGGTTGGCGCCGCGTGGTCGCCTTCCAGACCCGGAACCCGCTGCACCGCGCGCACCAGGAACTGACCTTCCGGGCGGCCCGCGAAGCCCAGGCCAACCTGCTGATCCACCCGGTCGTCGGCATGACGAAGCCCGGTGACGTCGATCACTTTACCCGCGTGCGCTGTTACGAGGCGGTGCTGGATAAGTATCCGGCGGCAACAACGTCGATGTCACTGCTGAACCTTGCCATGCGCATGGCGGGCCCACGCGAGGCAGTCTGGCACGGTCTGATCCGGAAGAACCACGGCTGCACCCATTTCATCGTGGGGCGTGATCACGCGGGCCCCGGCAAGAACTCCGCCGGTGACGATTTCTATGGCCCCTATGACGCGCAGGAGCTGTTCCGCGCGCATCAGGAGGAAATGGGCATCGAGATGGTGGACTTCAAACACATGGTTTGGGTCCAGGAACGTGCGCAATACGAACCCATGGACGAGATCAAGGACAAGGATGACATCACCATCCTCAACATCTCGGGCACGGAACTGCGCCGCCGTCTGGCCGAGGGTCTGGAAATCCCTGAATGGTTTTCCTTCCCAGAGGTTGTCAACGAGCTGCGCCGCACCCGGCCGCCACGGGACCAGCAAGGGTTTACTGTGTTCTTCACAGGTTTCTCTGGCTCCGGCAAATCCACGATTGCCAACGCGCTGATGGTCAAGCTGATGGAGATGGGGGGCCGTCCGGTCACGCTGCTGGATGGGGACGTGGTGCGCAAAAACCTCAGCTCCGAGCTTGGGTTTTCCAAGGAACACCGCGATCTGAACATTCGCCGCATTGGCTATGTCGCCTCCGAGATCACCAAAAACGGTGGTATCGCGATCTGCGCGCCCATTGCGCCCTATGCGACAACACGCCGGGCCGTGCGCGAGGACATCGAGGCCTTTGGCGCCTTTGTCGAAGTCCACGTGGCCACCTCGATCGAAGAATGCGAACGCCGGGACCGCAAGGGGCTCTACAAGCTGGCACGTGAAGGCAAAATCAAGGAATTCACAGGCATTTCAGATCCCTATGATGTGCCGCAGAATCCTGAACTGAGCGTCGAGACCGAGAATGTCGAGGTCGACAATTGCGCGCATCAGGTGTTGTTGAAACTGGAAAGCATGGGGTTGATCAGCGGTCGCGTCTGATCGATCCTGCAGCAGATCGAAAGCCGCCCGCATACCCATGCGGGCGGCTTTTTTATTTGGCTAAGACAGGAATGCCTTACCGGACATCACCAATGCGCCTTGTCCAGACACTTCCACACCTGTGATCGCATCGCGCTCCCCAAGGACCTTGACGGATGCCCTGCCCGGGCGGCCCATGCCATGCCCCTGCTCCGCCACGAAAGCCGGTTCAGGGATCATGCCCTGCGCCCAGAGATAGGCCGCCATCGCGCCGGTGGCGGAGCCGGTGAAGGCATCTTCCGGCGGGCTGGGCGGGGCCAGCAACAGCCGGCTGAACGTATCGCCATGATCCGTGGCCCCGGACAGGGTCACCCAAAACGGCTCCATCATATCCGTGTCTGGTTGCCCCAGAAATGTGCTGAAGCTGCGCAGGGCGTCCACGTCAAATTTGAGCCGCTCCAGCGTCGCGCGATCCTTGAGAACAGTGACGCAAAATGGCAGGCCGGTTGAGACCACCTGCGGCTGTCCAACGATGTCGTCGGGCGCGACCCCACCCACCGCGGCCACAATATCAGCGGGAACTGTTGGGCCGAATGTCGGCGCGATCTGGGTCATCTTCACGTGATCGCCTGTCACTTCGACCGGAATGACACCGGCCTGCGTCTCCAGCGTCAAGGGGCCATCGGTCACCAGATCCCGCGCACGCAGCGCCATAACGGTCGCAACCGTTGGATGACCGGCAAAAGGGATCTCCCGACTTGCCAGAAAATACCGCACCCGCACGTCCGCAACATCGGATGGGCCGGTGAATGTGCATTCGACCAGCGATGTTTCGCGCACATAGGCCATGCAAACCGCATCGGGCAGATCGGCCCCTCCGTGCACGACGGCGCAGCCGTTGCCGCCAAAGACAACATCCGAAAACGCATCCACCCAATCGAAATCATAGCTCATGGCAACCCCCAAACCAAAAAAGGCCGCAGCGATCTGCGGCCTTTGTCATCAATTTCACCCTGCGGGTCGGGCGTCAATGCACCGCCACAGGCGCATAGTCGTTTTGCCGTGCCAGGCGAAAGGCGAGGCCGCGATCCGCCACCAGGGCCAGTTGTTGACCATCGCTGTCGTGCACCGCATAGAGATGGTCCAGATCACCCGCCTGATCGCGAACTTCGCTGGGCAATTCGGTCACATCAACTGTTTTGACGTAGACGATGCGATTTTCAGCTGGCGCTGTTTCAAATGGTTCTTGCATGTCGTCACCCTTTCTTGATGTTGATGGTTTGCACCACCGTCTGCGGTTTGGCGCGGCTGAGGTCCACGTGCAGCAGACCGTTTTCCATGATCGCTTCGCCGACATCTACACCGTCTGCGAGCACGAAGCTGCGCTGAAACTGGCGCGCTGCGATCCCGCGATGCAGAAACACGCGGCCTTCACTGTCATCTGTCTGCCGCCCCCGGATCACCAGTTGGCGATCTTCCACGGTGATCGACAGGTCATCTTCGGCAAATCCCGCCACCGCCAGCGTGATCCGGTAGGAATAGTCGGAGGTTTGTTCAATATTAAAAGGCGGGTAGCCTTCATTGCCGGATTTCGCGGTGCGTTCCAGCAAACGCTCAAGCTGTTCAAACCCCAGCATATGGGGATAGGAAGCGAGGGTCATCTTCGTCATGCGACACGTCCTTATTCGTCAAGCGACAGTCAGATAAAGGCCCCGTTATGGCGACCTTTGGTATGAATATGGGTAGCAATCATGCCGGACGCAAGGGCTAGGCGTATTGATGGTGAATGCTTATGATAAGACCTATATCTTGTACGGAATCACGCACCCATGAATGCTCCAACCGATCTTTCGATGAAAACGGACGAAGTGCTGCGGGTTGAGCTTGCCGTCTTTCGCCGCGAGCACCGTGATCTGGATGAGGCGATTCACGCCCTTGTCGACAAGGGGATGGGGGATCAATTGACGCTGCAACGGCTGAAAAAGCGCAAATTGCGGCTGAAGGACATCATTGCACAGATCGAAGACCGGCTGACCCCGGATATTATCGCCTGAGCCGTTTTCACGCAGATTTTCAACGCATTGCCTACGCCCCACGTTTGGCTATAGTGCCGCTTCCAGAAATCGGGCCAGGGGAGCCTTTGACATGACCGCACCCGTTGTTGGGATCATCATGGGCAGCCAGTCCGACTGGCCCACGATGCGCGAAGCCGCCAACCTGCTGGATGAATTGGCCATCCCTTATGAGACCCGCATCGTTTCGGCGCACCGCACCCCGGATCGCTTGTGGGACTACGGCCAAAAGGCCGCTGCACGCGGTTTGCAGGTGATCATCGCAGGCGCGGGCGGGGCCGCGCATTTGCCCGGTATGATGGCATCGAAAACGCGGGTGCCGGTGATTGGCGTCCCGGTCCAGACCAAGGCGCTTTCGGGTGTGGATTCACTTTATTCGATTTTGCAGATGCCGCGCGGATACCCGGTTGCGACAATGGCCATTGGCGCAGCAGGCGCGGCCAATGCGGCTCTGATGGCCGCAGGCATCCTGGCGCTGCAGGATAATGCCTTAGCTCAGCGACTGGATGCCTGGCGCGAAGCCCTATCTGCGTCGATTCCCGAGGCTCCCACGGATGACTGACCCATTGGAGACCGGCGCCACGATCGGCATTCTGGGGGGCGGACAACTGGGGCGGATGCTGTCGGTTGCGGCGTCCAGACTTGGGTTAAAAACGCATATCTTTGAGCCGGGTGCCGCACCGCCTGCCGGACAGGTGGCCGACCGCGTCACAACCGCGTCTTATGAGGATATAGACGCCTTGACCGCCTTCGCCCAAAGCGTCGACGTGGTGACATATGAGTTCGAGAACATTCCGACCTCGGCATTGGACACCATCGAAGAGATCACCCCGATCCGCCCAGGGCGCGAGGCGCTGCGGGTCAGCCAGGATCGGCTCACCGAAAAGACATTTCTGCAAAATCTCGGCCTGACCGTTGCCCCCTTCACCGACATTCCGACCTGCGACGCGCTTGAAACCGCAGTGCGAGACATCGGCCTTCCCGCAATCCTGAAAACCCGCCGGTTTGGATACGACGGCAAGGGTCAGGCGCGCCTGGGATCGCTCGATGATGTCGATCAGGCGTGGGCCGAGATGGGCGGAAATTCGAGTATTCTCGAAGGCTTCGTCGACTTCGATTATGAGGTTTCGGTCATCGCCGCCAGAAGTCCGGACGGAGATGTCGCATGCTATGATCCCGGCGAAAACGTGCACCGCAATGGTATTTTACACACCACAACCGTGCCTGCACGATTGTCCGCAGCTCAGCGCACGGATGCAGTTTTGATGGCGGCCAAGGTTCTGAACGCTCTGGAGTATGTGGGGGTCTTGGGGGTTGAACTCTTCGTCACGCGTGGCGGATTGGTCGTGAATGAAATCGCGCCGAGGGTACATAATTCAGGTCATTGGACACAAAACGGATGCACGGTTGATCAGTTTGAGCAGCATATCCGCGCGGTCGCAGGCTGGCCGCTGGGCGACGGGACGCGTCATGCGGATGTGACGATGGAAAACCTCATTGGCGCGGACATGGCCCGCGTTGCGGCCCTGGCGAAAGAGCGAAACTGCGCGCTGCATCTTTATGGAAAGGCCGAAACAAAACCGGGGCGCAAGATGGGCCATGTAAACCGGATCGTTACGTAAAACCCGCGCTAGAGGGACATAAAGCGCGCCGCGATCTCACCTGACATATAGCTGAACCTGCCAGCGGCCATGGTTGCCGCGACACGCTGCGTTTCGGCGTCTAAAATCACGATGTCCGCCCGCTTGCCGGGCTGCAGCGTGCCACGATCTTGTAATCCCAAAACCCGCGCAGGCCCTTCGGAGACCAGTTGCCAGCAGGTCGCAAAATCAGCCACACCGCATTTCGCAAGCATCAACGCTGCGCGCCGCGGGCTTGGGTAGTGATAATCTGAGGCCACCGCATCGCACAGCCCCATGGCGATCAGCTCAAGCGCGGACACATTGCCCTTGTGCGAGCCACCGCGCACCACATTCGGCGCACCGAGGATCACCGCATCACCTGCACCCCTGGCCGCCTCTGCGGCTTCCAGAGTTTCGGGGAATTCCGCAATCGTGATGCCGCGACGATGCCAGGTATCACGCGCCGCTTTCGTGGCGTCGTCATGGCTGCCCATGCGCACCGCTTTTTCATGCAAATGCGCGCAGAGTCGGTCCAGCGCCTCTGGGACCTTGTCGGCTTGTGCGTGCAGTCGCATCATCATATCGAAATGGTCGTCCGGGTTGCGCCCGGCCTTCAGCGCCTGCCCGACCATACGAGGCGGTTTGCGACCCTGCGACAACCGGTCATGCGGCAGGTGATCGTTGAACACAACGTAGTCGACGCCCCATGCCGTCACGCGCTCCGGCAAGCCGTCGTACAAGTCCAAAAGGTGGATTTCGAGCCGCAGCTGCGCGCGTAAATCCGTTACCAGAGCAGGCGCTGTATCCCGGATCGCAGTAAACACCTGATCCGCGAATTCAGGACCGCGCAGCCCCCCTTCCCAACTGACAAATTGCGCCAGCACCGCCGTCGTGATCCCATTGGCGGCCAACTCGGCCTCTGTCGCGACAATCCCTTCGGCCATTTCCTTCATGGCACCCCGGCGCGGGGCAAGATGACGTTCAAAACCGTCACCATGCAGGTCCACAATGCCCGGCAATACCAAAAAGCCATCAAGGTCCACCGCGCGCCCGGTCGATCCCTCGCCAATCAGATCACCGGCAATAGCCAAGTCGGCGCATGCGAGACCCTCAGAGCCCAGAACCTGCGCACCTTGAAGCTTAAGGTCGGCCAATCATCTCTCCCACGCTCGGCACGCAACTGCCATCGGGGCAGCCAAGTTGCGACAGCACCGCGTCGAACCAGGTGAGCGTCCGGTCGAATTTACCGGAATTCAGAAAGGAGACCGTTTGAGCAATCACGCGTGGATTGTTCATCATGAACGTATGCGTCACGGGCAAAACGATATGGTCATTCATCCCAGCAACGCGCGTGGAAGCGACCGACACCTTGCCATCGTCCCGCCCCGGCAACAGCGATGAAAAATAGGGATTAAGCGATTGGTCCCCGGCAATCACGCCGAGGTCAAAAGTCACAGGCGGCAAGCGTTGTGGCAGATTTCCGGGCCCTGTACCCAATTGCGCACCGGCTGGGCCATTGATCCAATCAAAGGCTTCGATATCGGAAAATGCGTCCACAACCTCGCTGCCCTGATTGGGCGGTGCAAGCATCACCACGCGACCGATCCGATCCGGGTTGGCATCCGCAACCCATTGGCGCAACAGGATCCCCCCCATGGAGTGCGTCACGAAATCAACCTGCCCCCGCGGGCCGCATTTGGCCATGGCATCGGGCAAGGTCCGGGCAACGAGCTCCGCCACGGGCGCTGTTGTCGAGGGGTAACCGGGCCGCACAACGGTATAGCCCTCGGCCATCAAAGCCGTCTCCATCAGGGCAAATGAAAACTCCGTCCGCGCCAGCCCGTGCAAGAGCACGGCACATCGCGCATTGGCTGTGGTTGCTGCCAAGACGACGGCACAAGCGGCCAAAAGAATTCTCACGGTACTGGTCATGCTCCTTCAGATAGTGTCATTGTTGGCCTTGCGAAAGTGTAACGTCACGCGCTTTTAACGGAACCTGAATTTATGCCTCCAAACCCTGTTCGCCTGGCTGCCCGCGCAGTGATTGTTCATAACGCGCGCCTGCTGTTGGTGAATGCCTGGCCAAAGGGGCGCAGCACCCTGCTTTGCGCGCCCGGCGGCGGTGTCGAACCCGGGGCCTCCTTACCGGATAATCTGGCGCGTGAAGTCCACGAAGAAACCGGCCTGCGGGTTGATGTCACGGCGCCATGTCTTGTTAACGAGTTTCACGACCCGCGCAGCGGATTTCATCAGGTGGAGGTATTTTTCCGCTGCAAGATCATCGGCGGATCCCGGATTTCAGCGGATTGGCAGGATCCGGAGAATATTGTCACGCATCATATCTGGGCAACCCAGGAAGATATGGCAGGGCTTCATTTCAAGCCAAGCAGCCTTGCCCAAGTCGCTTTTGCGGACCCCGATGCGCTTAGCTACGATCCACTTGAGACGATCGTGATGTGACGGCGATGGCGATCCCGCTGATCACCAGAACCGTCGCCATAACAACAAGAATAGATACCGGCTCGCGCAGCAAAACAGCACCGCCCAGCAACGCGATGATCGGGACACTCAATTGCACCACAGCGGCGGTATTACCCTGCAACTGGGGCAACACCCGGTACCACAAGGCATATCCAAGGCCGGACGTCACGCCACCGCAGATGATGGCTAGAGCCCAACCGATGGGCGATGAATGGGTCGCCAACCCGGCCAGTATGATGGTGAGCACCGGCAGGCACAGGATGAAGTTCGCCGTTGTCGCCGCCAGCGGATCTTCGGCGGTACGGCCCGAAATCGTGTAGGCCGCCCATCCCAAACCCGCCAAGATCATGAACCCGGCGCCAATCGGGTCTGATTGTCCCCCAGGTCCAGGCCAGAGCGCAAAAAGCAGACCACAAAACGCAAGCGATGCACCACCAAGCTGGCGCGATGTGGGTCGCGCATTGGTGGCCGCGCCATAGGCAAACATTGACATCTGAACGACACCAAAAAGGATCAAGGCGCCGAGGCCTGCGTCCAGCGTCAGGTAGGCCAGTGAAAATCCTGCCATGTAAGCCGCCAGGCTGAAAGCCCCCACGAACCGCGCGCGCGCAAACAAATGCATCCTGCCGCCCCTGACTGACAAAATCATGCTAAGTACAACCGCGCCAGCCAAAACGCGGATCAGGGCAAAGCTGCTGGGATCAATGTAGCCGCCATCGACGGCAAACCGTGTCAGAACCGAGTTCGCCGCAAAAGCGACCATGGTAAAGGAAATCAGCAAAACCAAACGCATGTATGCGCCTTAGCGGTTCTTTTGAGCAAGGCCAACTACGTGTTGGGTGTCAGATCGCTTGCGAAGGCAACCCGCGTTCACTTTCACGGGAAGACTGCTGAAATTGGTGTCGCCTATGCAACAATCCGTACTTCGAGCGTTGTGCCACGGTTCTCCGTGTTTTCTATAACCTTCGCGTCACCGTCGTAGAGTTTCGCGATTTTTCTCGCAATCGCGAGCCCCATGCCGCTTCCCTCGACTTCATCGCGCGGTTTCAGCGTTGTCATCGCGCCAAATACGCGCGCGTGATAGCCAGACGGGATGCCCGGCCCATTGTCGCGCACCGTCAACACCACCTGGCTGCCTTCGCGGTAGCAGGACACAATGATTTTGCCGACCGAACGGTCATGATGTTTGACGGCATTCGAAATCAAGGCCGTCAACAGTGTCAGCACATCCCGTTCGCCCATTGTCAGCCGCGCGCAATCGAGGGCACGCACAACCTTGAAACCAGACGGAATGCGTACTTCTTCCAGCACCTCATCTAAGGCATCGTTTAGGTCCACCTCTTCGATGGCCTGCATGCGCCCGATCCGTGAAAAGGTCAGGAGATCGACCAGCATGCGGTCCAACCTGCCGGTATGCTTGTTCATGAGATCGATGCTTTCGGCGACAGAGCCATCAACTTTAACGCCTGCTTCCGCCAGATCATCTTCGATCCATTGCGGTAATTCGATCAGAGCACGGACAGAATTGCGCACATCGTGACTGATCAAATAGATGAAATCCTCAAAGTCCTGCGACCCCGCAGGCAAAGATGTTTCGATGTCGTTGATGGCAATATTGCGGGTCATGAAGTCGCGATCCTCAGAAGTGTCTTTTGCCGTACGCTAGCATCGCCCGCTGAATACACCGTTAACAGGTGACACTTCGGGGAGAGGCAAATCAAATCGGGTGACGTGGCCGCAGGACCTGCCCCTTTGCATGCATTTTTGCGATCTGAAACTGGCAATCATCCGTAAACAGGTTGTCAGGTATAATCCTGCAACGCCTGGCGCACGACCGGAGCCTAAGAACGACTTGGCCAGAATTAGACAGCCGCAGAGGATCACGATGTGATAACAGACGCGACATTCCTGCTGGTGGACGACGATGCGGTCGCCATTCTGGCCGTGCGGCGCGCGTTGAAAAGGCTGAAGATCACCAGCGCTACACTTACGGCAAGCGACGGCCAGGATGCTTTGGCTGTGCTGCGCGACGCTGAATCCGCAGAAAATAGCGCTGTGGTCCCGTTTATCGTCATCCTGGATTTGCAGATGCCGCGCATGGGCGGTTTGGAATTCCTGGATGCGCTGATTGGTGACGAGCGCCTGCAAGATGTCATGGTTCTGGTTTTTGCGCCTCCGGAAATGCACCACCTGATCAAATCCAGATATGGCCAACACGTTCGCGGTTTTTTGGACAAGGACAGGACCGAAGAGACGTTGGCGCAGGCGCTGACCAAACTTCGGGACAGCAGTGCGACCGTTTCGGGATAGGTGACCAGAACCCTCTCGATGCGAACAGCAAACGCTTTGAAACCATCCAAAGTCGCCGCTTGATTGACTGATCCTGGCCATAAAAAAGGGCCCGCCAGAAGGCGAGCCCAATTCTTTCACCAGATCGGCGTGGCTTACATCATGCCGCCCATGCCGCCCATGTCGGGCATGCCACCGGCAGGTGCCGCGCCTTCTTTTGCAGGCTTATCAGCAACCATAGCTTCGGTGGTGATCAGCAGACCGGCAATGGATGCCGCGTCCTGCAGCGCTGTGCGCACCACTTTGGCCGGGTCGATCACACCGAAGGCAAACATGTCGCCATACTCTTCGGTCTGAGCGTTGAAGCCAAAGGCTGCGTCGTCGCTTTCGCGGATCTTGCCCGCGACAACGGAACCGTCCACACCAGCGTTTTCAGCGATCTGACGCAGCGGTGCTTCCAGTGCCTTGCGCACGATGGAGATGCCGACGCTCTGATCGTTGTTTTCGCCAGCGAGGCCTTCGAGTGTCTTACCGGCCTGAACCAGTGCAACACCACCGCCCACAACGATGCCTTCTTGTACGGCAGCGCGTGTTGCGTTCAGCGCATCGTCCACACGGTCCTTGCGCTCTTTCACTTCCACTTCGGTCATGCCGCCAACACGGATCACAGCAACACCGCCTGCCAGTTTGGCAACGCGCTCTTGCAGCTTCTCACGGTCGTAATCGGAGGTAGTTTCTTCGATCTGCGTGCGGATTTGCGCCACACGTGCTTCGATTTCAGCCTTCTCGCCGGACCCATCAACGATGGTGGTCTCATCCTTGGTGATCTGAACTTTCTTGGCCGAGCCCAGCATGTCCATGGTCACGGATTCAAGCTTCATGCCCAGATCTTCGGAGATCACCTGACCGCCGGTGAGGATCGCAAGGTCCTGCAACATGGCTTTGCGGCGATCGCCGAAACCAGGTGCTTTGACCGCTGCGATTTTCAGACCGCCGCGCAGTTTGTTGACCACCAGGGTTGCCAGCGCTTCGCCTTCAACGTCTTCTGCAACGATCAGGAGTGGTTTTTGCGACTGGATCACTTGCTCCAGCAGCGGCACCATTGGCTGCAGCGAAGACAGCTTCTTTTCGTGCAGCAGCACGATGCAATCTTCCAGCTCAGTGGTCATCTTGTCAGCGTTTGTGACAAAGTAAGGCGACAGGTAGCCGCGGTCGAACTGCATGCCTTCGACAACGTCTGTTTCTGTTTCCAGACCTTTGTTTTCTTCGACGGTGATCACACCCTCGTTGCCGACTTTCTGCATCGCACCAGCGATCTGGCTGCCGATGTCGGCTTCGCCGTTTGCGGAAATCGTACCGACCTGTGCAACTTCGTCGCTGTCGGATACGGGGCGCGACGCGGATTTGATGGCTTCGATCACGGTTGATGTCGCGGTGTCGATCCCACGCTTGAGGTCCATCGGGTTCATGCCAGCGGCGACAGATTTCATGCCTTCCTTGACAATCGCCTGGGCCAGCACGGTCGCGGTGGTTGTGCCGTCGCCCGCTTCGTCAGCTGTGCGCGAGGCCACTTCTTTGACCATCTGTGCGCCCATGTTCTCGAACTTGTCTTCAAGCTCGATCTCTTTGGCAACGGAAACACCGTCCTTGGTGATGCGCGGCGCGCCGAATGATTTGTCCAGAACCACGTTGCGGCCCTTTGGACCAAGCGTGACTTTGACCGCGTCTGCAAGGATGTTCACACCCTTGAGCATACGGTTACGGGCATCGGTGTCGAATTTGACGTCCTTAGCAGCCATGTTGTTTTCTCCTCTTGAGAATATCTAGTTTGAGTTCAGCGAGTGAAGGTCAGAGCAGCCGGAGGGCTTACTCGATGATCCCCATGATGTCGCTTTCCTTCATCATCAGCAGTTCTTCGCCGTCGAGCGTGACTTCTGTGCCGGACCATTTGCCGAACAGGATCTTGTCACCGGCCTTCACGGCCATTTCGATCAGCTCGCCGCTGTCTTTGCGGGCACCCTCGCCACAAGCAACAACTTCACCTTCGGAAGGTTTCTCCTTCGCGCTATCGGGGATGATCAATCCGCCAGCGGTTTTTTCTTCGCTTTCCGTGCGGCGTACCAGCACGCGGTCATGAAGCGGTTTCAATGCCATCTTTGCAGCTCCTTAAGGCTCAAAGTTTCTCCCATTGGATTCAGGCGATACTCTTTTTCGCCCAAAACGTTATCACTCACCTCTATCGAGTGCTAACGCGGCATAGCTAGGCACCATCCGCCAGTGAGTCAACAGCGCTATTTGGAAAAATGTGCGGGTTTATGCACAGCCCTAAGATCCCAAGGGCCGCTAGGTGTCTTCCCAGCTATACGCCCAATGGACAAGGCCCTCACGCCCGGCGGCGGTGAGCGCGTAAATACCCTTGGACACACGTTCAAACCATCCGTAGTGATTGTCCGCCATCAGGCGCGTCGCCGTCGCAACCCCAGTTGCTTTCGCAACCTCCGAGCCCTTGCTTGCCCCCTGTTCGGCGAGATGTGCGGCGCAGCGCAACGCGTCCTGTCTGTATGAAGTCACCAATCCCAAACGGGTCTGGCCACCTGCGTTCGGATCCCCCCGGCGCCGCGCAAACTCTTTGATAAGGGCGGTTTTGCGTCTGGTCGATTTACGCGGCGCGTAGGGCCCCGGATCACAATGTACCTCCACGAAACCGTCTTTCAGCCGCACGGTCATGACGCCTAACCCCAGCCTGCGGGCCATCGCGATGGTCTGCTTGCGGGACTTCTGGCCCCGCTTTCCGGCCTTTCGCTCGAACACCATATAAACCGCATCCGTTATAGATAATCGCTCAACGCATTGGTGGAACAAGGCCAATGACGGCGCCAGCTTTAACTCCACGACAACCAAATCGCTTTCGCCGCGCATCGCCACGACATCCGCCGCGCCAACCTCGGCCTTGACGTCATAGCCCTGGCTTTCGAGCAGCCTCTTGATCGGCGGATAGAGATCCATTTCCCGAGGCGCGTTCGATGGGGGATTTTTCGACCTTGGAATGATTCGTTCCCTTCGCGGATTTCGCAGACCGGCCACCCGTTTCAGGAGGGTATTCTCGCCTCGCGAGAGCCATTCCCGGCAGGGTCGAAAATTAACCTTAAGTGCCACAGATTTCACGGCATTAAACCCACCTCCACGCTATGAACAAGGCATGATGTCATGCTAGCGTCCGTTCACTAAAACAACATAATGCCAAAACGACGGCAAAAAAAACGGTGTAAAGAGGGTACCAATATGAAGATTAAGACACTCATCTCCGCAGTGGCGGCGGTCGTGATTTCCGCGACGGCGAGCCATGCTGCGGTTTTTGACGGTAAATATCGCGCAACATCTGCCGTCGGCAATGGCGCAGACCACAGCGTGTGGTTGCAAGGCGGGCTGGGAACGGTCCACGGGCAATTCTTCGGGTCCGACTTCGATTTCGCTCCGGCTGCGGGCAAGCTGATGTTGAACAGTGACGACAGCGGGTATCTGAAGGGCCGGGCACAGTCGCAGAACGATGCGACAAGTGGTTTTGACGTGATGTTCAATTTCGGGTCGGTGCCCGGCACGGAAAACCCGGTTTTCAAGAATGAGGGTGTCGATCCCATTGGTCCGATCCGGCTTCTGGATATGACCGGCGGCATGCTGGTTGGGTTTGGCAAACTGGCCGGTTTGAACCTGAACGCGGTGCTGAAGCCAGCCAACTATCAATTTGCGGTTCAAGTTGGTGAAGGCGCCAACAACAAGAACCAAAAGCTTGGCCAGGCCTTCTGGTTCTCGCTCTCTGCGGGCAAGGGCTGTACATTGTGTGACGAGAACGCTCAGATCCGCCGCTTGCAAACGTCCAGCTATCGTGGCGACGTGAACATTGAGCTGGCGCCAGTGCCGCTGCCTGCGGGTGCTTTGTTGCTGCTGACCGGTCTGGGCACCGTGGGTGTGATGCGTCGGCGACGCAAAGCAGCGTAAGCGCCCCACTTTAGCCAACAACAGAATGTCGCGCTGCCTTCGGGGGGCGCGACTTTCGTTTGAGATGACAGAAACCGCACCGCGTCCTATCCTGGCCAGATGACACGCGATGACTTCAACGCCTTTTGCGCGGCGCTCCCTGCAACAACCCATGTGGTGCAGTGGCGCAACGCCGATGTCTGGAAGGTGGGCGGCAAGGTTTTTGCCATTTGCGGCTGGAATGACGGGCAGGACGCCTTTACCTTCAAGGCCTCCGATCTTGCATTCGAAGTTCTGCAAGATACGCCCGGCGTGCGCCCCGCCCCCTATATGGCCTCGCGCGGGTTGAAGTGGCTGCAACACTATGCGGCACCTGGCCTCTCAGACAGTGAGCTTCAAAATCACCTTAAAGCATCATATGACATGGTCATCGCCGGATTGACCAAGAAGAAACGCGCCGAATTGAAGCTGTGATGCTGCGCCGCAGCAGAGGCGGGGTGACACCAGTGATGCCCGTGTTATAAGGCGCGAAATTTTTAGTTCCGCAACTGTAGGATTCCCCAGTATGACAACCCTCGTTTTTGGCCACAAATCTCCAGATACCGATAGCACCGGCTCGCCCATCATCTGGGCGTGGTATCTGAACCAGATCAAAGGCGTCGATGCCAAGCCGGTCCTTCTGGGAGAGCCAAACACCGAAGCGCTGTTCGTCTTGGACCGCTGGTCGCTGGACAAGCCCGAGATCATCTCGGAGGTTGCCGCGGACACGCCTGTGGTGATCGTGGACACGAACAACCCCGCGGAACTGCCGGACAACATCAATGATGCCGATATCCAGGGCATCATTGATCACCACAAGCTGGTGGGCGGGCTGGAAACCAAAGGTCCCATCGACATCCGCATCGAACCTCTGGCCTGCACGGCCACAATCATGTGGAAAATGATCGGCAAGGATCTGGCGCAGATGCCGCAGAGCATCCAGGGCGCGATGCTGTCGTGCATTCTCAGCGACACGCTGGAGTTCCGCAGCCCAACCACGACCAATGAAGACAAGGCCGTGGCCTGGGATCTGGCGCAAGCGCTGGATGTTAATATTTCCGAATATGCCGCAGAGATGTTCGCCGCGAAATCCGATGTTTCGGCCTTTTCCGAAGCCGAACTGCTGCGTATGGACAGCAAGGAATACGAAGTTGGCGGCAAGCAGTTCCGCGTCTCCGTCTTGGAGACGACCTCGCCTAAAATGGTGCTGGATCGCAAAGATGCGTTGATGGCGGCGATGCCCGGGGTCGCCGATGAGGACGGCGCAGATCAGGTCTTGCTGTTTGTCGTCGATATCCTGCAGGAAGAAGCGACGCTGATGGTCCCGAATGACCTTGTGAAATCCGTGGCTGAAAAGAGCTTTGACGCAAGCGTGGATGGCGACACGGTCGTTCTGCCCGGCATCATGAGCCGCAAGAAGCAGATCATTCCGAACCTGAAGGTCTGAATCCCGGCCCGCGGCTCTGGCGGTGGGCTTTTCAACAGGCGGGCCGGTCGTGGGTTGATCGACCGTGCCTGACAGCAGCAACGGAGCGGGCCGGACATGACACGCATCATCACCTCTCTCAGCGAGATCTCCGCGCAATATGACGCGCTCTTCGTCGATCTGTGGGGGTGCGTTCACAACGGCGTCTCCGCCCTGCCCGATGCGGTCGCCGCCCTGAAAGACTATCGCGCATCCGGCGGCAAGGTTGTCCTGGTGACAAACTCGCCCCGCCCCCGCGCAGGCGTCCAAAAGCAACTGGTGGCTTTTGGTGTGCCGGACGACAGTTGGGACACCATCGCCACCTCGGGCGACAGCGCGCGCTCAGCCATGTTTCGCGGTGTGGTGGGGGAAAAAGTCTGGCACATTGGCTATCCGGACGATGAACGGTTCTTTGAGCCCATTGGGGTGGTGCAAAACCCTGTGAACGTGCGCGCCGTGCCTCTGGAAGAGGCAGAGGGTATCGTCTGCACGGGCCCGCGTGATCCGCTGGCCGACCCCGACGATATGCGCCCCGAGTTTCTGATGGCCAAACAGCGCGGGTTGAAGCTGCTCTGCGCCAATCCCGACATCGTTGTCGACCGGGGCGAGCAACGAGAATGGTGTGCGGGCGCACTGGCGCAACTCTATACTGACATGGGCGGTGAGAGCCTCTACTTCGGTAAACCGCATCCGCCGATCTATGATCTGGCGCGCCGCAGGCTCTCCGCGCTCGGCACGGATGTGCCCGACAATCGCATTCTGGCGATCGGGGACGGCGTGCTGACGGATATCGCAGGGGCCATGGGGGAGGACATCGATTCGCTGTTCATCTCCGGCGGTCTCGCCGCGGCAGAGACCAAAACAAACAGCGATCCTGATCCTGACGCGCTAAAGGACTATTTAAAAAGGGAAATGTCCAACCCGACCTATACGATAGGGTTCCTGCGCTGACCTATTTTTTCCTTGCTTTTCTGCAGTTGCGAAGTAATAAAGTTTCAACCGCTACATCGTAATGATCAGAAAATTACCGGAAGGGTCATCATGTTGGACAATCTGCCCCGCGGCACCATCTGCATCGAGGACATTGAAATGGGCATGTCGCGCCACCTGCAAAAGGTGGTGACGGACGAAGACATCGAGATGTTTGCCCAGATTTCGACCGACCGGAACCCGGTGCATCTGGATGATGACTACGCCCGCGACACGATCTTTGAGGGGCGTATTGCCCATGGGATGCTGACCGCGGGTCTGATCTCGGCGGTGATTGGCGAGCAACTGCCCGGGCACGGCACTGTCTACATGGGCCAGTCCCTGAAGTTTCTGGCACCGGTCCGTCCGGGCGATCTCGTCTACGCCGAGGTGAAGGTCATCGACATCGAAATGGCCAAACGCCGGGTCAAGCTGGAATGCCACTGTTCGGTCGACGGCAAGAAAGTCCTGATCGGCGAGGCCACCGTGATGGCACCGTCACGCAAGTTCGACTGACCTCCCCCCTGCGGCGCCACCACCCTTTCTGACAGGTCAGAGCGCTTGCGTGTCTTGCGTGTCGAGGCTACGCAAGGCGGATGAGGATTATCCGCGACTACCAATTTGTTGACCCCGAAAACCGCGGCGCCAGCGCGGCGATTGGCAATTTTGACGGGGTGCATCTGGGCCACCAATCGGTGATCGATCTGGCCCGGCAGGTTGAACCTGATGCGCCGCTGGGGATTGTCACGTTTGAGCCGCATCCGCGTGTGCATTTCGCCCCCCACGCCGCCCCCTTTCGGCTGATGAGCCGTGAAGCCCGCGCCAGCCGCCTGGAAAAACTGGGGGTGCAACGGCTCTATGAGTTGAACTTCAACGCCGCACTGGCGGCGCTCACCCCCGAAGAGTTCGCCCGCAAAGTCATTGCCGATGGGTTTGGCCTGAAACATGTGATCGTGGGCGCTGATTTCTGTTTCGGCAAGGGGCGTGCCGGTACCATTGATGATTTGCGTCAGTTTGGCCGAGACATGGGTTTTGGCGTCACAATTGCGCCACTGATCGAGCAGTCGGACAAAACGGTCTCCTCCACGGCGATCCGCAAGGCGCTGAGCGATGGCGATCCCCGGCTCGCAGCGGATATGCTGTGCCACTGGCACCGGATCGAAGGACCGGTGGTCGGCGGCGAACAGCGCGGGCGCGAGTTGGGCTATCCCACGGCCAACATGTCCATCGAAGGGCTGCATCCGCCCGCGTTTGGTGTCTATGCGGTGTTGGTCGACGTGCTGGAAGGCCCGCATCAGGGCAGCTACCACGGCGTTGCCTCCATGGGGGTCCGCCCGATGTTCGGGGAAAATCGCCCCAACCTGGAAACCTTCATCTTTGACTTTCAGGGGGACCTCTACGGCACGCCGCTGTCGGTTGCGCTTGTCGAGCATCTCCGCCCCGAAGAAAAGTTCGACAGTCTGGACGCGCTGATTACGCAAATGGACGCGGATAGCGCGCAGGCCCGCCGCATTTTGGGGGCGCTGTGAGCGATCCCATCGACCGTAGCGGCCTGAAAGACAGGTTCTGGGAGCGCAAACCGCTGACCAAGATGTCCCAGAAGGAATGGGAATCGCTCTGCGATGGCTGCGGCAAATGCTGCCTCAACAAACTCGAGGATGAAGAAAGCGGTGCCGTTGCGCTGACCCGCATTGCCTGCCGCCTGCTGGACGACAGCACTTGTCGCTGTGCGCATTATGAAAACCGCCATCAGTTCATCCCTGAATGCATCGTTCTGAAACCTGACAATCTGGACACGCACGCCTATTGGATGCCTGAAACCTGCGCCTACCGGCTGCTGTGGCAAGGGGATCCCCTGCCCGACTGGCACCCGCTGATCAGCGGCACGGCGCAATCGGTACATGACGCGGGCGTGTCGGTGCAGGGCTGGACGCTCAGCGAATTCGACATCCCCGAAGACGAGTGGGAAGAGCATATCATCGAGGAGCCTGTCTGATGTTTTTTGCCTCCGACAACGCGGGGCCTGCGCTGCCGCAAGTGATGCGCCGCATGGCGGAAGCCAACACCGGCTATGCGATGCCCTATGGCGCGGATCCGGTCATGGAGGAGGTCCGGCAGCAGATCCGCGATATCTTTGAAGTCCCGGAGGCCGCCGTATATTTGGTTGCCACGGGCACGGCCGCGAACGTGCTGGCGCTGGCCTGTTATTGCCAGCCCTGGCAGACGGTGTTCTGCAGCCGCATCGCGCATATTCAGGAGGATGAGTGCAACGCCCCTGAGTTCTACACCGGCGGCGCCAAGCTGTGCCTCGTGGACACACCCGACAAGATGACACCCGGCGGATTGCGCACCCGGATCAAGGCGGAAGGCGTGCGTGGCGTGCACGGGCCGGAACGCGGGGCCGTCTCGATCACCCAGGTGACGGAACGCGGCAGTGTCTACACCTTGGACGAACTCCAGGCCCTGACTTCGGTGGCCAAAGGCTTCGACCTGCCGGTGCATCTGGATGGCGCGCGTTTCGCAAATGCGCTGGCGGCGCTGGGATGCTCAGCGGCGGAGATGACGTGGAAAGCAGGCGTTGACGTGGTCAGTTTTGGCGGCACGAAAAACGGCTGTCTGGGCGTCGAGGCCGTGATATTCTTCGACCCTGAAAAGGCGTGGGAGTTTGAGCTGCGGCGCAAACGCGGGGCGCATCTCTTCTCCAAACACCGGTTCCTGTCGGCGCAGATGGCCGGGTACCTGCAGGATAACGCGTGGCTAAAGGCCGCCGGAAACGCGAATGCCAACGCCGCCCGGCTTACCGCTGGACTGCGCGCGGCGGGCGCAATATTCGAACACGAACCGCAGGCCAACATGATCTTTGCCCGCTTTGCCCGCCGGGTGCATCAGCGCCTGCACGATGCGGGTGCCGTCTACTACATCTGGTCAGGCACGCTCGCGGGCGATGACCCGGACGAGTTGCTGACGGCGCGGCTGGTGTGTGACTGGTCGATGACGCCGGAGCAGATCGACCTATTCCTCAGCCACTTCGAGTAGTGCTGCAATCTCTTGCGCTACCGCGCCGGGGTGGGTGATCGGCGACATATGCCCGGCGCCTGCAATGATCGCGCGTCGGGCATTGGGCAACCGGCGCGCGAGACTGGCATTGACCGCGCAAATGATATCGGCGGTTTGGTCCCCTTCGATCAGAAGGCAGGGCATCGCGGCCCGTTCGAGCCGCCCCGGTGTCATCAGCCCCGCGGCGTCATCGATGATCACAGGCGACTGACCGGGGACGACATACATGCGGTCCGCAAGATAACGGCGCGTCGTCTCCGGCATCTCGTCCCATTTGGTGCCGTCGCCCCAGAACCGGTTGAAAAGGCGAGCGGCCTTTGCCGTGTCACCTGCCGAAAGAGCCGTAAAATAGGGTTCTGCCTCGACCTCATGCGCCTGCATCCGCTCGGGCGTGTCCTTGATGGCAGCCGCAAAGAATACCGGCTCGATTAGGGTCAGGCTGCGCACCCGTTCCGGATGCTCCACCGCAAGGCGCAGCGCGACCGTGGCGCCAAATGAATGACCGATCACATCCCGGCGCGTCGGCAAATGCGTCCGTGCGGCCATCATGCATAGGTCATGCAGATCAACCGTGCCGTCCCAATCGTCGCTCTTGCCATGACCGGGCAGGTCGATCGCCGTAAGCGTCACGCAGTCTTCCAGCGCCTTGCCGACGCCCCGCCAGGCGCCAGCATGCGCCAGAGTGCAATGGATCGCCAGCGCCTCTCTCGCCCCATGCCCAAAGGTCCGGGCATGGGTGAAATGGCCTGATGTCATATCTTTCCGGCGAGATGCGCATCCAGATCGGCAATCCGGTCCTGCCCCCAGAACCGCTGCCCGCTGTCGGTGATGTAAAAGGGCGAGCCGAACACGCCACGCTCCACCGCCTCTTCCAGGTTGGCCGCATAAGTTTCCGCCCCGACCAGCAGCCCGCTGTCCGCGAGCCCGGCATCAAACCCGGCCTCCTGCAGACAGGACCGCACCACCGCATCCTCGGCGATGTCCTTGTCCTCCGCCCAGACCGACCGGCAGATCGAAAACATGAGCTTGCCCAGATCCCCACCGCCCGCGTTCTGCGCCGCAATAAAGGCATAGGACGACGGGGCCGCGTTGGTGGGCCAATGGGCGGGCTTCAGGTTGAACGGCATGTCCAGCAGCTTGGCCTGCCGCACCAGTTCCTGCGCGCGATACGCGACCCGGCTGGGATGGCGATCCTTGGGTGGTGTGCCTCCGGTCCGAGCGAAGAGCGCCATGATGTCGAGCGGCTTGTAGGTGATGGAGGCCCCGTGTTTTTCCGCCACCTTTTCGGCGCGATTCCCGGCAAGGTAGGCATAAGGAGACAGCGTTGAGAAAAAGAGGTCGATATGTGCCATTTTGCGGCTCCTTAGAGGTGTGAGGTTCTTTGCCGATTGGTAAGGCCGTGCTAGGTGAAGTCAACATCACGAATCTGTCACATTTGCTCGACGCAACCCAGGATCGCCCCCCATGCCAGAATTCCAAGAACCGAAACTGATCGCCGGTAATGCCAACATGCCATTGGCCAATGCCATCGCCCGGCGGATGTCGATGCATCGTGGCAAACAGGTGGGGCTTGTGGATGCAAGGGTTGAGCGGTTCAACGACGGTGAAATCTTTGTCGAAGTCTTCGAAAACGTCCGGGGCGAGGACATGTTCATCGTCCAATCCACCTCCAACCCCGCCAATGACAACCTGATGGAACTCCTGATCATGGCGGATGCGCTGCGCCGCTCTTCTGCCTCGCGGGTCACAGCTGTTTTACCCTATTTCGGCTACGCGCGGCAGGACCGCCGCACCAAGGCCCGCACCCCCATCACCGCCAAGCTGGTCGCAAATATGCTGGTGGGCACTGGCATCGAACGGGTCCTGACCATGGATCTGCACGCGGCACAGATCCAGGGTTTCTTCGACATCCCTGTCGACAACCTCTATGCCTCGCCGATCTTCGCGCTCGATATCAAGGACGCGTTCAAAAACAAGATGAACGAGCTGATGATCGTCTCCCCGGACGTCGGCGGCGTAGCGCGCGCGCGCGAGTTGGCCAAGCGCATCGGATCGCCGCTCGCCATTGTGGACAAGCGCCGCGAAAAGCCCGGCGAAGTTGCAGAAATGACAGTGATCGGCGATGTGACCGGGAAAACCTGCCTGATTGTGGATGATATCTGCGACACGGCCGGTACGCTCTGCAAAGCGGCGGAGGTGTTAATCGAGAACGGCGCCAAGGAAGTGCACTCCTATATCACCCACGGCGTGCTGTCCGGCCCCGCAGTGGAACGTGTTACCAAATCGGTGATGAAATCCCTAGTGATCACGGATTCGATTGCGGCAACAGAGGCTGTGAAGAACGCCAAGAACATCCGCATCGTGCCCACCGCGCCCGTTTTCGCTCAGGCGATCCTGAACATCTGGAGCGGCACCTCCGTCTCTTCCCTGTTCGAGGCGGAAACGCTGAGCCCGATCTACGATGGCATGTACGCCGCTGAGTAATCTCGGTCAGGGTTCGCCAGCCAAAAAACGCTAGCGACGGCACCCGGCGGGAGAACAGCGCGCGACGATCTGCGCGCCCCTGGGGCGTTCTCGGATCCAGGCGCTGCTACCTCAATATCCCATCTCGACACGCCGTGCCTAAGTCCGGTTTTCCCAATCGAAAAGACCGACCAAAGTCGGTGTGCGCATCGTGCGTGCAACACGCGGTGGTTGTTGACAGGTCGGCTTTGACTACGCTGTTATATCGGATGCGGGGCGTTGCGGGTCCGCAGTGTGGGGTGTGTAGCCGCAATTCAATCAACTGGGAGGATGATCATGAAGCTACTGAAACTTGCTGCTGGACTATTGCTAAGCACGGGGCTGGCCAGCACGGCCAGTGCGCAGGATAACATGGACAAGCTGTCCAATATGCAACGCACCGACGCGACATTCACAATGATCGATCAGTCCGGAGACCGGGCAGATGCGCTCAAGAACATTATTCCACATATCACGGTCCCGGACGGGTTCGAGGTCAGCCTCTATGCGGTTGTGCCGGACGCGCGCTCCATGGCGGTGGCGCCACAGGGCACGGTGACATTTGTGGGCACGCGCAAGGACAAGGTCTGGTCCGTGGTGGACCGCGACCGCGACCGCGTGGCCGATGAGGTCAAGGATTTCGCGCCCTCGATCACCTTCGACATTCCAAACGGGCCCTGCTTCTCGAAGGATGGCTTCCTGTTCATCGCCGAGCGCAACCGGGTGCTGAATTTCCCGGCGGCGGAGTTCTTCTTTGAAGGGCCCGATCCGGCGGTGGCCGTCGTGGTCGAGCAAGGCGATCTGGTGCCGGTGGAGGAAGAGAGCTTCAACCACACCGCGCGGGTCTGTGACGTGGGCCCGGACGGCAAGCTCTATATCTCGCTGGGACAGCCGCACAACGTTCAGCCAGCGGAGAAGGTCGAGATGTACGACAAGATCGGCATCGGCGGCATCATCCGCATCAACACGGACGGCACGGGACGCGAGGTCTTTACCCGTGGGGTGCGCAACTCGGTGGGGCAGGATTTCCACCCCGAGACAGGTGAGCTGTGGTGGACCGACAACCAGGTGGACGGCATGGGGGATGACATCCCGCCGGGCGAGCTGAATCGCCAGACCGAGGCGGGCCAGCACTTTGGCTTTCCCTGGACCAACAGCCGTGTCGAGATCATGTCCGAAGCCGAGCATCCACGTCCCGAAGGCGTCACCTTCATCGAACCGCAGCTGGAGCTGACCGCCCATGCCGCCGATCTGGGCATGAAGTTCTACGAAGGGTCGAGCTTCCCCGATGCCTATCAGGGCGGCATCTTCTGGGCGCAGCATGGCTCGTGGAACCGCACGACGCCGGTGGGCGCGCGGGTGATGTTCACGGCGCTGGATCCGGAGACCGGCGATGCGGTCGAAGCGCAGGTCTTTGCCGATGGCTGGCTGAACGAGGAAACAGGCGAATATCGCGGGCGGCCGATGGACATCGCCTTCCTGAAAGATGGCTCGATGCTGGTCTCGGATGATTTCGCCGGTGCGATCTGGCGGATTGCTTACACCAAATGAGGCTTGCAGGCCTTCTGGTGCTCGGCGTGGGGTTACACGCCGGGCCCATTTTTGCGGATATCATCGGTGACCGGGACGCCGGGCGCCAAATCTCTGGTCAGTGCCGGACCTGTCACGGGTCAGATGGGTTTGCCACCATTCCGATTGCGCCGCATATCGGCGGGGAACCCGAAGCCTATCTGCGCGCGCAGCTGACCGCCTTTCGAGATGGCACGCGTGAGCATGAGATGATGACCATCGTTGCCGCCAACCTTTCAGATCAGCAGATCGCCGATCTTGCGGCCTGGTACGCGGGGCATTCTGCAACGGCGGAGTTGACTGCGGACCCAGCGGGTGCCCCGGAGGCTTGCGTCGCCTGTCACGGAACAGATGGCATTCACCTTGTCGACGATGCGCCCAATCTGGCGGGAGAGACCAATATCTACATCGACACACAGCTCAAAGCCTTTCGAAGTGGGCAGCGGACACACGAGGTGATGAGCGAGGTGGCCGCAGAGCTCACCAACGAAGAGATCCGCGCCTATGCCGATTGGTACGCCGCGGTGAAGCTCTACATCGAGACGGTGGAGTAAGAGCGACCAACGCGCGGTGGGTGATCCTGCGCACTTTCGCGCGGAGCGCCCGTAAACCTGTGATTGATAGACCCGCAAGTCGCGCGCCGCACTGTAACACCTTATTTTTTATTGCGCTTTCTCAATCGAGAGAAGATACATCGCCACTCTGTCGACTCGACCCGCATATTCAAAAGTGAAGCGAAGAGAAAAAAGCGAGGAATAACCGCTCATCCCACCCGTTCTCCCCACACGCAACTTGAATGGAGAGACAGATGAAAACCCTTCTTATCGCTGGTCTGACCAGCCTTGTTCTCGCGAGTACTGCCGTCGCCGGCAACACCAGCCAGAAATCCACATACACCCAGATGACCGGGCAAGAGATCAAAAGCGCGCTTGTCGGAAATTCCCTGCGCGGCGTAGACCGGTCGGGAAAATACGTTATCCACTACAGTTCCGACCGGAAAATGAAGATTGTTTACAACAAAAAACGGATCGAATCCGGTGTCTGGCGGATCAAGGGCAACAAGTATTGCCGCCGCTGGGCGAAGCTTGGCGGCGGCAAGGAACGCTGCGTGACCTTCCATCGCAACGGCAACAAGATCGTCTGGGTCCAGACGGGCAAGATTACCGACCACTCGGTTCTGCTGCGCGGCAACCCCGCCAGATTGTGATGCGGCACATTTCAACGGCCCCTGGCAACAGGCAGTAGGCATGGCATCGGGTCTGGCAACACAGAGTATGATCCCGCTTTATGGCTCCCACCCGGAACGTCGTCGCACACCATTTACGACCGCAGCTGCGGTACCGGACATCGTGAACATGGGCCCAGAGAATCGGACCCATCCAATGCGGGTCGCGACGAGCAAAAATGGAAAGACCCCGCCGTGCAATGCGAGCGGGGTCTTTCGTCTGTAATCAGGCGTTGTTCAGCGTGCTGAGATGCCGATGTGATCACCTACCGCCACCATATCGGCGAGCAGTTTGGCGGCATCGTCGACCGGACCGGGTTCGTTCTCAAAGGCTGCTTTGGCGTTGTTCAACGCGTCTTCGGCCTCTTTGACCATTTCGGCCAGATGTTCTGCCGTCACCTCGGCGCGTGGCAACGCGCGCTCGGCCAGAACCGTGACACCGGCTGCCGTGATCTCGGCAAAACCACCGGTGACGACATATTCCGACGTCCCATCCGGGCCTTCGGTGCTCAGCAGGCCGGGGCGCAGCGTAGTGATGGTGGGCGCATGGCCCGCCATCGCTGTCATATCGCCATCAGCGCCCGGGATCTGGACCGACACGACCTGCGCAGAGGCAAGCCGCCGCTCGGGCGAGACCAGGTCAAATTGCGTCGTATCTGCCATCAATCCGGCTCCTTAAGCAGCGTCAGCCGCCATTTTTTCAGCTTTCGCTTTCACTTCCTCGATGCCACCAACCATGTAGAAGGCGCCTTCGGGCAGGTGGTCGTATTCACCGGCCACAACCGCCTTGAAGCTTTCGATGGTGTCAGCGAGCGGCACCTGCACACCATCAGACCCGGTGAAGACCTTCGCCACGTCGAAAGGCTGGCTGAGGAAACGCTGGATTTTCCGAGCGCGGGCCACGGTCAGCTTGTCCTCTTCGGAGAGTTCGTCCATGCCGAGGATCGCGATGATATCTTGCAGCGACTTGTAGCGTTGCAGGATCCCCTGAACGTCACGGGCAACCGCATAGTGCTCGTCACCCACAACCGCAGGGTCCATCAGACGCGATGTGGAATCGAGCGGGTCCACGGCGGGGTAGATGCCCAGCTCGGAGATCGCACGGGAAAGAACCGTTGTCGCATCGAGGTGCGCAAAGGAGGTCGCAGGCGCAGGGTCGGTCAAGTCATCCGCAGGCACGTAGACCGCTTGCACGGAGGTGATCGAACCGGCTTTGGTCGAGGTGATGCGTTCCTGCATCGCGCCCATGTCGGTGGCCAGTGTCGGCTGGTAGCCCACAGCGGAAGGGATACGACCCAGAAGGGCGGACACTTCGGAACCCGCCTGCGTAAAGCGGAAGATGTTGTCGACAAAGAACAGAACGTCGGTCCCGGACTGGTCGCGGAACTGCTCGGCCAGTGTCAGACCGGTCAGCGCCACACGCATCCGCGCGCCTGGAGGCTCGTTCATCTGACCATATACGAGGGCCACCTGGGAGTTCTCCAGGTTCTCGGGGTCGATCACGTTGGATTCGATCATCTCGTGGTAGAGGTCATTCCCTTCACGGGTCCGTTCCCCCACGCCCGCGAACACCGAATAACCGGAGTGCACCTTGGCGATGTTGTTGATCAGTTCCATGATCAGAACGGTCTTGCCCACACCGGCACCACCGAAGAGGCCGATTTTGCCGCCCTTGGCGTAGGGGGCCAGCAGGTCGATCACCTTAATGCCGGTTTCCAGCACTTCGGAGGTGGTCGATTGTTCGGCAAATTCAGGCGCGTCCTGGTGGATGGAGCGTTTCTCATCCGCGTTCACCGGGCCCTTTTCGTCCACCGGTTCGCCCACCACGTTCATGATGCGGCCCAGTGTGGCGTTGCCCACCGGGATCGAAATCGGGCCATCTGTGTCGGTCACGGTCTGGCCGCGCACAAGGCCTTCGGTGGCATCCATCGCGATCGCACGCACGGTGTTTTCACCAAGGTGCTGGGCCACTTCGAGCACCAGACGGTTGCCGTTGTTGTCGGTTTCCAGCGCGTTGAGGATCTCCGGCAGGTGATCTTCGAATTGAACGTCAACGACCGCGCCGATGACCTGAGTTACTTTGCCGACTGCATTTGCCATGTCGTTTCTCCGGTTTGTTCTTTAGAGCGCTTCCGCGCCCGAAATGATTTCAATCAGCTCGTTGGTGATGACGGCCTGACGTGAACGGTTGTACTGGATGGTCAGCTTGTCGATCATCTCACCCGCATTGCGTGTCGCGTTGTCCATCGCAGACATCCGCGCGCCCTGTTCCGACGCGCCGTTCTCCAGCAAGCCCGCAAAGATCTGCGTGGCCACCCCGCGCGGCAGCAGATCCGCAAGGATCGCTTCTTCGGAAGGTTCATAGTCGAAGAGCGTTGAGGCCTCGTCGCCCTCCTCCGCTTCGAAGGATGCCGGGATGATCTGCTGTGCGGTCGGGATTTGCGTGACCACATTCACGAACTTCGAATAGAAGAGCGTGGCCACGTCGAAATCGCCGCCATCAAACCGGCCGAGCACGTCTTTGGCGATGCCTTGAGCATCGACGTAGCCGACGCGCTTGACCTCCGTCAGGTCGACATGGCCGATGTAGTACTGGCCATAGTCCCGCTTCATCTGGTCGCGGCCTTTTTTGCCGACGGTAAGGATTTTGACCTCTTTACCTTCGCCCAAAAGCTTGTCCGCGTGGTTGCGCGCCAGTTTCGCGATGTTCGAGTTGAAGCCGCCACAGAGGCCGCGCTCCGATGTCATGACAATCAGCAACTGCACCTTGTCGCTGCCAGTGCCCGACAGCAATTTGGGGGCAGAATCCGACCCACCGACCGACGCCGCCAGCCCCGCCATCACGGCGTTGAACCGCTCCGTGTAGGGGCGCGACTGCTCGGCAGCCTCCTGCGCGCGGCGCAGCTTGGCCGCTGCAACCATCTGCATGGCCTTTGTGATCTTGCGGGTCGATTTGACCGACTCGATCCTATTTTTCAGGTCCTTAAGACTGGGCATGGGCCTACCTCTTAAGCGAAATCAGCGGCGAATTCGTTGAGAGCAGCCTTGATGCTGTCAGCGAGGTCGTCTTTCACCTTACGGTCGTTATTGGTGATGTCGTCCAGCAGCGCCTGATGCTTTGAGCGCAGATGCGCCAGCATGCCAGCCTCAAAACGACCCACGTCCTTGACGTCAACCTTGTCGAGGAACCCGTTGGTGCCTGCGAAGATCACGCAAACGATTTCCGCGTTGGTGAGCGGCGAGTATTGCGATTGCTTCATCAGCTCGGTCAAACGCGCGCCGCGTGCCAGCAACTGTTGGGTCGAGGCGTCGAGGTCGGAGCCGAACTGCGCGAAGGCCGCCATTTCACGATACTGCGCGAGGGACAGTTTTACCGGGCCGGCGACCGAAGACATCGCCTTGGTCTGCGCCGAGGAGCCCACACGAGACACCGACAGACCGGTGTTCACGGCCGGGCGGATGCCCTGATAGAAGAGCTCGGTTTCAAGGAAGATCTGGCCATCGGTGATCGAAATCACGTTGGTTGGAATAAAGGCCGACACGTCACCGCCTTGGGTTTCAATGATCGGCAGGGCTGTCAGCGAACCGTTGCCCGCATCATCGCCAAGTTTCGCGGAGCGTTCCAGCAAACGGGAGTGAAGATAGAAAACGTCACCTGGATAGGCTTCACGGCCGGGCGGACGGCGCAGCAGCAGCGACATCTGGCGATAAGACACGGCCTGTTTGGAGAGGTCATCGTAGATGATCAGCGCATGACGACCATTGTCGCGGAAGTGTTCGGCCATCGCCGTCGCAGCATAAGGTGCGAGGAACTGCATGGGCGCAGGCTCGGACGCCGTGGCGGCGACCACGATGGAGTATTCAATCGCGCCGGTTTCTTCGAGCTTCTTGACCAGCTGCGCCACGGTGGAGCGCTTCTGACCCACGGCGACATAGACGCAGTAGAGCTTCTTGCTCTCATCGTCGCCTGCCCCGTCGTTGTAGGATTTCTGGTTCAGGATTGCATCGAGCGCCACGGCGGTTTTGCCGGTCTGACGGTCGCCGATGATCAGCTCCCGCTGGCCACGGCCAATTGGGATCATGGAGTCGACCGCTTTAAGGCCAGTCGCCATCGGTTCGTGGACTGATTTGCGCGGGATGATGCCCGGCGCTTTCACGTCCGCAACCGAGGAGGTCTTGGCGTTGATCGGGCCTTTGCCGTCAATCGGATTGCCCAGACCGTCCACAACGCGGCCCAACAGCTCGTCACCGGTCGGCACGGACACGATGGAGTTGGTCCGCTTGACGGTGTCACCTTCTTTAATGTCGCGGTCGGAGCCAAAGATCACCACACCGACGTTGTCGGATTCAAGGTTCAGCGCCATGCCCTGAATACCGCCGGGGAATTCGACCATCTCACCAGCTTGAACATTGTCCAAACCGTATACGCGCGCAATCCCGTCACCGACGGAAAGCACCCGGCCAACCTCGGCCACTTCGGCTTCTTGACCGAAATTCTTGATCTGGTCCTTCAGGATCGCAGAAATCTCTGCTGCTTGGATACCCATTTATCCGACCTCTTTCATTGCATTCTGGAGGGAATTCAGTTTCGAGCGGATCGACGTGTCGATCATGCGCGAACCAACTTTAACAATAAGACCGCCGATGAGGCTTTCATCCACGGTCGCATTGAGTGTTACGGTTTTGCCTGTCGAGGCCTTCAATGACTTGGCCAGCTTGTCGGCCTGCGTTTTCGTCAGCGCCTTGGCCGAGACGACATCCGCGGTCACTTCGCCTTTTTCCGCAGCAATAATATCGCGCAGGGTTGCGACCAGTTGCGGCAGCACAAACAAGCGGCGGTTCTGCGCCATCAGCGCCAGCGTGTTGGCAAGCGTGTCCGACAGTTTCATTTTCTTGGAAAGGGCTGCGATGGCCGCGCCCTGTTCTTCGCGAGAGTAGATCGGCGAGTGGATCAAGGCGCGGAAATCTTCGCTGTCTGCAAGGGCGCCCTGTAGCGCGTCGAGGTCGGTCTCCAGCACTTTGATGGCTTTTCCATCGCTGGCAATTTCGTAGACTGCGGTGGCGTAACGCCCGGCAATGCTCGTGGAAATCGAAGCTGGTTCTGACACATCCACCCTTTCGATAGTCGGCCCCGGATATGCGAAAAAGTCGCGTCACCGAGAGTGTTGGCGCGGCTTGAATTAACTCAAGACGTCGAAATCAGCGGTGATGTAGCAGAGAGGATCACACCCCGCAACATGAGATAGTGAACCGCGATTTTGCGTCTTTTCCCATGATTTCAGCGGCTTGGCCCAGGTGCGACCGTTTGGCCCCTCAGAAAGTTTGCAAAATGGCGGCGTTATTAACGGATTTTTCGATTCCCAAGCCACAAAATGTGCCGTTTTGCGCACCCATCGCTGCCGTAGGGGTGATCGTTTAATCGCTAAACCGGCTTGGCCGTGGGTTCCAAAACGGCGCTTGCCCGCAATTTGCGCAGCGGCTCCACCTTGCCCTTGGGCGGATAGACCAGTTTCGTGGCTTCGACCATGAAAGCGCCGCCGGCCATCATCGTTGGGACACGCCGCCCGAATTTTTCAAAAGCCGGGCCGAATTTCATCCACCACCGCTTGGTCGAAGGCACCTGATAAAGCGCGCCCGCATGGCGCTCCGGCAAAAACTGATGCTTGCGCAGTTGCGTTTCCAATTGTCCGGGCGAATAGGGCCTGCCATAGCCAAAGGGCGTGCGGTCCCGCCGCGCCCAAAGCCCGGCGCGGTTGGGGACAATGAAGAGGGCACGCCCCCCTGGCCCCAGGACGCGCCAGCATTCTTCCAACAGATCAGACGCCCGTTCAGACGTTTCGAGCCCGTGCAAGACAACCAGCTTGTCCACATGCCCGGTTTCCAGCGGCCATTCCGTTTCCTCGGTCAGTACGGAGACATTGGGCTGGCCCGGCGGCCAGGGCATCACCCCCTGTGGTCCGGGCATCAGTGCGATCACGCGGCGCGCGTCTTTCAGATAGGGGCGCAACAGGGGCGCCGCGAACCCGAACCCGACAACGGTTTGTCCTTTTGCTTCGGGCCATATCTCCCGCATGCGCGCCTGCAGGCTCGCTTGCGCCGCCCTTCCAAGGGCGGAGCGATAATAGAAATTGCGCAGATCCTGCACGTCCAGATGCATTGCAGCCCGCCCCGGTATCGGTCACTCTGGTCAGAGTGTCGCAAAAGCCAAGGAAAATGACCATGCCCCTCGAGATCGTGACCATCCCCTGCCTTTCGGACAATTACGCCTTTTTGGTGCATGACGATTCGACGGGCAAAACCGCCCTTGTGGATGTGCCTGAGGCCGAGCCCATCCTGCACGCACTGTCCTCCCGGGGATGGCGGTTGGATGAGGTCTGGATCACCCACCACCATGATGACCACGTGCAAGGGCTGGGCCGCGTGCTGCAGGATCACCCGGCCTCCGTCACAGGGGCCGCTGCAGATGCGCACCGCTTGCCGACGCTGAACCGCCGCGTTGGTGATGCTGAAACCTTCGATTTCGCCGGACACCCGGTTCAGGTGATGGATGTGTCTGGTCACACCGTCGGTCATATCGCCTATTACATTCCCGACGCGGCGGCCGCTTTTACCGCCGACAGCCTGATGGCGCTGGGATGCGGACGCCTCTTTGAGGGGACGGCAGATCAGATGTGGGCCAGCCTGAGCAAATTTACCGCCCTCCCCCCGGAGACCCTGATTTGTTCCGGACATGAATACACCGCGTCCAATGCTAAGTTCGCATTAACCATTGATCCTGATAATCCTAGCCTTATATCCCGGAATGAAGAGATCGTTGCGGCGCGCGCTGCAGGGGTTCCCACCGTTCCCTCGACTTTGGCGCTGGAAATGGCAACAAATCCGTTCTTGCGCGCTGACGACCCTGACATTCGCCGCCTTTTGGGGCTCCCAGATGCATCGAACGTTGAGGTTTTTGCTGAAATCCGCACCCGAAAGGATGCATTCTAACGCCCAAATCACAGCCTTTCATGTCGTCTTCACACAATTTGTGACTGAGAAAACGAAGAAAAAACTTGAAGCCGGGCTGCGATCAACCAAACTCTAATACTATGAGGCCATGGTCGGCTTACGGATCGGCAAGAATCAGATCCTCCACCGACCCCGATCAGAAGGAGCGCTTATTGTGCCTTCATTTTCGACCACACTAGAACAGGCAATCCATTCTGCTTTGGCCCTTGCCAATGCACGACGGCATGAATTTGCGACACTTGAGCATCTCTTGCTGGCATTGATTGATGAGCCGGATGCGACCCGCGTGATGAAAGCCTGCAGCGTCGACATCGACGATCTGCGCGCCACGCTTGTAGAGTTTGTTGACGAGGACCTGAGCAATCTGGTCACCGACGTTGATGGCTCCGAAGCGGTGCCCACGGCCGCCTTCCAGCGCGTTATCCAACGCGCAGCCATTCACGTGCAATCCTCGGGGCGCACGGAGGTGACGGGCGCCAACGTGCTGGTTGCCATTTTCGCAGAGCGCGAGAGCAATGCGGCTTATTTCCTGCAAGAGCAGGATATGACGCGCTATGACGCGGTCAATTTCATCGCGCACGGAGTGGCCAAGGATCCCGCGTTTGGAGAACAACGCCCCGTTTCGGGCGCGCCCGAGCATGAGGAAGAGGCGCAGGGCGTCACCGAAGGCGAGAAAAAGGAAAGCGCGCTTGAGAAATACTGCGTGGATTTGAACGCCAAATCCCGCGAAGGTGATATCGATCCGCTCATCGGGCGGGATGCCGAGGTGGAGCGCTGTATTCAGGTGCTCTGCCGTCGCCGCAAAAACAACCCGCTTCTCGTAGGCGACCCCGGCGTTGGCAAGACTGCAATTGCGGAAGGGCTGGCACGCAAGATCGTTGCCGGAGAGACGCCGGAGGTTTTGGAAAATACCACGATCTATTCGCTCGATATGGGCGCATTGCTGGCGGGCACGCGGTACCGCGGTGATTTTGAGGAACGTCTGAAAGCTGTTGTTGCTGAGTTGGAACAACACGAAGACGCGGTGCTGTTCATCGATGAGATTCACACCGTGATTGGTGCCGGTGCAACCTCGGGCGGCGCAATGGATGCGTCAAACCTGCTGAAACCCGCTTTGGCAGGCGGAAAACTGCGGACCATGGGGTCGACGACCTACAAGGAATTCCGTCAGCACTTTGAAAAAGATCGCGCGCTGAGCCGTCGGTTCCAGAAAATCGATGTCAATGAGCCGTCTGTCGAAGATGCCGTGAAAATCTTGCGGGGTCTGAAACCCTATTTCGAGGATCATCACTCGGTCAAATACACGGCCGATGCGATCAAATCCTCCGTGGAACTTGCGTCACGCTACATCAATGACCGGAAATTGCCGGACTCGGCAATCGATGTGATCGATGAAGCCGGTGCGGCGCAGCATCTTGTTGTCGCCGCGAAACGGCGCAAAACAATCGGCACGAAAGAGATCGAGAATGTGGTCGCCAAGATTGCGCGTATTCCGCCGAAGAACGTCTCGAAAGACGATGCCGAAGTACTCAAGGACCTAGAGAACTCGCTCAAACGGGTGGTTTTTGGTCAGGACAAAGCGATCGAGGCACTGTCATCGGCCATTAAACTGGCGCGCGCAGGGCTGCGTGAACCTGAAAAACCGATTGGTAACTACCTCTTTGCGGGCCCGACCGGCGTTGGCAAAACCGAGGTGGCGAAGCAACTGGCCGATACCCTTGGGGTGGAACTGCTACGGTTCGACATGTCCGAATACATGGAGAAACACGCCGTCAGCCGCCTCATCGGCGCTCCTCCGGGCTATGTTGGATTTGATCAGGGTGGCATGCTGACCGATGGTGTGGATCAGCATCCGCACTGTGTGCTACTGCTTGATGAGATGGAGAAGGCCCATCCGGACGTCTACAACATTCTGTTGCAGGTAATGGATCACGGTAAACTGACCGATCACAACGGACGCACGGTGGATTTCCGCAATGTCGTTCTGATCATGACCTCGAACGCAGGTGCGGCGGAGCAAGCCAAAGAAGCCATCGGTTTTGGCCGCGACCGTCGCGAGGGCGAGGATACCGCCGCAATCGAGCGCACTTTCACGCCGGAATTCCGCAACCGGCTTGATGCTGTGATCAGCTTCTCGCCTCTGCCGAAGGAGGTTATCCTCCGCGTCGTCGAGAAGTTTGTGCTGCAGTTGGAAGCCCAGTTGATGGATCGCAACGTGACCATCGAGCTGACCAAACCGGCAGCGGAGTGGCTGGCCGATAAGGGCTACGATGCAAAAATGGGCGCGCGACCGCTTGGCCGTGTCATTCAAGAGCATATCAAAAAGCCATTGGCCGAAGATTTGCTGTTCGGCAAGCTGGCCAAGGGTGGCATTGTCAAAGTGGGCGTCAAAGGTGGGGAAATCGATCTGAAGATCGAAGGCCCGGACAAACCGCGCCTTTCCGGCGATAAGCCACCTTTGCTAACGGCCGAATAAGGGTCATCTAAAAACAAGACAAATCCCGTTGTGATCGTTCGCGGCGGGATTTTTTTCGAGCGACTGAAATCGCCTTACCTAGCTGACGCAGCGTTCGACACACACCGCACATTGAATGACTGCGGGCACCTCGCCATCACGTCTGCACCTCCCAAACGACCGAATCTACTTTTCCGTGAACTTCAGCTCGATCCGGCGATTCAGCGCGCGGGCTTCTTCGGTATCGCCTATCGCAACCGGCTGATATTGCCCAAAACCGTTTGCGGCCAGCCTGTTTGGTGGAATGCCCAAGGCGTTCACCATGTATTTCACTACCGACAGCGCTCGCCCCTGACTGAGTTCCCAGTTGTCCGAAAACTCACCAAAGCCCGACAGGGGCAGGTTGTCCGTATGACCGTCTACGCGGATGATCCAATCAATCTCCGGCGGGATTTCATCCGCGACACTGGCAATGATCCCCGCGACCTTGGCGACTTCGCGCTGCCCCTCCTCGGAAAGGTCTGCCCGCCCCGGCGCAAAGAGCACCTCTGAAGAAAAAACAAACCGGTCGCCTTCGATGCGCACTCCTTCCTGTCGTCCCAACACGTCGCGCAATCTGCCAAAAAACTCGGAACGGTATTGCTCCAGATCCTTGGCTTCCTCCGCCAACCGGGCAGCCTCTTCCTGCAGCCTGATCCGCTCTTTTTCCTCGAGTGCTGCGCGACGACGTTCTTCAGCCGCAACGCGGGCCAGCGCCGTGTTCAGATCAGACCCCAGTGATTGGAGTCGGACTTGAGAGGCCGCATCTCTTGCCACCGCATCATCCAGGAGGGATTGCAGATCTCCCAATTGCGTGCGCAACGCTGCGACCTGTTGGTTCAGAAGTTCCGTTTGGCGTTGGGCTTCGGCGCTGATCGCTTCCTCCTGCGACAATGCCCGGCGGGCCTCTGCCAGCAGGGCGGCGCGCCGTTCGGCATCGGTGCTGGTATCCTCGGCAAGCGTTTCCGCCGCCAGCTTTGCAGCAAGCGCAGTGGCGAGTTGTTCGCGCAAGCGTTGTTGTTCCGCTTTGAGATCTGCTTGCTGCGTTTGCAGCGCCTGCTGATCAGTTTCGGCCTGTGATTGCGCCGCTTCCAATTCGGCACGCAACTCAGCTTCCGCTGCGCGCAGAGCTTCCGCTTGCTCTGAAGCGGTCGCGGCAGTACCCTCCAACCCATCGATCCGGAGCAAGGCGGCAGCCAGTTGGCTATCGAGTTCGTTCTCAACCGCGCGTGCCGCAGCCAGAAGCGTCAACGTGTCTTCCGCTTCCTTGCGCTGCGCCTCCAGCGCCAGGGTCATCGCCGTCAACTCAGCATCCGCATCCGCCAATCGTGCGCGCAGGGCCTCTGCGGCGGCAGCTTCCGCCAGCCTTGCGGCCTCTTCTTCGCTAAGCGCTTGTTCCGCATCCCCCAATTCTGCCGTTAACTGATCGACCTCACCCTCCGTCGCGGCATTTCGGGCCCGCAAGTCAGCGACCAGCGCGTCCAATGCTTCACGGCGGGCAGCAGCAAGACGGGCGGCTTCAGCCTGCGCGTCTATTTCCGTGCGTGCGGATGCCAAGGCGAGGTTGAGCGCCTCCTGCTCGCTCAGCAATTCCGCTTGTGTCTGCTCCAACGCATCGCGGGTTTCTTCCAATGCGGCAACATCTCCAAGCGCCGTATCGCGCTGCGCGAGCAGCGCCGCGACCTGTGCCTCAAAACTGGTGATCTGGGTTTGCGCTTCGCTCAAGGCTGCGGCCTGGGCGTCCCGCGTGGCGGTCAGCGTCGCGATACGGGTTTCCGCGTCGGTCAGTGACGTGCTCAATGCGCCGACGCGCGCTTCGAGATCATCATTGGTTTGCCGTTCAAGCCCAAGGGCCTGCGCCAATGCAGCCACTTCCCCGGCAAGCTGGTCCAATTCGGTTTCCTGTCCGGTGATCCGCTCCGTCAACACAAATTGCACCACCATGAAGATGGTCAGCACGAACATCAGCACCAACAGCAGACCCGTCATCGCATCGACAAATCCGGGCCAGATCGAAGCCTGAAAGCGTGTGCCCGTACGTCGCGACAGCGCCATGATCAGCTATCTCCGGATCTGATCTTGACGTTGGAGCGGGTTCGGCCCGACCGGAGTGCTTCGGTCAGTCTGGAGAGATCCATGCGCAGCTCGGCCACGCTTTCCTGACGCCCGGCGGAGATCTCTTCGAGAATCCGCAGCATTTGCACGTCGATCGACCGCAACCGCATGCGGCTTTCTGCGTCGATCCCGTCGCCGTGGCCTTGATTTTCGATGGCAGAAATCAGCCGCTCCTGCCCTGCGGCAACACGCTCAAGAGCCGCGCTTGCAGGGTCCATCCCATCCATTTTCTGGGTCATCCGTTCGATGGAAGTCGCCAAGGTGCCCAGATTTTCATTCACCTCGGTGCGGCTGACATCCGATTGCTGGAACATCAGTTGCAGTCTTTCCATCTGCTCGACCATATGCTCCACCACATTTGCCAGCGCACCCTGATCACCCGCAGCCTCATCGCCCGAAGAGAAACCCACACGGGTGATGGAACTCAACCATTCTTCCAACTCGCGGTAAAAACGGTTCTGACCATGCCCGGCGAACAATTCCAAAAGACCGACAATCAAGGACCCCGCGAGACCCAACAAGGAGGATGCAAACGCCACGCCCATGCCGCCCAATTGCGCCTCAAGCCCGGTCATCAACCTGTTAAAGACTTCCACACCGCCTTCACCGTCTTGCGGTGCAAGGCTACGGATGGTGTCGACCACCGCAGGCACTGTCGTTGCCAACCCGTAGAATGTACCCAAAAGGCCCAGGAAAATCAGCATGTTGACGATGTAGCGGGTGATTTCACGCGCTTCATCGATGCGGGTGGCAACGGAATCCAGAATGGAACGCGTAGAGGTCGCGCTGACCTGCATCCGCACGCCGCGCGCGCGCAGCAAGGACGCCAGCGGGGCCAGAAGTTGAGGCGCCTGAATGCTGGCATCCTGCTGATCTGACGCAAAACGCTCGATCCACCTCACCGACCCGATCAGCTGAAAGACCTGATAGAAACAGGCCAGCACACCGATGAAAAAGACGAAGATGATAAACCCGTTCAGATAGGGATTGGCCTCGAACACCGGCAGCACCCGCGGTAGCGCCAGAAAGCCACCGAACCCGCTCAGCGCCAGCACAATCAGCATGAGCGATATCTGCCGCACCGGCTGCGAAAAAACCGGTCTTGCCTCCTGGTCTGGCAATGCCATGCGCAATTGCTCCCCGCGCCTTATTGTTCTGCTCTCGCGGCAGCTTACACTGAAAACCGGCCCCAGCGCCAAGGATTTATGCGGTCAGGTGCCGGACCCGCTGGCTCAACCATTCAAGGTCAGGATCGTGCAGACCGATCTCTGTCAGATGAGCGGCGGTGTTGTAGAGGTATTCGGTGTTTGGCCCCATGCCGCCCCTGGCCCGGGCGATCACCTGAGCCTGTTCTTCCAGCGGCATCCCCCCGCAATATTGCGCATGTTCGGGGTTGATCACATAGCACAGCGCCTGAACCCGACGACCATCGACGAGATCGATATCCAATTCCCGTTCAAGATAGGCCGAAGAGATCAATTCCCGCTCGCGCAGATAGCTCAGCGTCTGCGCCTCTTGCCCGGCGGCAACCGCCAGACCCACGCCTTCGCAGGCGTGCGCGGGCTCTTCATCCAGCGCCAGCACCAGCCCCGGGTTCTCTTCGGTGCCACGGTGATGAATGGACCACATGCAGAAAGAGCGCGCATAGCCGGGCAAGGTTCCCACGACCTGCTCGGCCACATCAAAACCGGGATTCCACAACAGGCTGCCGTAGCCGAATACCCACATTGTCATCGTGCTGGTTCTCCTTGGCTGCATTGCGTAAACCTCAAATCGGCGGCAAGGGAAAGGGCTCTGTCATGCGACGTTTCATCTGGCTGGCGGTTCTGGCGGCGGTGGGCTGGAGTATCTGGTGGACCGTGGCGACGCTGGGGTTGGTACGCGGCATCGACGGCTGGTTTGCCACGCGGCAATCTGAGGGCTGGCAGGCGGAGACCTCCGCGATTGCCTTTGAGGGCTATCCTTTCGACATTCTGCTCACTCTCAAAGATCCCGCCTTGGCGGACCCCGAAACCGGGGTCGCTTTTGAAGCCTCCGCCCTGACCCTGCAGGCAAAGCTTTGGGCGCCGGGCTCGATGACGCTCGGCTTGCCGGACGATCCCATTTTGCTGGCCAATCCGGAGGATCGCTATCGCCTGCTGACGCAAAAGGGACAGGCGCGTCTGTCGGTCAAGACCAACGCAGCGCTTGAGTTGGAAGACATGATGGCTGCTGCAGATGCCTGGTTGTTGAGCAGGGATGCGGGCGACCTTCTATCCGGTGGCGCATCCGAGGCCGCGGTCCAGCAAGATGCCGAGGACCCCGCAACCTATCAGTTTGATCTGAATGTGGACGCCCTGCGCCCGGGCGAGGTGATGCGCGATACGCTGTTCATCCCCGAAGATTGGCCGGTGAATTTTGATCGGTTGACGGTGCAGGCCCGGGTGCATTTTGACCGCCCCTGGGATGTCACAGCGCTTGAAGTCTCCCGCCCGCAGCCGCGCCGGATCGTCATCAACGAAGCCGAAGCAATCTGGGGCGAACTTCGATTGCGATTTGCAGCGGGCTTGGAGGTGGACGAGGTCGGAAACGCCAGCGGGACGGTGAATGTGCAAGCGCGCAACTGGCGGGCCATGCTGACGCTGGCGGAAACCGGCGGCGTCCTCCCGTCGGCCTTGAAGCCGCAGATTGAACAGGCGCTGTCGACCTTCGCCGGGCTGTCCGGCAACCCTGAGGCTCTGGATCTGACCCTGACACTGCGCGAAGGTTTTGTCTCTCTGGGCTTTTTGCCTCTGGGACAAGCCCCGCGCCTCATCCTGCGTTAACGGCAATAGGATCCGCTGCGGTAGCGTGCGGTGTCGAAATGGAAATGGTCGCGGTGATGGCTGTCGGCATTCGGTCCCAGCACCGTGCCAAACGGGCCGCAGGCCCCCCGGTGCATGTCGCGCAACGCCTGACCGTAGTCCCGCGCCGTCCAGCCCGTCAAAACGGTGATCATCGATCCGTCACGCAACTGAAAACCCGAAATGTCGATCGCACGGCCCTTGCCATGTTCGGAAATGCGCGCGCCCTTCTTGTTGTTCCGGGTCCGGCAGGCGTAGTGCGCCGCGACACGCAGGCCTTTCAGCCCGCCGCCCTTCTTGCTCAGGGCGGGTTTCGCCGCGTCGTTGATCCACGATTTCAACGCCTGCGCCGTCCCGCAATCCATGACCGCCCTTTGGCTGAGCGTCACATCGGACACCGACCGCACACGCACCGCTTGGGTGACGCCACACCCTATGACCCCGCTGGTCACACGGCCCACGACCTCACCCTGAATGTCCGGATCGCCGCATATGGCACCTTTGGCCCGCAGCTTTTGATGCTTGCGGATCACACGGCGCACCGCCCGTGTCCGTTCCTGCGGGCGCAGAGAGACGCGCGGCACATCCCCGCGCACCGTTGCCGCCATGGCCTCGGGCGAGCGCTCGGGCGCTGATATCGCACCCGAACTCTCCAGATTCAGAGGCAACGCGCCTGTCGTGGGTCGGCTGACGGGCCGTTTTGACGTATCAGGGGCATTGGCAGCGGCACTACCTGCCGCAAGCACGCAAATGAGCAGCAGAAGCCTCACGAAGACGCCTTGCCCCGTCCGAAATCCGGGGCGTCGGTATCCTGACCCGCTTCGATGATCCCACGCCGGATCGCCCGTGTACGGGTGAAATAGTCATGCAGATGTTCGCCGTCACCGGTCCGAATGGCGCGTTGCAGGGCAAAGAGCTCTTCGGTGAACCGTCCCAGAATTTCCAGCGTCGCATCCTTGTTCGTCAAGAACACGTCGCGCCACATGGTCGGGTCACTCGCTGCAATCCGTGTGAAATCGCGAAACCCGGCAGCGGAGTATTTGATCACCTCGCTGTCGGTGACACGGCGCAGATCATCGGCCACGCCAACCATGGTATAGGCAATCAGATGCGGCGCATGGCTGGTGACGGCCAGCACCAGATCATGGTGATCGGCCTCCATTTCCTCGACATTGCTGCCCATCCCTTCCCACAGCGCGCGCAGTTGTGCCACGGCCTTCGGGTCAGACCCTTCGACAGGCACCAGCAGAAGCCAACGATTGTCAAAGAGCTCCGCAAAGCCCGCTTCCGGCCCGGAATGCTCGGTCCCAGCAATCGGGTGCCCGGGAATAAAGTGAACATGATCCGGCAGATGCGGAGAGACGTTGTCAATCACATCGCGTTTGACGGAGCCTACGTCTGAAAGGGTCGCGCCCGGTTTCAAGTCATCTGCGATCCCCGCCACGACACTGCCCATCACGCCCACAGGCACGCAGAGCACCACCAGATCAGCATCCTGCACCGCCTCGTTCGCGGTGTCGCACACCCGGTCACACAGGCCGATCCGTCGCGCCGTGTCCCGCGTCTCGGCGCTACGCGCATAACCCGTGATCTCGCCCGCGAGCCCCTTGCGTTTCATCGCCCAGAACATCGAGGAGGCAATCAATCCCAGTCCGATCAGAGCGACGCGGTTATAAATCACGCTCATTCTGCCCCCTTGAAGGACCCAAGCGCCTCCAGCACCCGGGTCACGTCCTCTGCGCGACCCACGGTGATCCGCAATGCTTCCGGGAAGCCGTAGCCCTTGACCAGCCGCACCAGAATACCCGCGGCTTTCAGATGTGCATCGGCGGCGAGGGCCTCTACCTCACTGGCAAAACGGGCCATTACGAAATTGGCGTGGCTTTCATCACAGGCGATGCCCAACTGGTGCAGACCGCCGGTCAGTCGGGCACGCTGTTCCGCGTTTTCCTGCAAACAGGTCTCGACAAAGGCGCGGTCGCGCACTGCGGTCTCGGCACCCGCCAGCGCGACGGACGACATGTTGAACGGGCCCCGTATCCGGTTGAGCACATCGATGATATTTTGCGGGGCGTAGCCCCAGCCAACGCGCAATCCACCAAGCCCATAGAGCTTGGAGAAGGTCCGCGTCATGACGACATTTGCGCGTGCTTCGACCAAGGACGCGCCGCCGTCATAGCCATGGAAGAACTCCGCATAGGCGCCGTCGAGCACCAGCAGGCAATGATCCGGCACCGCATCGGCCAGATGCGTCAGCGCGTCCATGTCAAGCGCGGTGCCCGTGGGGTTCGCCGGGTTCGCGATGTAGATCAGACGCGTGGCATCGCTTATTCGATCGATCAGGGCATCGACATCAACGCACCGATCCTTTTCCGGCGCAACCACGGGTGTCGCGCCCGCCGAGAGCGCAAAAATGCGATAGAGCGAGAACCCGTGTTCGGTATAGAGCACCTCGTCCCCCGGTCCGGCAAAGGCCATGGCCAGCAGTGTCAAAATCTCGTCCGACCCGACGCCGCAGATGATGCGTTGCGCATCCAGCCCGTGCACCTCGGCGATGGCCTGCCGCAGCTTCATATGATCCGTGGACGGGTAGCGGTGCAATCCGGTTGCAGCCTCCGTGACGGCGGCAATCGTCTTGGCGCTTGTCCCAAAAGGGTTCTCGTTCGAGCTGAGCTTGAGCGGATCGGTTTGCCCCTCGATCTGCGAGGCACCACCCTGGTAAAGGGCGATGTCCATAATGCCGGGCTGGGGGCGGATAGCTTGTGTCATCGGGTCGTCTCCTGTCTGGCGGACATTAGCGAGGTGCAGCGTGGTCTGCCACCGGAAGTTTGCCGATGCGTCACGATGCCGAAAAGTGCCCTGCTTTAGCCGCATTGGCGCAATTCTGGCCGCATGCCCATGTGATGCACCCCTGAGCATCCATCCGGGCTGGAAAGCCTTCCTGAAAACCACTCAGGCGCCATTGTTTCCTCAAACGCACAGGCACACACCGCGGCGCGGACTTGCCGCTCCGCCCACCCTGTGACAGTCTTTTGATATGCCGCATGATACCGCTTTGCTTGATCGCCGATACGCCAGTGCCGCGCCTAGATGGTCCGACCGTATGCGCCTGTTGGGCTATTACGATGGCTATCTGGGGTTTCTGTCTCACCTGCCCCATGCTGCCCGAAGGGGGGGCCATGTCATCGATATCGGTGCAGGCACCGGCGCCATGGCCGAAGCCTGGGTGGCCGTAAACGGCGCGCCCGAACGACTTGCATTGCTTGATCCATCCGCCGCAATGCTGGCAAGCGCTGAGACAGCTTTGACGGCGCGTGGTGTGGATGCGGACTATCTGATCGAAGGTCTGAACGCCGAGACCGCGGGGCAATTTGATGTCTTGCTGGCCGCACATGTAATCGAACACTTCAAAAGCCCGCAGCAGGCGTTAAGACATATGCGACGCCTGGCACGCCCAGGTGCCCAATTGTGGCTGTCCGTTTCCAAACCCCATTGGTGCAGCGTATTGATCTGGCTCCAATGGCGACACCGCACGTTCAGGCCCGCAGAGATCGACCAAATGCTGCAAAGCGCCGGGTTTGTCGCGGAACAGCATTATGCCTTCCCCGCAGGCCCACCCTCGCGGACCAGCTTTGGCGTGGTCGCACGCGCGGTTTAGCGGTCATCGCACAGAAAAAGGCCGCGCCAGATTTCTCTGACACGGCCTTTTGATTAATATCGCGAAACGCTTAGTTTTTCGCGTAGAATTCGACGACGAGGTTCGGTTCCATCATGACCGGATACGGCACATCGCCCAGCGCCGGGGTGCGCACGAATTTTGCGGTCATCTTGGAGTGGTCGGCCTCGATATAGTCCGGCACATCGCGCTCAGGCAGCTGCGTTGCTTCGAGCAGCACGGCCAGTTGCTTGGAGCGGTCACGCACCTCAATCACATCACCTTCCTGCACGCGGTAGGACGGGATGTTGACCTTCTTGCCGTTCACTTTCACGTGGCCGTGGTTCACGAACTGGCGCGCCGCGAAAACGGTGGCCACAAATTTTGAGCGGTACACAACGGCGTCCAGACGACGCTCCAGCAGACCAATCAGGTTTTCACCGGTATCGCCTTTGACACGCTCAGCTTCGGAATAGATGCGACGGAACTGCTTTTCGGTCAGATCACCGTAGTAGCCCTTGAGCTTCTGCTTGGCGCGCAGCTGAATACCGAAATCGGACAATTTGCCTTTGCGGCGCTGACCGTGCTGGCCGGGGCCATATTCGCGGCGGTTAACCGGGGATTTCGGACGCCCCCAGATGTTTTCGCCCATACGGCGGTCGATTTTATACTTGGCAGACGTGCGTTTGGTCACGGCTGATCTCCTTCTCAAGATGCCCGGATGGGCGATGAAGGGCGTTGTCCTCTGGTTTAAACCTGACAGGCATTCCCTTGCGGGGGCCACCAACACCAATGAAGCCGCGCTTATACGCCTGTATCTGTCGGAGTCAACGGGTCTTTGCCAGCGCGATTTCGGCAACCTCGGCGTGGCGATGGCAGGTCACCAGGTGGTCGTTGACCATCCCCACCGCCTGCATGAACGCGTAAACGATCGTTGGCCCACAGAATCGAAACCCTTCCTTTTTCAGATCCTTGGAAATCTGCTTGGAGAGCGGGGTAAAAGCAGGCACCTCTTCCAGCGTCTTCCAGCTATTCTGCAAGGGGATGCCGCCCATGTAATTCCATAAAAACTGATCAAATCCGCCCCGCGCTTCAAGGTTTTGCCAGACACGCGCGTTGGAAATCGTGGCTTCAATCTTGCCGCGGTGCCGAATAATGCCTTTGTCCGCCAACAACCGCTCAACCTCCACCGGTCCCCACTCCGCAATGAGGTCGGGCTGAAAGCCAGCAAAGGCTGATCGGAAATTTTCCCGCTTTTTCAAAATGGTGAGCCAGCTCAACCCCGCCTGAAACCCATCCAGCACCAGCTTTTCCCAAAGCGCCCGACTGTCATATTCCGGCACACCCCAGTCCGTATCATGGTATTTCAAATAGATTTCATCGGGTCCTGCCCAGCCGCACCGCTCCATGCTCGTTGCCCCTGTTTACGTTAACTTTCAAAGCATTAAACCACGATTCAAATTAGAACAAAATGAGAATATTTACCGAGTATTAGGGGTTTTGGTCACAAAGTGGCGGCACGACTTGAGCGAGGACCAGATGCCCGGACCGAGAAAAAGAATGTTGGCGGATATTCCGGCTGGCGCGGAAAATCCGCTGTCCTTCGCCCTGTCGCGGCGCGATCAGAATGTCACGCAAATGGTTGCAGAGGCGATCAAGCACAAACAGGTCATGTTGGCCTACCAGCCGGTCATGCAATCACGCGCGCCGGATAAGGTCGCCTTTTACGAAGGCCTGATCCGCGTCCTGGATGCGACCGGGCGCGTCATACCGGCCTCTGATTTCATGAATACCATCGAGAATACGGAACTTGGGCGTCAACTGGACACACTCGCCCTGGGTATGGGGCTGCGCGCATTGCACGAAAACCCCGATCTGCGTTTGTCGATCAATATGTCGGCGCGCTCAATCGGATATCGGCAATGGAATCGCACGCTGGACCGGTGGCTCTCGCGCAATGGCATGATCGCTGAACGCCTTATTCTCGAAATCACGGAAAGCTCTGCGATGACCGTGCCGGAGCTTGTGGTCGATTTTATGGACCGTCTGCAGATCGAGGGTATTTGCTTTGCCCTCGACGATTTTGGTGCCGGTTACACCGCCTTGAGTTACTTCAAGGATTTCTACTTCGATGTGCTGAAAATTGACGGGCAATTCATTCAGGGCATTGCAACCGATCCCGATAATCAGGCGCTGACAGCCGCGCTTGTGTCCATCGCACGTCATTTTGACATGCTGACCGTGGCTGAATTTGTCGAAAACAAGCAGGATGCCGAAACGCTTATAGAGCTTGGTTTGGACTGCTTGCAGGGATATTACTTCGGCGCTGCGACCACCCGCCCCTATTGGCTGGGCAACGCTGCAGCCAAAAGCGCTGTATAAGCTCACAAGGGCGCATACATGGCGCTTGCACCTAATGTCACATTTCCATTGGTTGCTGCTGCGCAGCGAATAAGATAAGCATTTTCCCATCATCGGTGGGGGTGCCGGGCCTTGGTTTTCAGGTGTGCGTGAGGCGTCCCTTCCCAGAAATGGCAAAGGACACATCTCTATGACGAACGTCGTTATCGCATCCGCGGCCCGCACTGCTGTTGGCAGTTTTGGCGGATCTTTCGCAACCACCCCTGCTCATGATCTTGGCGCTGCCGTGCTGAAAGAAGTCGTTGCGCGCGCAGGTGTCGATGCATCGGAAGTTTCTGAGACCATCCTCGGTCAGGTTCTGACGGCGGCTCAGGGTCAAAACCCGGCGCGTCAGGCTCATATCAACGCCGGTCTGCCACAGGAAAGTGCAGCCTGGACGATCAATCAGGTGTGTGGATCCGGCCTGCGGGCCGTCGCTCTGGCCGCTCAGCATATCCAATTGGGTGACGCCGACATCGTTGCCGCAGGCGGCCAGGAAAACATGACCTTGTCGCCGCATGCCGCTTCCCTGCGCGCCGGTCACAAAATGGGCGACATGAAATATATCGACACCATGATTCGCGACGGCCTCTGGGACGCTTTCAACGGTTACCACATGGGTCAGACCGCCGAAAACGTCGCCGAGAAATGGCAGATCAGCCGCGATCAGCAGGATGAATTCGCCGTCGCCTCGCAAAACAAGGCCGAAGCGGCTCAAAAAGCGGGTAAGTTTTCTGATGAAATCATGGCCTTCACCGTGAAGGGCCGCAAAGGCGATACCGTTGTGGATCAGGACGAATACATCCGCCACGGCGCAACCATCGACGCCATGCAAAAACTGCGCCCGGCTTTCACCAAGGACGGCTCTGTTACGGCCGCCAATGCCTCCGGTTTGAATGATGGCGCAGCTGGCGCTTTGATGATGTCCGCCGATGAAGCCGAAAAACGCGGCATCGAACCGCTCGCGCGTATCGCAAGCTACGCCACCGTCGGCCTGGACCCTTCCATCATGGGCGCAGGGCCGATTTACGCGAGCCGGAAAGCGCTGGAGAAAGCCGGTTGGAAGGCCGAAGACCTTGATCTGGTTGAGGCTAATGAGGCCTTCGCGGCACAGGCCTGCGCGGTGAATAAAGACATGGGCTGGAACCCGGAAGTCGTTAACGTCAACGGTGGTGCCATCGCTATCGGCCACCCGATTGGCGCATCCGGTGCGCGCATTCTGAACACGCTGCTTTTTGAAATGAAGCGGCGCGATGCCAAAAAAGGCCTGGCAACATTGTGCATCGGCGGCGGCATGGGTGTCGCCATGTGCCTCGAGCGCCCCTGATCAATACTCGGGCGGCGCTTTAAAGCGCCGCCCGATACATTTTTCCTACCTTCAGTACGATTCCGCTGCGCAATAAAGTTGCGCAACACGAATTGAATGCGTAACAAGATTATCAGAAAATCAAAGGAGAATCCTATATGTCCCGCGTCGCACTTGTCACCGGAGGCAGCCGAGGCATCGGCGCTTCGATTTCCAATGCGCTGAAAGACGCAGGCTACTCTGTCGCCGCCACATACGCTGGCAACGACGAAGCAGCAGCGAAGTTCACCGATGAAACCGGCATCAAGACCTACAAATGGAACGTCGCGGATTACAACGCCTGCAAAGACGGCATCGCGGGCGTGGAGGCGGATCTGGGCCCGATTGATGTGGTCGTCGCCAATGCAGGCATCACGCGCGACGCGCCGTTCCACAAAATGACACCGGAGCAGTGGCAAGAGGTGATCGACACCAACCTGACTGGCGTTTTCAACACCGTCCATCCGATTTGGCCCGGCATGCGCGAGCGCAAATTTGGCCGTGTGATCGTGATCAGCTCGATCAATGGCCAAAAGGGCCAGTTCGCGCAGGTCAACTACGCCGCCACTAAAGCCGGAGATTTGGGCATCGTGAAGTCGCTGGCACAAGAAGGAGCGCGGGCTGGCATCACCGCAAATGCGATCTGCCCGGGGTATATCGCAACCGAAATGGTGATGGCCGTACCCGAGAAGGTGCGCGAATCGATCATCGGTCAAATTCCCGCCGGTCGGTTGGGCGAGCCGGAAGAGATCGCACGTTGCGTCGTATTCCTCGCCTCCGACGATTCCGGGTTCATCAACGGCTCGACAATTTCCGCCAATGGGGCGCAATTCTTCGTCTAGGCACTTGTCGTCAGAACCAAAAAAGGGCCGGTTATCTCAACCGGCCCTTTTTGCATCCCGTAAGTCGGCTGCAGTCCGTCAGCGGGAAGAGGAGAACAACCAGCTCCATGCGTCTTTCATGGCCTGTGCCCGTTCTTCATGGGCGCGCTGCATTGCGTTACGTGTGGCGGTATCTGTTGCGGCTTCAAACATCGTTCAAGTCCTCGTAGTGGCATCAGTTCATTTGATCTGAATTTACTATGTCATTCGCAAACAAAACCGACAAACGAGACTTTTCATCTATTCAGATAAGATATACTTAAGTGAAATGATAGAACGCCTTCCACCGCTCACAGCGTTACGCGCTTTTGAGGCCGCAGCCCGGCACATGTCCTTTGCCAAGGCTGCAGACGAGCTATCCGTGACACCCGCTGCCCTAAGCTTTCAAATCAAATCACTCGAAGAGCATTTGGGCGCACCATTGTTTCGCCGATTAAATCGCGCGGTCGAATTGACGGAGGCGGGGGTGGCTCTGGCACCCGGCGCCGCCGACGGTTTTCAAACCCTCTCAAACGCTTGGCGCGCGGCGCAGCGCCTGCAGGACAATCAAACACTGACCGTCACCGCCGGGCCCGCATTTACCGCCAAATGGCTTGCGCCCCGGCTCTACGAATTTGCCCAGGCGCATCCGGACATTGAGCTGCGGTTTTCCGCGTCGTTGAAAATCATGGACTTCGGGCGCGACGCGATTGATGTCGCCATCCGCTTTGGCAGGCATGACGACGCGGGTCTCTACTCGTTGCCCCTGGCAAAGGAATGGGTCGCGCCGGTAATGACGCCAGCCCTCGCGGCTCAATTCCCGGACACGGAAAGCCTCATGTCCGCGCCTTTGATCTTTGATGACTCTATCAGCTTTCTGCGCCCCAGCTGCGATTGGAAAGCGTGGTTCGCCACGATGGGGTATGATTTTGACCCGCAGCACGGCCCTCATTTCAGCCAGGCCGACCATGCAGTGGATGCGGCCTTGGCGGGCGTTGGAGTGGTCTTGGGGCGCCGTGCCCTTGTGGTCAAAGACATCGACGAAGGCCGGTTGGTCGCCCCTTATGGGACCGCGCTGTCAACCGGTGCGCGGTTCCGATTTCTCTGTCCGGAAGGCACGGAAAACCGGCCTCAGGTCAAAGCGTTTCGAGAATGGATGTTGCGCGAAATCAGCAAAACGACCTACATCACCGAAGCCATCCAAGTTGTTGACCCGATAGAAAGCCTCGCATGACCAAGCCTCAGGCCACGCTGGTCGGATTTATAGCCGTCATCCTTTGGGCGCTTCTGGCGCTCCTCACCGTGGGCTCTTCCCCAACACCGCCATTCTTGCTCAATACCATATGCTTTACCATCGGCGGGACCTGTGGATTGATCTGGACAGCGCTTTCCGGTGGTCTACGCGTGCTCCGCACCGTGCCGCTGAAGGTATATTTTTTCGGCACGCTGGGGTTGTTTGGCTACCACGCGCTGTATTTCTCCGCGCTGCGCCTCGCCCCCGCTGCGGAGGCAGGATTGATCGCGTACCTCTGGCCATTGCTGATTGTTGTCCTGTCAGGACTGCTCCCAGGCGAACGGGTGAAACGAGGCCACCTTCTCGGCGCGATCATCGGCTTCGCAGGCGCCGCTTTGATCATTTCAGGTGGTGGCGGTGGCTTTCAGGCCGAATTTCTCAGCGGCTACCTGCTGGCACTGATCTGCGCTCTGACCTGGTCGAGCTATTCTGTGCTGTCACGTCTGGTCGGTGAGGCGCCAACACAGTCCGTGACGGTCTTTTGCCTCGCGTCCGCGGCGTTGTCGCTGCCACTGCACCTGATGTTTGAGCAAACAGCCATGCCAGTAACCGCGGTTGCCTGGGTTTCCACAATACTTCTGGGGCTCGGGCCCGTGGGGCTTGCATTCTTTGTCTGGGACATTGGCGTCAAGCACGGAGACATACAGTTATTGGGAGCGGCATCTTATGCAGCGCCGCTTTTGTCTACGTGCGTTCTTGTAGTGGCTGGTGTTGCACCATTGTCAGCGACCCTTGGGATCGCGGCCATCCTGGTGACGAGCGGTGCCGTGATTGCGGCCCGGGCCAGCCTGACGTCGGGAAACTAGCTCGACAGTCGCGTTATTTCTTCCTTGAGGCGTAGTTTTTGTTTTTTCAGGTCAGCGATTGCAAGGTCGTCGATGCCGGGTGCGCGTTGCGCCTCTTCTACGGCTTCGCTCAGTGTCTGATGTTTTTTCTTCAGCTGGTCGACATGCGCAGTAACGCTCATTCATTCCTCCTGTTTGCTACGGTACGGCACAAGTTGAACACACCTTGCGATTCAAGTCACGCCGCATTCGCAGAATGCACACACTACCCGTTAAAATTGTATTAACGGCGTTCAAAACCGCAGCGCCGCCCCTTCCCGCAGCACGGATTTGACCAGGGGAACATAGCTGTCGGCGTCCTGCAGGTGCCGCGGGCCTTCGTGGAGAATCAATGGCGCATGCAGTTTGAAGGCCGCGCGCCCGTTTTTGCGCGCACGGATGATCACCAGCTCTGCGCGGCGCCCGATGCGTGGGCTGATCGGCAAAACCTCGATGCTGCCCATGTGCCGCGGCAGGGCGGCCAGGATTTCAGGCAACCGCTCTGCGCGGTGAATGAAGTGAATAAACCCCTTTGGCTTCACACGTTTGGCCGCGACCTTCACCCAGATGAGCAAAGGGGTGTCTTCACCCAATGCGGTTTCGCGCCCGGCATCATCGGCAGCGCGGCCCGCCGTACGATCAAAATAGGGTGGATTTGCAATGACATGATCGAATTGGCGGTCACGCAGATCCAGCGGCAAATCGTTCAGATCCGCCACCACGACCTCTAGCGCACCGCCGCCGTTGCGCTCGGCCAGCCGGGCATAATCTTGCTGCAGCTCCACGCCCGTGAGCGACAAGCCGGAAACCCGCGCGCCCAGACACAATGCCGCAGCCCCGACACCGCAACCAAGGTCCAGAATGCTTTGCCCGGGCACGGCTGGCACGCTCGCGGCCAGAAGGACCGGATCGACCCCCGCGCGATACCCGGTTTTGGGCTGCAAGAGCTGCACCTGACCGCCCAAAAAGTCGTCCCGCGTCAGCGCATCATTCATTTGCCCAGCGGAATTTCATTGTCGCGCATTACGCGCATCGCGGCGGTGTGATCATCGGACCGGACCATCAACCGACGCGGGAATATTCCGATGCCCCCTTCGAGCACGCTCATGTTTACGTCCAATTCAAAGCAGTCTATATCCTCGCCCTGAAGAAGGGCCGTGGCAAAGGCGATGATCGTTGGGTCTGTGCTGCGCAAAAGTTCCTTCATATCAGGGATGTAAAGGCAAGCTGACGGTCATGTCGAGCGTGCAAACGGGAAGTTGATGTTGCAGACTGAAAATTCGCAAAAACCCCATGATCGGATGGCGGCCTTTCTGGCCGATGATCTGGCCGCGGTGAACACTTTGATCCGCACGCGCATGGCGTCTGAGCATGCCCCGCGTATTCCCGAAGTGACCGCGCATCTGGTTGATGCGGGCGGCAAACGTCTGCGGCCAATGCTGACGCTCGCAGCCGCGCATATGTGTGGCTATGAGGGGCCCTATCACATCAATCTTGCGGCGACCGTGGAGTTCATTCACACCGCAACGCTGCTGCACGATGATGTCGTCGATGAAAGCGGCCAGCGGCGCGGGCGTCCGACGGCGAACCTGCTGTGGGACAATAAATCGTCGGTTCTGGTGGGTGATTATCTCTTCGCACGCAGTTTTCAGTTGATGACGGAAACCGGCTCATTGCGCGTGCTGGACATCCTGTCGAATGCCTCCGCGACGATTGCCGAAGGCGAGGTTCTGCAGCTCACGGCCAGTCAGGATCTGGGCACAACAGAAGACATCTACCTCAAGGTGGTCCGTGGCAAGACCGCGGCACTGTTTTCTGCGGCCATGGAAGTTGGCGGGGTGATCGCTGATGCACCCGAAAACCAGGTGCGGGCCCTTTTTGACTATGGCGATGCTTTGGGCGTGGCCTTTCAGATTGTTGATGATCTTCTGGATTTTCAAGGGGATGCCAGTGCAATCGGGAAAAATATCGGTGATGACTTCCGCGAACGAAAGCTGACCATGCCCTTGATCAAGGCGGTTGCGAAAGCAGATGCAGAGGAGCACGCTTTTTGGGTCCGCACCATCGAGAAGGGCAAACAAACCGATGGCGATCTGGACCACGTTCTGGCTCTTTTGCAAAAACATGATGCATTGACTGATACGGCCACTGCGGCCCGCACCTGGGCGGCGCAGGCAAAGGATGCACTTGCGCCCCTTCCCGATCACGAGGTCAAAAAGATGCTAAGCGATCTGGCCGATTACGTGGTTGAGCGGATCAATTGAGGACGCGCGCGCGCCGATTGTGAGCCAAGCCGCGCGGCTATAACCCACCAGTCTGGATGGGTCTGCGCCATGGCGAGCGCGGCACGCTCGGCGCCTTCCTGATCCGGGAACACCCCAAAACAGGTTGCGCCCGACCCTGACATGCGCGCCAGCAGGCAATCCTGCTGAGACGCCAAAACGGTTTTCACCTCGGCAATCGATGGCTCCAGCGACATTGCCGGGCCTTCCAGGTCGTTGCGCTGTTCGGCAAGCCAGGCGACCAGGGTCTGCGCGTTTTTGAAGGTCGGAAGTGTCTTTGGCATGGGCGGATGGCTCTTTTGAACCAGCGCCTTGAAGACCGACGGCGTTGATACTGCACGTCGCGGGTTTGCTAAAACCGCGTGTAGCGGGGGCAGCTCCGGCAGGGGGTCAACCTCTTCACCAATCCCCCCCACGCGCGCGGCGACAGAGTGCAGGCACATCGGGATATCCGCGCCAAGCGCCAAAAGCTCAGCGGAGCGGTCGACGCCCTCCAGGATGGCTAACAGCCCGCGATAGGTCGCAGCCGCATCCGCCGATCCACCACCAATCCCCGAAGAGACCGGCAGATCCTTGATCAAATCAAACCCTGTGCCCTCCAGCCCGTCAAACAACCGCGCGACCTGCAGGATAAGGTTATCACCGCCCCTGGGCACGGCATTGGCCTCAGATCCCCCGACGGTCATCGAAAGTGCATCGCCCGGGGCAATGCGCAGCCTGTCGCCGACATCTGCAAAAACCACGAGGCTGTCGATCAGATGGTAGCCATCTGCGCGCTGACCGGTAACATGAAGCGTCAGATTGATCTTGGCCGGCGCAAAGACCTCAACAGCCGGACGCTGATCAGCCATGGCCTTGTGTCACTCCCTGGCGACTTCCAGAGGGGTGGCGCCCTCTTCCGCCAGCACCGCATCAAGGCCAACTTTCAGCTTGCGGCGGATGCGGTCGGGCTTGGCTTCGCTCAGAGGATCATTCTCATCCACGAAAGACAGCGCACGCGCCCATTGGAACTCCGCTTCGCGCTTGCGCCCCACCGCCCAATACACATCGCCAAGATGGTCGTTCACCACCGGATCAACCGCCATCAGTTCGACGGCGCGTTCCATGTGCGGCACCGCCTCTTCGTAGCGCCCCAACCGGTAGAGCGCCCACCCCAGAGAATCGATGATGTATCCGCTGTCCGGGCTGGCCGCGACCGCGCGCTCGATCATCTCCAGCGCTTCGGTTAACTGTTCCTGCCGCTCGACAAGCGAATAGCCAAGGTAATTCAGCACCTGTGGCTGGCCTGGGTTAATCTCCAGCGCGGCGCGAAAATCGGCCTCCGCCTTCTCCCAGTTTCCCTGCCGTTCGTGCGAAATTGCCCGGGCATAGAGCAGGAACCAGCTTGGCCCGCCACTGTCCTGCGCCAGTGCTGCAGCCTTGTCATAAGCGACAACGGCTTCTGCAAACCGGTCCTCGCGCCGCAGCGCATCCCCCAGCGAGGAGTGAACGCTCGCCAGTGTCCCATGACTGCGGGCAAGTTGTTCCAGCACCTCAATCGCAGCCTCGGGTTTGCCGGATTCGCGCAAGGCAGCGGCCCGCCCCAGTTCAGCCGCATGATAGGAGGGATCGTTCGCTGGCACGCGCTTGTAGATGTTGATGGCCTGATTGTATTGCTCAAGCGATTCAAAAATCTCAGCGGTCAGCAACAGCGCGTCAACGTGATCGGGCCGCAGGTTGAGCGCGACCTGCACATAGAGGATGGTGTATTCCGGGCCCGCCTCGGACATCAACGCAGCGGCCACAGAAAAGAAAACCTCCGCAAACCCGTCTTGAACGGAGTTTACATGCTGAAACGGCAGCGGTTCCTCGCTGTTCAGAGCGGTGATGATCTCTTCGATTTCAGGATCGGTGGCACCGCTGAACATACGCTGCAACAGCTCCAGGGCTTCCTGTTCTTTTTCCAGTTGCGACAGGATTTCCACACGCGCCAGAACGCCGCGTCGGGTCTGAATGATCGTACCGGTTGTGTCCGCTGCGAAAATGGCCTCTGCGCCTTCAAAATCGCCAACAGACGCCAGCGCCATCGCCTTGTGATAAAGCGCAAAGCCTTGCAGGCCGGGCTGCGCTGAGATGGCATTAAAAGCCGCCAGCGCTTCGGAAACCTTGCCCGTGCCCATCAAGGCCCATGCCTTCACCAGACCGTCAACAAGCGGCCCGATGCCTTGTTCGTCGGTTGGCTCGAACTGCAGCAGGGCCTCATAGTCTTCCTGTATGATCCGGTGCGCTGTCATTACCAGTTCTGCAACCTGACTGGGGCGATCTGTCGTGAGCAGGGTTTCGGCAACCGGCATAGCGCGATCCACGCGCCCCAATGCCAATTGCGAGACCACAACGCTCTCCATCAGCTCCAGATTAAGCGGATCGCGCGCCAGTGCCTGCGTGAAATAGGAGGCGGCCTGGTCGAAATCACTCTGCATCGCGGCAGATCGCGCCGCCAGATACGCACCTGCATTCGATTGGGCGGCGAGGGGTGCCGCAACGGCCACTGACAGGGCAATTGCGGCCACAGATGTCATCAATTTTTGGAACACGGATGCACGACCTCTTTGAAGACGGATTTTTCCCATAGGCTAACAGGTTCAGCCTCAAGCGCAATGCTGCGCGGCCATATCTGGCTGACGCACCCCGCCTTTCTGCGGGATGGCGGATTATCGATCAAAAAGTGGCCCGCCCAACCCTACATGTTCGGGTAATTGGGCCCATCCCCGCCCTGCGGCGTGGTCCAGACGATGTTTTGCGCCGGGTCCTTGATGTCACAGGTTTTGCAGTGCACGCAGTTCTGGAAGTTGATCACAAAACGCGTGTCCTTGCCCTCTTCTTCGACGAATTCATACACACCCGCCGGACAGTAGCGCGCAGAAGGGCCTGCATATTTGGGCAGATTGCTCTGCACCGGCACTTCGGCGTTTTTGAGCGTCAGATGCGCAGGCTGGCTTTCTTCGTGGTTGGTAAAGGAAAATGCCACGTTGGTGAGCCGGTCAAACGACAGTTTTCCGTCTGGCTTCGGATATTCGATCGGCTGATGTTTGGCGGCCTCTTCGGTCGCCTCGGCATCGGATTTGCCATGCCCCAGCGTGCCGAAGATCGAGAACCCCAGGGTGTTCGTCCACATGTCAAAGCCACCCATCACCAGGCTGGCGGTCAGGCCGTATTTGGACCAGAGCGGTTTGACATTGCGCACCTTGCGCAGGTCCTGACCGATTTTGCCGCTGCGCACTTCGGTCTCATAGGCCGTCAGCTCATCACCACCACGCTCCGCCGCAATGGCCTCGATTGCCGCCTCTGCCGCGGCGATGCCAGAGAGCATCGCGTTGTGGTTGCCCTTGATGCGCGGCACGTTGACCATGCCCACCGAACAGCCCAACAGGGCCACGCCGGGTGCCACCATCTTGGGCATCGACTGGAATCCACCTTCCGAGATCGCGCGGGCACCGTAAGCCACGCGTTTGCCGCCCTCCAGCAGGCTCGCCACCATCGGATGATGCTTGAAGCGCTGGAATTCCATGTAGGGAAAGAGATGCGGGTTGCGGTAGTTCAGGTGCACAACGAAACCCACGTAAACCTGATTGTTCTCAAGGTGGTATATGAAGGAGCCGCCCCCTGCGTTGCCGCCCAGCGGCCAGCCCATCGTGTGGGTCACCGACCCTTCCTTGTGCTTGGCGGGATCAATCTCCCAGATTTCCTTCATGCCGAGGCCGAATTTTTGGGGCTCATGCCCGGCGGACAGGTCGTATTTGTCGATCACCTGTTTGGAGAGGCTGCCGCGTACGCCTTCGGATAGGAACACATATTTGCCGTGCAATTCCATGCCGGGCTCATATCCATCGCCCTGGCTGCCGTCGGCATTCTTGCCAAACTCACCAGCCACCACGCCTTTCACTTCGCCGTTCTCGCCGTAGACGAGCTCGGAACAGGACATGCCCGGGAAAATCTCGACGCCCAGCTCTTCCGCCTGCTCCGCCATCCAGCGACAGACGTTCCCCATGGAGACGATGTAATTGCCGTGGTTGTTCATCAGGGGTGGCATCGGCGCATTGGGAATCCGCAAATGACCTGCTTCACCGAGCATGTAGAAATTGTCCTCGACCACCGGCACGTTCAGCGGCGCACCCTTCTCTTTCCAGTCCGGGATCAGTGCATCCAGCCCCACCGGATCGAGCACCGCGCCAGACAGGATATGCGCACCAACTTCGGAGCCTTTCTCCAGCACCACAACGTTGCACTCCGCGTCCAGCTGCTTGAGCCGGATCGCTGCCGACAGGCCCGCAGGACCCGCACCAACGATGACGACATCGTATTCCATCGCTTCGCGTTCAATCTCTGACATTCCCGGCTCCCTTATAATCTTCGGGGCGCGGCACCCGCCGCGCAACAATCGTTCGCGATTGGCTAAACCACGTCACACCCCAATGCAATCGCAACTGGGCGTCATATAGGTGTGAAAACGATGAATTCATCGCGGAAAAGCGCGGTTTTTAGTCACGCTTTGGCTTGTCCCCCATCAAGTAACGCGGCCCGGGCCCTTTTTCGCCCGCGCGGTCGGTCGGATTATAGAGCGCGCAGTTGGGCAGGCTGAGGCATCCGCACCCGATGCAACCATCCAGGCTGTCACGCAGGCGCGTCAGGGTTTCGATCTTTTGGTCCAACGTTTCCCGAAATCCACCGCTGATCTTTGCCCAATCCGCCTTGGTCGGGGTACGCCCGCCAGGCAGCCGGTCAAGCTCTGCTCTGATCTGGGGTAGGGTGAAGCCAAATTGCTGTGCAATCATGACAAAGCTCAGGCGCCGCAGGTCCGAGCGCTGAAACCGGCGCTGTCCCCCGGCATTACGCCAAGGGTTAATCAACCCCTGCGCTTCGTAATATCGGATGGCAGAGACCGCCAGACCCGTGCGCTCTGCCAGTGCACCAATAGAAAGACCTTCGTTCACACGCATAAAAAATCTCTTGACCTAAAGTTAGGTTTAGAAATTACAGTATCTGTGATCAAGGATTATTGAAAGGAGAAAGCCAATGGCTGCAATGCTTGAGCACGCAAATTACACGGTCTCGGACGGTGATGCGACAGCCGCATGGATGTGCGACCTCTTTGGCTGGCACATCCGTTGGAAAGGGCCATCGATCGATGGCGGCCAATCCATTCATGTGGGCACGGATACACAGTACCTGGCGCTCTACACGCCCGGAAAGGGCACCGCTGAAAAGTCCAACAGTTATCTGACCAACGGTGGGTTGAACCACATTGCCGTGGTCGTCGACGACATCGATGCAATGGAACGGGCCGTTACCGACAAAGGATTCACCGCCGGAAACCATGGGGATTATGAACCGGGACGGCGGTTTTACTTCCACGATCACGACAATATCGAATATGAGGTGGTGCAATACGACTAACCCGGCACCTGCCTATCCGGCACGGACCCCTTGCATTTTGCCTCACCTTTAGGTCAGGTAGTTGCCAACTCTCACCTGCGGCCCCCGGCGAACCCCGGCGGGCCGCATCATTTCGTGGACGATACCGATGGATAAAATCCCCATGACCCGCAAGGGCCACGCCGATCTGGAAGCGGAACTGAAGCAGCTGAAATCTGTGGAGCGTCCCGCCATCATCAAGGCCATTGCGGAAGCCCGCGAGCATGGTGATCTGTCCGAAAACGCCGAATACCATTCCGCCCGCGAAAAGCAGTCCTTCATCGAGGGCCGGATCAAGGAGATCGAAGGCGTTCTGGGGCTGGCGGAGGTGATCGATCCCGCAAAGATGAGCGGCACCATCAAGTTCGGCGCAACGGTCACGCTGGTCGATGAGGACACCGACGAGGAAAAGACCTGGCAGATCGTCGGAGAGCACGAAGCCAGCATCGAAAAAGGCCTGCTGAACATAAAATCGCCTATTGCGCGCGCCCTGATTGGCAAGGATGAAGGCGACAGCGTAGAAGTGCGCACTCCGGGCGGTGAGAAGTCCTATGAGGTGCTCAAAATCGTCTATGCCTGACAGGACCTGCAGACATGGCTGACACGACTGAACAATCTGACATGCCGGAGGCGGCGGCCCGCCCGACCCCTCTGGGCATCTACGACCGCCCTCAATCCGAAGGCATCACCAGCATCGAGGTTGTCGCCCTGGCGCTCTCAGCCATCTGGTTGCTGGCCTCCGTTATTTTCTTTTTGGTCGTGCCAAATGATACGGAAGAAAGCGGCGGCGGGCTTAAATTTCTGATGACGATGCTGGCCGTTTTCATGCCGGTTGCGATGATCTGGGTCGCGGCGACCGCGGCGCGATCCAGCCGGGTGATGCGCGAGGAAAGCCAGCGTCTGCAGGCGGCCATCGACGCGATCCGCCAGACCTATATCGCGCAAAGTCAGAGCGGCGTCATGGGACCGGAACCGGCGACGGTCGCACGCAAACTGGATGAAATTGCCGCCGCAACCCGCAAGACCGAAACCGTTCTGGCCACCTTCACATCACGTCGCGAACAAGATCGAGCAGCGGCCCCCGCGCCTGCGCCCGTGAACGACGCCCCGCGTGACGACCAGCCCGCGCTCGCATTGGGCACGCAGGCGGCGGATATCGCGCCCCCCCTGGCGACAGAGGATTTCATCCGCGCGTTGAATTTTCCCGAAACGGCGGAGGACGAAGCGGGGTTTGCCTCCCTGCGCCGCGCGCTGAAAGATCGCTCCGCCGCGCAGCTTATTCAGGCGGCGCAAGATGTGCTGACCCTGCTGAGCCAGGACGGCATCTACATGGATGATCTGCAACCGGATCGCGCCAGGCCGGAGATCTGGCGCCAGTTCGGTCAGGGTGCGCGCGGGCGACCCATCGCGGCCCTGGGCGGTGTCAGGGATCGGTCGTCATTGGCGCTAACCGCCGGACGCATGAAGCAGGATCCGATCTTTCGCGATGCCGCGCATCACTTCCTGCGCCGCTTTGATAAGACATTCGCCGAATTCGAGCACAGTGCCACAGATGGCGAGATCTCGGCACTGGCAGAAACCCGCACGGCGCGGGCCTTCATGTTGCTGGGGCGCGTCGCAGGAACATTCGACTAAGCGCTTTAGGTGCAAACCTTCGCGCGGTTCTCCTGATCAAACGTCGCGTTGAGCATGGTACCATCGGCAAGATTGAAAACCACGCTTGCGCCTGAGATTTCCGCGCCGGTCACCCGGATCTGACCAAGATCGGATTGCGCGCGCTGATCATCCACATCGATGGTGAAACCAGCACGCTGCCCGGTGGACATCTCGTTCAGTTGAACCTCCAATTGCTCTGCGCCATCCGCCACATCGACATGCTGCATCTCGCCCTCCGGTACAAAGGGCTGGAAGACTTCGACACCATTACCGCCGGCGGCGGTATCAAAAACCAGGCCCCCCGCCGAACTGCTCAAATCGATCCGCAGCCCGGTCAGAAAAACGCCCGTCGCGGTATGGATGATTTCAAACCGATCACGGGGCGCGCTTTCTGTGAATTTCACCGTGAGCCCCTGCATGCATTCCGCCTGAGCACCGGTTGCGAGGAGCGCTGCAAGCGCTGTTGTCAAAAAAGTCGTTCTATACATGCGGTCCACCATCATTTGTCGTCAAAGGGTAATCTTAGGGCGCAACAGGGGATTGGAAAGTGGCCTACAAACCGAAGCTGCCAAACGGAATATACCTGACCAGCGTTCCGACCTCGATTTCCGCCGCCGCTTCGGGAAGTTCCACAAAGCCATCCGCCCAGGATAAGCCACTGATCCGGCCCGATCCTTCGGAAGCAAAAACCTCCGCCTGCCCGTTTCTGATCCGGGCGCGCAGGTATTCGGTACGGCCTGCTTTCTTGCGCTTGGAGAACGCGGCGGGCACATCGAACCCTTGCGGCTCTTGCCAATGCTGACCGGCAAGGCGAGCCATCGCGGGGGCTGCGAAGACCAGCGCGCAGGTCATCGCGGCAACCGGATTGCCCGGGAGCCCGAAAACCGGTGTCTGCGCCCACATACCTAAGGCAAGGGGCCTGCCGGGTTTCACTGCAATGCGCCACAGCGTCATTGCACCAGCCTCTTTCAGCAGCGCCGAGACATGGTCTTCATCCCCCGCCGAGGCGCCACCGCTGGTGAGGATCAGATCGGCCTGCGCCGCAGCCCTGGAGAGGCTTTCAGCCAGCAGCTCCCGGTCATCTGTAACCTGTCCCATATCAACCGGCGCATGGCCAAGCGCGCGGATCAGCTCCAGCAGCATGGGACGGTTGGCGTCAAATATCTGCCCCGGCGCCGCCGCGCCGCCAGCCTCCACTAGCTCGGCCCCTGTCGACAGGACAGCGACCCGCAAGACGCCGTGAACCGACACGTCCACAGTCCCGATGGCCGCCAGCACTGCAGCCTCCGCCGGGCCAATGCGGGTGCCTTTTTTGAGCGCGATGGCGCCCTCGACGACGTCTTCCCCCGCCCGTCGGGTATTGGCGCCTGCTTTGATCGGTCCGCGAAAGGCAATAGTCGTGTCACTGACGGTCACATCTTCCTGCAACACCACCGTATCCACCCCTGCAGGCAGGGCAGCCCCGGTCAGAATGCGCACTGCGTGGCCATCAGGGACCGCACCTGGCACATCGCCTGCAGCAGCGCGCCCTGCGGCCAGGGGCATCTGGTGCACTCCCGCTGGTTTGCCACCGGCAAATCCGTAGCCATCCACGGCGGTATTGGGCAACGGTGGATTGGACCGCCGCGCGACCACATCCTCGGCGAGCGCACGGCCTGTCGCGTCCGAGACAGGGACAACCTCTACCGGGGTGACCGGAGCCAGGCGCGCTTCCAACATATCGAGGGTCTCACGCACCGGCGTCCAATGCACGCCGGGTGGCAGGGCAAAACAGTCATTGGTTAGTTTCGGTGGCTGCAACGCGGCGTGCTTTAGCTGCGCCTCATGACCCAACCCGAAAATCCAGCCTTCTTCCGGCGCGTCGACCTCCAAAATGCGGTGCAGCGTTTCCACATCAAGGTTCGAGACCAGGCGCGCCACCTCGCGCACTTGCCAGGCATCCTTGATCTCACCTTCGGGACCTGCGCCAAGCGTCAGGGACGGCCAGATTTCGACAAAGGCAACTTCTCGGTCCAGAGGTTCGAACGGCCAGATCGCCGCGTCGAAGCGTTTTTTCAGACGCGACAGCACGGGCAACCCCATCAAGACCTGCGAACCGACCGCACCCGTGCCACCCAATTGCCAGCAGGAAAATGATCCCTTGGCCGCTGTTTCGGCGATCCGCTTCTCCGGAAAGGGGTTTTCATACGCGTCCTTGCGCCGGGGCAGTCCGGCGATATCCCGTTTGAGACCGTTAAACCAAAATGGCCCCTGACCGCCAAATTGCAGGTTGATGGATGCCGCAAGATCAAACCGGTTGTTGGCCCGCGGGCTGTCCTCGACCCGGTCCTCCAGCCAGTCCCAGACCGCGAAGGGGTCATCGCTTCCGGTCAGCGCCCTGGCGAAACCTGCAGGATAGCCAAAGGGAAAATCGAACCCGGCGAGGACTCGGCGACCTGCCCGCCGTTCGGCCTCAAAAAACGCTGCAAGCCAGGTTTCTGCCTCGGTACGGTTTCGCAGGTATACCGGGTCTTCTTCTCGCCCCAACTGGGCGACACAGGCCCAGATCGCATCCTGTCGCGGGGATTTGCCTGTGTCATTGCCGCCTGACCAATCGACCATGACGATGGTGTCAAAGCCGCTCACAAACCCACCTCAGTAAGGATGAAATCTGCGATCCCCGCAGTGTCATTCAGGTCAAACACGGGTCGGTCGAATGTCAGATCCGTATCGCTGGCGACGGCGCGGATGGTGCTGTCCTCGGTCGCGATCAACGGGTTCCCCGTCTCCGCCCGGTGCGCCTCGATCTTGTGATGCGTGTCGCGTTTATACCCCTCGATCAGCACCAGATCGACCGGTGACAGCCTAGAGAGCAAATCCTCCAACGTCGGCTCCGAGGCCTCGCGCAGCTCATGCATCAGGGCAAATCGCTTGGCCGACGCCAGGAGCACCTCCGTCGCACCCGCTTGCCTGTGCCGATAGCTGTCCTTGCCGGGCTGATCCACATCGAACACGTGGTGCGCGTGCTTGACGGTTGATACGGAATAGCCACGGCTGCAAATCTCGCTCACCAACCGCTCCATCAGCCCGGTTTTGCCAGCGTTTTTCCACCCCACGATCCCATAAAGCTTCATATCAGCGTCTCCGCTCTGGCCAGGTCCTCGGGTGTATTTACATTGAAAAACGGATCAAAGCCGGCGACGGGAAACAGCGCCTCGCCCGCGTTGTGTTTGTCCGTCCAGATCACCACTTTGCGTAATCCGTCCTGCAGAGCGGCCCGCAGGTCCTCCCGCAGGGCCACCGGCCAGAGGCCAAACGTCGGGTGTCGGACCCGACCACGATCGGGATCGGGCGTGGCCGCAAGCGCAAGGGGATGGCGCATCCCGTCAGCCGCCAGCAAAAGCTGCGGCACCAGATCGCCCGGGAAAAAAGGTGTGTCCGCCGCTGCCGTGACAATTGTATCCGCGCCGCGCTCTGCCGCCCAGTCGAGCCCGGCCAGCACTCCGGCAAGCGGACCGGCAAAACCCTCGATACTATCGGCCAGAACCGGCAGGCCAAAGCCTGCGAAGCGCGCAGGATCACCATTTGCGTTCAGGGCCAAACCTGCAACCTGCGGGGCAAGGCGATCAATCACACGGGCGAGCAGCGTCTGCCCCTTGAGGCGCAAGAGCCCCTTGTCGCCACCACCCATCCGCGTGGCCTGCCCACCCGCGAGGATCACACCCAATGGCTGTTTCATTCCGCGCCTTTCCGGCCTGCGCGCCGGGGTTCCTGTGGCACTGTCGAGGGGTCCGTGTCTCGGAGCAGGCGGTCTTCTCCGGACAGGCATAAAAACCGCTGACCCTTCATGCGACCAATCAGGGTCAGCCCGACCTGTCGCGCGATCTCAACGCCCCAAGCGGTGAACCCGGAGCGTGACGCGAGCACCGGAATGCCCATCATCGCGGTCTTGATCACCATCTCCGACGTCAGGCGGCCCGTCGTGTAGAGGAGCTTATCCGCTGCGGGAACGCCTTCGGCCAGCATCCACCCGGCGATCTTGTCCACCGCATTGTGGCGGCCGACATCTTCCATATAAACCAACGGTTTATTCTCATGACACAGGACCGTACCGTGGATCGCTCCCGCTTCAAGGTAGAGCGAGGGTGTGCGGTTTATCTTGGCACTCAGCGCATAGAGCCATGAGGTTTTCACCGGGGATGGCGGCAGGCTGACCCCTTCCAGCCCGGCCATCATGTCGCCAAACACCGTGCCCACAGCGCAACCGCTGGTTCGGGTCTTCTTGCGCATTTTTTCCTCGTAGTCGGTCTTGCGCGCGGTGCGGACAACGACGGTTTCCAACTCCTCGTCATAGTCCACGCCAGTGATGTCATCGGAGGCACGCAACATCCCCTGATTGCGCAAGAACCCCAAGGCCAGGTAGTCAGGATAGTCGCCAATCGTCATGGCTGTCACAATCTCCTGCCCGTTCAGGAAAATCGTCAACGGGCGCTCTTCAACCACATTCGTCTGAATGCGCGCGCCCTCATGGTCGAACCCCGCCACCGTTCGCGTCAGCCGGGGCGCGCGCGGATCAGGGGCGATCAGATAATCGCTGGTGGTATCCAGTTTGGCCAATTGCATCCTCTTTTCGGTTGGGGTACCGGTTGGGGCAACTGTAGAAGCATCTTATGCCCTCCACCACACCGAAAAAACGCACCACGGCCGGGGCCTTTTGGAAAGGCGCTGCAGATGGCGCCCCCTTCCTGCTGGTTGTCGCGCCTTTTGCGATGTTGTTTGGCGTTCTGGCAACAGAAGCCGGATTGGATGTGTTGGAAACGCTGATGTTTTCCGCTGTTGTCTTTGCCGGTGCGGCACAGTTCACCGCCTTGCAGCTGATGCAGGAAAACGCCCCGACCGCCATCGTTCTGGCATCCGCCCTGGCGGTGAACCTGCGGGTGGCGATGTATTCTGCCTCGCTGACCCCGTGGATCGGTGCCGCGCCGCTCTGGCAACGTGCGATTGCGGCCTATTTCACTGTGGATCAGTCCTACGCTTGTTCGGTGGTACAGTTCGAGAAAGAGCCGCAGATGACCGTGCCGCAGCGCATGGCCTATTTTTCCGGCGTTCTCAGCCCCATCGTGCCCACATGGTACATCAGCACCCTGTTCGGCGCCTTGGTGGGTACGCAGGTGCCGGACACCTGGGCCTTGGACTTTGCGCTGCCGATCACTTTTCTGGCGCTGGTTGCGCCGATGCTGCGGACACCGGCGCATGTCATCGCAGCGGTGGTCGCCATCATCACCAGCCTGCTGACCGCCTGGGTGCCCTATTCGCTGGGGCTCATCATCGCGGGCACATTGGGCATGATGGCCGGGGCCCAGACCGAACTCGTGCTTGAGCGTAGAAAGGCCAATGCATGATCGACAAAGCCGAACTCTGGACCGTGATCATTGGCCTCGGGGTCGGCAGCTATGCGCTGCGATTTGCCTTCCTCGGGATCGTGGGGGACCGCCCGATGCCGCCCTGGCTGCTGCGTCACCTGCGCTATACGGCGGTGGCAATGCTGCCCGCGCTGGTCGCCCCGCAGGTCGTCTGGCCAGCCGCCACAGATGGCGCTGCTGACCTGCCGCGCATGTCCGCAGCAACAGTGACTCTGGTGGTCGGGTTGCTGACAAAAAACGTATTGGCTGCGGTATTTTCGGGCGCTGCCACGCTCTTTGGCCTGCTGTACCTTTTAGGCTGATGGTGCAGCCTAGCCCTGTGCCGCGACAATCCCGTCACGCACTTCACCCTCGTCATTCTCGTAATACCTGTCCGTCACGACACCAGGGCGTTGATCAAGCTGTTCCATCAACCGGATCGGAAAGAATGTGCTGTCGACGTTTTCAAAACCAGGCACCTGTTGCAAGATTGATGACGTCGCACTGGTACAGAACGCCCCCGGCACGCCGCCATTGCTGCGCACCAGTTGCAAAGCACGCTCCGCCTGTTCCGGGGTCACCACGAATTCCTGGCTGACCACATGATAGGTGCTGCGCGCATGGGCGCTTTTATAGGCCTGCACCCAACCCGGCGAAATGCCATAGAGTACATCACCACGCTCCGGCACGTCCGCGTGATAAAAGGATCCCGCCGGATCAAAGATGACACGCTGTGATCCGGACACCATCAAGGCCGTGTGACCACCCGACCCGGACCGGTTGTTGACCATGGTAAATATGGTCAACTTGGGCGGACCCTCATCGACATAGGCGCTTGTGGCAATCTTTTCCTGCGAGGCTTCAAAAGGCGATGTAATCGCGCAACCCGTCAAAGCCGCGAAAACCGCCAGCATCATTAATGCGCGCATCATGCGGCTCCCAAAAACACGGGTTCAGGTGATGAAAATCGCCATCCAAACAATAATCACAATGATCGCAATCACGATCCGGGTGGTCCAGCGCATGAACCCGTCAAATGTCTTTTCTTGAGTGGTGACGTTCATCTCACCGTGTTTGTGATCTGCCATTGCCGCAGCCCTTTTTAGTGGTGTTGCCGTCAGCCCTACTGGATTCGTGCACCGATGTCACCCATCCCCGAACCTTCTGCGGTGAAATGACAGATCACAGCGCCAACATCCGCGCGTCTCTGCCAAAGGCAGAGCGCGTGGGCATGTCGTGCGGCGCAGCCGCTCCGCTCGACAGATGTTTCAGGCGCTGTCTTCGATGTCCTGCGCCAGCCGAAACCCAATCCGCCGCGCTTCGGCCTTCTCTTCCGGCTTGGGCAACGCCCGCAGCATCACGTTCAACTGGCTCACATGCTGGATCAGCTGCGTTTTGCCACCCGCCCCGTCCGAGCCGTAAAACGTTACGATATCGGGATCGAAATACCCCATACCCTCGATCCGCAGAACGCCGACATCGCCGCCGGTGAACCCCATCGCAACCTCATGCGAATTGTCCAGCTGCTCTTCGAAATGCTTGAGATAGAGGATGATGCGTTCATAGGCCCATTGCGCCGGTGATTTTTGTGCCGCGGGTTTCGATTTTATAGCATCCGGCAAATCCGTGGCTTTGGGGGCCGGCGTATCGGGGTCGCAATGCACCTCGTGGACCCGCGGCAAGGCGTCCGCTTCGATGGCTTCGGCTGCGGTTGCGATGTTTTCGCCCATGGTTCATCCTTTGCGTTGGTAGACCCAAGCACCATCTTCGCGTCTGGACCGCATGGCAAGCCCATCCTGATACAGATGGCTCAAATGAGCCACAGCCTCCACCAGCGCCAACCCGTATTCCCCCGGCCCAATCGTGCGCTTGAAAAGCGGTGCAAAGCATTCCGCGGCCGATTTCGGCGTGTCCAGATAGGCCAGCAACCGTTTCAGCGCTCCGTGATGGTTATCAATCAACTGCCGCATCCGCATCGGCAGTCCGGTAAAGGGTAACTTGTGCCCCCCCAGCACCAGGTGATCGGGTCGCGCCAACGTCGACAGCCGCTCGCAGGCCTCCAGCCACTCCGCAATCGGGTCGGCCATCGGTTCGGTCGCATAGACGCCGATGTTGGGGCTGATCGATGGCAATATCTGATCCCCGGCCAGCACCAGATTGTCGTCCCGGCTCCAGAAGGTTGCGTGTTCTGGTGCGTGGCCGTTGCCAATGTGAACATCCCACAGACGGCCACCCATCTTGAGAGTGTCCCCCTGCTTGATGCGGGTAAACCCAAGCGGCAGCTGCGTGACAACGTCCGAAAAGTTAAAAGGCCGCTCTTGTGCCCGTTGCGCGTAGATCTCGGCATCCATGCCCGCCGACCGATAGAAGGCCAGGTTTTCCGCAGAGGGCACGGCTTGTTCATCCAAGGTCAGCATCCGCGCCATCAGCCACGCCGTCCGCGTAGTGATCAGCTCCGCACCATGCTCCGACTGCAGCCACCCAGCCAGACCGATGTGATCGGGGTGGTGATGCGTCACGACAACCCGGCCAATGGGTTTGCCCTGCAACGGTCCGGCCATCAGCTGCTGCCAGATCGCCTTGCTGCGGTTGGACGCAAAGCCGCTGTCGATAACCGTCCAGCTATCGCCGTCATCCAGCGCATAGACATTCACATGGTCGAGCTTCATCGGCAGCGGCAGACGCATCCACAAGACGCCCGTTGCGACCTCAATCGCCGCGCCTTCCGACGGGGGGTCTTCCCAAGGGTAGCGCAATCCCTCTGGCGGTTGATCTTTCATCAGGCCGCCAAATCATCTGCGCTGAGCGCATAGAGGTCTTCCGCACCTGCCTGCGCCTGCGCCAGCAGCCCTGCGTGCTCAGGCAACAGTCGTTTAATGTAGAACCGCGCCAATGCTTCGCGTTTGCCCCCCTGATCCGCCAGCGCCGCCTTGAGGTGCAGATACCCGCCCATCACCCGTGCAAAAGCCCGCAGGTAAGGCACCGCACCGGCAAAACGGGTGGTCATGTCCTGCTGCGCCGCCATCCATTCGGTTACTTCTCGCAGAGTTTCCGTGGCTTGCCAAACCGGTTCTGCCAGATCGGGCAGCGCCGCCCGGGCTTCTTCGGCGCAGGACTCGATCTCGTCCAGCAGTCGGGCGGCAGCATCGCCCCCATCCATCATCTTGCGGGCAACAAGATCCATGGCCTGAACCCCGTTTGTCCCCTCGTAAATCGCGGTGACTCGCACGTCTCGGCTGAACTGAGCCGCCCCGGTCTCTTCGATGAACCCCATGCCGCCGTGCACTTGCACACCCATTTCGGCAACGGCAATGCCGGTATCGGTGCCAAAGGCCTTGGCAATCGGCGTCAGAAACGCGGCACGGGCGCGCCAATCGGTATCGGAGGTTGCGTGTTCCATGTCGATCGCCATCGCACAGCTCAGCGCGATGGCCCGTGCGGCAAAAATATCGGCTTTCATGGTCATAAGCATGCGCCGCACATCTGCATGATCCATGATCGTGCCGGTGCCTGCCTCCAAAGTGCTGCGCCCCTGCTTGCGCTCCAGCGCATAGGCCAGCGCGTGCTGATAGGCCGCCTCGGCAACACCAATCCCCTGACCGCCGACACCCAGACGGGCGTTGTTCATCATCGTGAACATCGCTGCCATGCCGCCCTCTTCCGACCCGACCAGCCATCCAGTGGCCGCATCAAACTGCATAACTGCGGTTGGGGATCCGTGCAGGCCCAGCTTGTGCTCCAGGCTGACCACATTCACACCATTGCGCGCGCCCAGGGTACCATCGGCGTTCGGGATGAATTTCGGCACGAGGAACAGGCTGATGCCCTTGGTCCCTGCAGGCGCGCCGGGGATGCGGGCCAGGACAAGATGACAGACGTTTTCGGCCACATCATGATCGCCCCAGCTGATGTAAATCTTCTGTCCGGTGACCGCAAACGTCCCATTGCCGTTGTTTTCAGCTTTGGTTGACAGCGCGCCGACATCGGAGCCCGCCTGTGGCTCCGTCAGGTTCATGGTGCCCGTCCAGTCGCCCGCTGTCAGCTTCGGCAGATAAAGCGCCTTGATGGCATCGCTCGCGTGATGCTCCAGCGCTTCAATCTGGCCCTGGCTCATCAAAGGGGCCAGTTGCAGCGACAAACACGCGCTGCTCATCATTTCGTTCACCGCTGATGTTAGGGTCATCGGCAGGCCCATCCCGCCGTATTCCGGATCTGCGGCCATCCCGACCCAGCCGCCTTCGGCAATCGCGGCCCAACCTTCTGCAAACCCGGGCGAGGTGCGCACAACGCCGTTTTCCAATCGCGCAGGGTGCAGATCACCGGCGCGTTGCAATGGCGCCAGCACCTCTTCGGTCAGCTTGCCCGCCTCCGTCAGGATCGCCCGCGTCACATCATCGGTCGCCTCAGCAAATCGATCTGTTGCGCGCAACCCGGCGTAGCCTACCACATGGTCAAACAAGAAAGCATAGTCATCCACGGGCGCATGGTAAGGCATCGGTCGGTCTCCGGTTGGCGGTGCGGCTGTCTTGGCAAGCAAGACACCACCCTATAAGGGTCTACGCCATTGAACATGTGCCGCATCGCCCCGCCCGGCAACCAAAACGCGGCGTCACGGAGCGTGATGACTGAGACCTCACCTTTGATCCTGCAAGCCGACGCAAGCGGCATTGCAACTGCGGCCGCACTTTTGACAAAAGGTGCACTTGTCGCCTTTCCAACCGAAACCGTCTATGGCCTTGGCGCAGATGCCCGTGACGGGGGTGCCGTTGCCGCCATCTACGCCGCCAAGGAACGCCCCAGTTTCAACCCGCTCATCGTGCATGTTCCTGATGTGGCAACCGCGCGGCGCTATGTCGCGTGGCCGGAAACCGCAGATATTCTGGCGCAGGCCTTTTGGCCGGGGCCGCTGACGCTGGTCTTGCCGCTGTTGCCGGCTCACGGCCTGTCCTCACTGGTAACTGCTGGGCTGCCGACGCTTGCGGTGCGCGTGCCTGCCCAAGCCTCGGCCAAGGCGCTCTTGGAAGCTTTCGGCGGGCCGGTTGCGGCCCCTTCTGCAAATCCATCAGGTCGGATCAGCCCGACCACTGCAGACCACGTATTGCAGGGTTTGGGAGGGCGGGTCGCGGCCATCGTCGATGACGGGCCCTGTTCGGTTGGGCTGGAAAGCACGATCATCGGGTTGGATCCCGATCCGGTTCTGTTGCGGGCGGGTGGGCTGCCGTCTGAAGCCATCGAAGCCGCACTCGGCGGGCCGCTCCAAGCCATGGCTTCTCCAGCAGAGAACGAGCAGGTCACAGCGCCCGGTCAATTGGTCTCGCATTACGCGCCTGCTGCGGCTCTCAGGATGAACGCCCAAACCGCCAGAGCGGGCGAGGTACTATTGGGGTTTGGGCCGATGACCTGCGATCTCAACCTGTCAGAGACTGGCGATCTGCACGAAGCAGCGGCAAACCTCTTTGATTGCCTGCATCAGTTGGACAGGTTGCAACGCGCTATCGCTGTTTCCCCGATCCCAACCCATGGTCTGGGTCGCGCGATCAACGACAGGTTGGCCCGCGCCGCCGCGCCGCGCCCATAGCGGTCGCTGCAGGGCTCTGGTTTGAGCTCAGGCGTGCCCGGCAGTTGCAGAGAGGCCCAAGGGATCGATGCCCAGACTTTTGATTGTATCTGACCACTTGCGATCGGCAGGCGTGCCAAACACCAGCTTTTTCGTGGCATCCGCCGTCAGCCACCCATTGCGCGCAATCTCGTTTTCCAACTGGCCCGGCCCCCAGCCAGCATAGCCCAGCATCATCAACGCCCGTTCCGGCCCGCTGTCACGCGCAATCTCTTCGAGAATATCCAGCGTCGCCGTCATGCCGTACCCGCCGGGCACAGAGAGCGTATGCAGACTGGATTCGTAGTCGTCCGAATGCAGCACAAACCCGCGCCCCGTCTCCACCGGCCCGCCAAAATGCACCGGCATGGCCGCTGCCTTCTGGGTCGGTTGTATCTCCAACTGGTCAAGCACATCGCTCATCCGGACATCCGCGCTTTGCTTGTTCAGGATCAGCCCCATCGCGCCCTTGTCGGAATAGGCGCAGAGCAGGATCACCGCACGTTCAAACCGGATATCGCCCATGGACGGCATCGCCACCAGAAGTGAACCGGTCAGATCGAGCTTTTCAGACTGAGAAACAGCAGACGCCATAGGATCAGAATGGCCTGCTCACCCGGTTGGTGCAAGAGGGTTGCATGCCCCCTTGGCGAAACATGGCTAACCGGATCGTGACTTGGCATTTCAATGGCTCTGAACCATATCGGTGCTATGAGAAGCTCATTTGTTGCCGCCGCCCTTGCCTGCCTCACCGCCCTGCCCGCCGCTGCACAGGATCGCTTTGCGATTCCGGTGACGGCACAGGTGCTGCCCGGCTGGGTGCGGGACGACGGCGCGCGTGTGGCCGCGGTGCAGCTCTCACTTGAGCCGGGCTGGAAAACCTATTGGCGCGCGCCCGGCGATGCTGGCATTCCGCCAAGCTTCGATTGGTCCGGGTCGCGCAACCTGCATTCCGTCGCCATAACCTGGCCAACCCCGCAAGTGTTTGACCAAAACGGGATGCGCTCTATCGGATACGAAGATGAATTGGTGATCCCCCTCGTTCTGGCGCCTACCGCCCCCGGTGAACCGATCCGCGTCAGATTGGATATGGAGATCGGCATCTGTTCGGACATCTGCATCCCGCACAGCCTGAATTTCGACGAAACGCTGACGGGCGGCGGCAGCAAACCGACACCGGCCATTGCGGCGGCCCTTGCGCAAAGCCCTTATTCGGCCCAAGAGGCCGGGGTCACGGCGGCCACCTGCCGGATTGAACCAACCAAGGATGGCCTTCGGATCGAAGCGCGGGTAACAGCACCCTCCGCCGGCGCGCACGAGGTGATGGTGATCGAACCCGGCCTCGGCGATGTCTGGGTCAGCGAGGCACAAACCCACCGAACGGGCGGCGATGTGATTGCGGTTTCTGAAATGATCCACGTCGAAGGGGGCGCCATCGCCGTGGATCGCTCCGCCATTCGCCTGACGGTCCTGGGCAGCAGCCACGCGATTGACATTCGGGGGTGCAGCGCGGGCTAGGCCACCCTGCCGCGACGTACCAGCATCACCGTTGCGGCGACGCAATAGGCCGCGAAAACAACCAGCGCCGCTCCCGCAACAAACAGCGCAAAGGCAGCTGGCATATGCGGCCAGGCCTGCACAAGCGGGACGGCCTGTGTGATTGCGGCAGGCAATGCGCCCTTCCAGATCGTCGCGCCCAACGTGACCACGCCCCAGCCCATCAGAACTGCCCAGATGAAAGCAAAGCCGATGCGCAGGCTGGTCACTGGCGCACTTGCACTGCGTCGCATTGCCTGCACCTGCCGCGAGACATCATGCGAGACTGCGATCAGTGCGGGCACCATCAGCAGAACCAGCACAACACCGAAGCCCAGGCCATAGACCAGCGTGATCACGGTGGGTTTGAGGAATTGGGCCTGACGGCTGCTTTCATAAAGCAGCGGCGTCATTCCCAACACTGTTGTCATTGTCGTCAGCATGACCGGGCGCAACCGGTCGGCGGCGCCATCGATGATGGAGGGGATCAGGCCCCGTTCCTCGGCGTATTCGTCGATTGTCGTGATCAAAACGATGGAATCGTTGATGATGATGCCGGTCATGCCCAGCAGACCCACCACGGTGAACATGCTCAGCGGTATTTCCCAGACCACGTGCCCGTAGATCGTGCCCACCAGTCCGAAGGGGATGATCGACATAATCACAACCGGGCGCGACCAACTGCCAAAGATCCAAGCCAGTACCAAATAGATGCCCAGGAGGCACAGGATCAGCCCGCTGGCGGCATCGCTGAGAAAATTGCGCTCCTGCTCCGCCAGACCGGACAGGTACCACGACACCTGCCGTTCGCTGGCGATCTGTGGCAGGATTTCCTCCGACAGGGCACGCTGGATTTCGCTGGCCTGCTCGGGATCATCCTCGGAGATATCACCGGTGACCGAGATCACCCGCGTGCCGTTCCTGCGTTTGACCGATAGAAACCCTTCCAGGCTTTGCACGGTCACGATGTCCGCCAAAGGCACGTAGACCCCTTCGGGCGTGCGCATCTGCGTCCGCTCCAGGAAATCCGACGTCAGCTCGCTTTCGGGCAACTCTACATAGATCGTGGCGCTGCGCAGCCCCTGAGGATATTTGGCCGCCTCAATCCCGCCCAGCCGGTCACTGAGCACACTTCCCAAGGCATCTGTCGTGAACCCCAGCGCCTGACCTTTGGCAGTCAGATCCAGGATCAACTCCTCTTTGTCGTAGGACAGATCATCCTGAACAGCGAGCACCTCGGGATACCGCATGAGCGCATTCTGCAGGTCCAGGCTGGCCTTTTTGAGCGTATGCGTATCACTGCCGGAAAACTGAACGCTCAAGGCGTCGTCCCCTTGCCCGGACCGCCAGCCGCGAAAAGACAAGGTCTCAACCAGCGGATGGTTGACGATCCGATCGCGCAGATCGGCGACAAAGGCAAAGCTGGAGTAGGGCCGGAGATCCGCATCAATCAATTCGATCGAAATCCCGCCGAGCAGGTCTCGATCCTTCAGCCCGACGCCCTCCAGCCCGCGGCCCGCGTTGCCGCCCACCTCTGACAGCACGAATTTGATCGAGTTGGTGCCATATTCCTCGGCGTATTCCGCGCCGAGCTCTTCCGTTGCGCGCTGTAGCTCCCGCATCATCGCGATGGAATCCTCACGTGTCGCACCCTCGGTCATCGCAAAGTTACCGGTCACCGACCCGCGTTCTGGCGAGTTGAAAAACCGCCATTGTACATCCCCGCGGATGAAAACCGCCGCCTGGCTGGCAAGCACTGCGATCAACCCAGCGATGACCACATAGCGTGCGACGATCACCCCCGCCATGAAAGGACGGAAGATGCTCTCGCGAAACCAGTTGAAGCCGCGATTGACGAGCGTCGATGGCCAATCGATGCCTAGCGTGCCGATCCAACCCACAACAGCGGCTTTGCGGTCGCGCTTTAGCAGCAGAAAGACGGCCGCAACCACCGCAAGCGCAATGGCGCCGGTGACCACATCGCTTGCAAAAGGCACCTGCGCAAAAAATCTGTCCTCCGGCGCCAGCCACAATCTGCGCACAAATGCAGCGCCGCCCCCGACAAGCAGCACCAGAACAGCCAAAGCACCCGCCAGTTTGCCCCGCGAGAACTCCGGCGCTTTCGCGCGCGACAATGAATGCGCCATGTGGTTGGGCAGGATCAGGAAACACTCGACCAGGGAGGCGATCAAAACGGCGATCACCGTCAGTGGGATGTCGTGAATGATGGTGCCAAACCGGCCCCCCACCGCCAGCAGGCCAAAGAAGGCAATCACCGTGGTCAGCGTGGCCGCAAACACCGGCATGGCCATCCGTCGGGCGGCGGTTTCAGCGGCAATGAAGGGCTCTTCTTTCAGATGCCGGGCGCGGTAATCCGCATGTTCACCGACCACAATCGCGTCATCCACGACGATGCCAAGGGTTATGATCAGGCCGAAAAGCGAGACCATATTGATGGTGATCCCCCCCGCATACATCAGGGCAATCGCCGCCATCATCGCAGCAGGGATGCCTGCCGCGACCCAGAAGGCGGTGCGGGCGTTCAAGAATAAAAACAGCAGCCCCAGCACCAGCCCGAGGCCGACCAGACCGTTGTCCATCAGGATATCGAGACGCCCGGAAATCGCGGCGGCCCGGGTACGGATGAGCTCCACTGTCGAGCCTGCCGGCAGGGTCGCTTGCAGCTCCGCCGCGACTTTTTCAACGGTGGCCTGAATTTCGATCGCATCGCCTTTGGCGGACCGATCGACACGGACCGAAATCGCCGGGTCCTCGCCAACAAAATAAGCGCGCGCGCGGTCGTTGCTCTCCTGCGTCACCGTTGCCACATCGCCGATTGTCAGCTTTGACCCATCCGGGTTTGAGCGCAGCACGATCCCGGCAATCTGGTCCGGTTCCCGCTTTTCGGTACCGGTGCGCACCCGGGCATTTGCGCCGGTCACATCGCCCGCTGGCGTGGTATCGACCTCCGCCGCGATGGCCGATGCAATTTCGGCCATGGTGACATCGTGGGAAATCAACTGCGCGGTGGGCACTTCAACGGTCAAGCGCGGTGCCGCCACCCCCCGAATGGTCGCGCGTGTGATCCCCGCTGAAAAGAGCCGGTTGACGAATTCGTCGGCGAAAATCCCCAACTGCTGCGGCCCGACCGGCCCGCTGATCACAACGTCCGTCACGCGGTCCCGCCAGGCGGCGCGGCGCACGGTGGAGATCTCCGCGCTATCCGGCAGATCGGTGACGGAATCCACCGCATCCTGCACCTCACCCACCGCGCGCGACATGTCCCAATTCGGTTCAAAATTCAGCCTGATCTGGCTGCGCCCCTGCCGCGCTGTGGAATTTGTGCTCTCGACCCCTTCCACGGCGCGCAAGGTCGGTTCCAGCACCTGAACAATCGCCCGGTCCACGTCTTCGGCCCCGGCGTTTTTCCAGACCGTTGTGACCGTGACCCTGTCCAGAATGGTATCGGGAAAGAATTGCGTGCGCATGTTGGGCAGCGCAGCCAATCCTGCAACCACCATTGTCACAAGCACAAGGTTCGCGATGGTTCGGTGCCGGGTGAAATAGGAAAGGATACCGCTCGCAGTTCCGGGGAAATGCCGCGCCATATCCCCTAGCCCCCGATGCGGCTTTCGAGGCGCGCGACGACTTTTGCCGAAACCTCATGCTCTGCCAATTTCGCCAGGACGCGTGCCTTGGCTTCCTTTGACATGGCATTGCTGCTTTCCACAAATGCCACCAGGCGCGCCCGGCGCTCCTCGCTCAGTTCGAGCATATCCGGTGGCATGACCGGCGCCTCGCTGGCGCGGCGCGTGGCGCGCACGGAAATTCCCGGCCCCAACAGCGGGGTTTGCGCACTGACCACATCGCGCCCGACCAGATCCTCGCCGCGCACCAGCACGTCATCGCGTTGGCGTCTGACCAGCGTCACGATGATGGCTTCGAGCCTGTTGTCATCCCCCAGAACCAGAACCTCGCCCTGTGAATTGAGCGCGGAAGCCGGCAGGCGGACCACGTTCTCGACCGGTGGCTCGACCACGCTCAAGGACACGAAATCGCCCGGTCGAAACCCGGGCGCCTTGGTCAGTCGTGCAAAGATAAGACGCCCGGTCTGGATTTCATTGGTGGCGGCACTCACACGGCTCAGCGTGCCCGTCGCTTGCAAATCAACCCCTGTGACATCGAGTGTCGCGGTCACCGGGGCGGCGATCAGGTCACCCTGCGCATCCAGCAGCCGAGCATATTGCGCCGTGGAGACCCGAAAAGAGACCTCCAGATCTTCGGCGTCAATCAAATCGGCCAGACGTTCGTTGGAAGCCACCAGCCGACCTTCGACCACAGAGGTGTCGCTGAGGGTGCCGTCAAAGGGCGCGCGGACGGTTGTATCCTTCAGATTGCGCTGCGCCTCTTCCAGAGCAATGCGCGCGCGCGTCAGCCGAGTGGCGCCAAGATCGATGCGCGCCTCTGCCTGCGTGATCGCCTGACGCCGCGCCAGCACGGTCGCGCGGGCCGCCGCAGCGTCCAGTTCCGCCGTTTCGATCGCAGCTGCGGTGCCCACACCGCGCTCCTCCAGATCAACCTGCCGCCGGTAGGCTCGTTGCCGCAGGTCAGCCTGTTCCACTGCCGCTGCTTCTTCGTCACGGGCCAAATCGAGCGCGCGCGCAGCATCGCTGACCTCGGCCTGCGCATCAGCCAGATCCGCCTTTGCTCGGTCCAATACCGATTGCATATCAGCAGGATTGATCCGCGCCAGGACATCGCCCTTGCGCACGGTCCCGCCCTCTTCGAAGGCTTCCGCCAGATAGATCACGCGACCGGAAACCGCCGCGCGCAATTCCAGCGTGCGACGCGACTTCACCTCGCCAAAGGTTTCGAGCAACGGGTTGAGCGTCTGCGCTTCGGCACGGATCAGATTAACGGCAAACACGCGCTCCTTGGCCTCGGGCTTAAAACCCTGATCGGCCAGACGAAGCTGAATAGCCGTCCCAACCAGCTGCCCCGCATAGGCCAGCAGCCCAAGCGTCACAGCCGCTAAAAAAAGACCAATCATACTTTGGCGTAAAAACCGCATTTCGCCGTTATCCTAATAACTTACTGCAGCGCAGTATAACCTAGTCAAACTGCGATGCATACCAACTCTAAAGGGTGATACGCACCAGATTGTTACTTCCGTCGGTGATGTTCATCCAGACGCGGGAAAATCTCCACGAAATTACAGGGCCGGTGGCGATAATCAAGCTGACGGACAAGAATCTCATCCCAGGCGTCCTTGCAGGCGCCCGGACTGCCGGGCAGAGCAAAGAGATAGGTGCCATTTGCAACCCCGCCCGTTGCCCGGCTTTGCACAGCACTGGTGCCGATTTTCTTCATCGAGACAATGGTGAAAACCGTGCCGAAGGCGTCGATTTCCTTTTCATAGACATCGCGGTGCGCCTCTACGGTGACATCGCGCCCGGTCAGCCCGGTGCCGCCGGTGGAAATGACCACATCGACGCCGCTGTCCTTGCACCAGGCCCGCAATTGCGCCGCAATCTCATCGCGCTCATCGCGCAGGATACGCCGGTCCGCCAACTCGTGCCCCGCCGCCAGAAGCCGTTCGACCAGCACATCCCCAGACCGGTCCTCCGATAGCTCGCGGGTGTCTGAGACGGTCAAGACTGCGATGCGCACCGGCACGAAGTCCTTGCTCTCGTCGATACGGCTCATTTTATGCTTTCTCCAAAACGGCAAGGCGCGCAGCCAGTGCGGTAAAGATCCCTGCGGTGATCCAGTCCAACACGCGGCTGCCGCGGGCAAGCCGGTGGCCCAGTGACCCGGCGAACACGCCGACCAGCCCGTTGATCAGAAAACCGCCAAGGCCAATGACGGCGCCAAAAACAGCAAATTGCGCCAAGACCGGCCCGGCGCTGGGGTCAACGAACTGCGGCACGAATGCCAGGACAAACAGGATCACCTTGGGGTTTGTGAGATTGACCAGCAACCCCGCGCGAAACGCGCGTCCCCTGGGCAGCACCATCGCGTCGTCAGTTTGGGGTGACCCGCGCAACGCGCCAAAGGCCAGCCAGAGCAGATAGGCCACGCCGACCCAGCGGATGACGTCAAAGGCCAGCGGCATCGACGCCACCACCGCGCTGAGCCCGGCACCAGCCAGCAATACGTGGATCATGCCGCCCGTGGCGATGCCCGCGCTGGCCAGCCAGGCGGCACGCGGCCCGGACTTCACCCCCTGCCCCAGACAGAACATCATATCTGCGCCCGGCGTGAGGTTCAGCGCCAAAGCCGCAGGCACAAATGCCATCAAAGTGATCGGATCAACCATCGGCAATCCGCGCCTTGAGGCTCAACAAATCTGCCCAGGCGTCGCGTTTGGCTGCGGGTTGCCGCAGCAAATAAGCCGGGTGGAACATCGGCAGCGCTGGCAAGCCGAAACACTCCGTCCAGGTGCCGCGCAGCCGCGTGATCCCGCGTTTGCCCAACAGGGCCTGCGCACTTATATTCCCCATGATGACAAGGGCTTGGGGTTTTGCCAGGGCGATGTGACGTTCCAGGAAGGGGCGCATCATGGCAATCTCCTGCGGCAGCGGATCGCGGTTTTGCGGCGGTCGCCATGGCAGAACGTTGGTGATATAGACCGGTGCGGACGCGTGGTTGCGGCCCATATCAATTGACGCCAGCATCTTGTCCAGCAACTGGCCCGCGCGTCCGACGAAGGGGCGGCCTTCGCGGTCCTCATCCCGCCCCGGCGCCTCGCCGATGATCATCACAGACGCCCCCGGCAAACCGTCAGAGAACACCAGATTGCGCGCGCCGCGCTTCAACTCGCAATGCTCAAAAGCGCCCAGCGCCGCCTTGAGGCTCTCCAGATCCTGCGCAGCCATCGCTACGCGCTGCGCTTCGGCAACGGGATCAACCTGCAGCGGTGGGGGAGCCGTTCCCGCAGCTATCTGCGCGGCCTTCTGCGTCTTTGGTTTCGCCAGCGTTTCGGGCAATTCGTAGCAATTGACCGGCGCATCGCAGATCGCCTCGGTCGCGCCCAGTTCGACCTGCCAATCCAAAAGCGCCAAGGCGTTGTGAAACTCTGCTGATTCCATGCGGGCATACTATGCTGGCTTGGCGCCGAACTGAACCACCCCTGCACATCGAAGCCCAGCTTGCCCGTGCCGCGCACCCTCCCTATAAGGTGGCAAATCACGATAGGTTGCCGCTCATGACGTTTCCGCACCGCCACCTGCTTGGGATCGAGGCCCTGCGCCCCGAAGAAATCACCACATTGCTGGATCTGGCGGATCAATATGCAGCCCTGAACCGGCAATCCGACAAACACGCCGACGTGCTGGCAGGGCTTACCCAGATCAACATGTTTTTTGAAAACTCGACCCGCACGCAGGCGAGTTTCGAGATCGCAGGCAAGCGCCTTGGCGCCGATGTGATGAACATGGCGATGCAGGCCAGTTCGGTCAAAAAGGGCGAAACGCTGATCGACACGGCGCTGACGCTCAATGCGATGCATCCGGATCTGCTAGTCGTGCGCCATCCGCATTCGGGCGCGGTCGACCTGCTGGCGCAAAAGGTCAATTGCGCGGTGCTGAACGCAGGCGACGGGCGGCATGAACACCCCACCCAAGCGCTGCTGGACGCCCTCACCATCCGTCGCGCCAAGGGACGTTTGCACCGTCTGTCCATCGCGATTTGCGGCGATATCGCGCATTCCCGCGTCGCACGGTCCAACATCATGTTGCTGGGCAAGATGGAAAATCGCCTGCGCCTGATCGGCCCGCCCACCCTGATGCCCGCCGGCATTGCGGAATTTGGCGTCGAGGTCTTTGACGATATGCGCGAAGGGCTGCGGGACGTGGACGTGGTGATGATGCTGCGCCTGCAAAAAGAGCGGATGGATGGCGGGTTCATCCCCTCCGAACGCGAGTATTACCACCGTTACGGGCTGGACGAAGACAAGCTCAAATCCGCCAAACCCGACGCCATCGTCATGCACCCGGGCCCGATGAACCGCGGCGTGGAAATCGATGGGACCCTGGCCGATGACATCAACCGTAGCGTCATTCAGGATCAGGTTGAAATGGGGGTGGCGGTGCGCATGGCTGCCATGGACCTGCTGGCGCAGAACCTGCGGCTGACCCGCGCGGCCCCCGCATGACGACACAGATTGAGATCAAGGCGCAGGAGCGCGGCGCGATCCGGGTTTTCGCGGTCAATAAGGCCCCTGGCGAGGTCGCGGAGGCGTTAAAGACCCTGCCGAAACCCGATCTGGCGCGAAGATTGCTGGGCAACCCGCATCTTGACACCTCCACCACCGAAATCTTTCCCATGTCGGATCTGACGGGCATGGGGTTGAGCGCCTATCTCACCGAAGGCTACGCGGTCGAAGACACCCAGATAACGCCGGATCGCAGCAAACTGGATGCCCTTGAGGGATATGTCCTTTTGCTCTTTTCAGACAGTTTCGCCGGAACGGACGTGACCCTGAAACCCGGTGGCGATCTGACGCTGATCGGGACCTACACCGAATACACCCCTCCCGCAGCAGGCGGATCGATCGCGACTGAAAGCGCCAAGCCCTACAGCGGCGCGACGGGAAAATCGCCCCAACCGGGTGGTGGCAAAGGATCCGGAAGCGCCGTGATGGTATTGGGCATCATTGTGCTGCTCGTGCTTGGCCTTTGGTGGATTTTGGGATGAAGACGCGGGGATGCCATCATGAATGATCCAAAAGACCCGAAAATGTCGGGGCGCATTGCGATGATCGCCTTGCTGGTCGCCTTTGGCGTTGTCGGCCTGATGCTCTGGGCCGGCTCATGAGCGTGACCGTGTCGGATATAAGAGTGATGCCCATGCTGAAACCCACCCGGAGCGTGGTGACATGACAAAAACAACTTTTTTGAACGCCCGTCTGATCGATCCGGAACGGGATGAGATCACGATTGGCGGACTGGTGGTCGAGGACGGGCGTATCACCAAGCTCCTGCCCAAAGATGCGCCGCGCCTGACATCGGGGCGGGTCATCGACTGTCATCTGAAATACCTCGCGCCGGGGCTTGTCGACCTCGGCGTGAAAGTTTGCGAACCGGGGGATCGCCACAAGGAAAGCTATCGTTCAGCAGGCCTTGCCGCGGCGGCGGGCGGCGTGACCACAATGATCACGCGCCCCGATACGGAACCAGCCATCGACAGCCCCGAAACCCTGGAATTCGTGACGCGCCGCGCCAATGAAGCCGCCCCGGTGAACGTCATGCCCATGGCCGCCCTGACCAAAGGCCGCGCGGGCCGCGAGATGACCGAGATCGGGTTCCTGATGGATGCGGGCGCTGTGGCCTTCACCGATTGCGACCGGGTTGTCACCGACACCAAGGTCTTTTCGCGGGCGCTGACCTATGCGCGCAGTCTGGGCGCGCTGGTGATTGCGCATCCGCAGGACCCCGGGCTCAGCAAAGGGGCCGCTGCAACCTCCGGCAAATTCGCATCCCTGCGCGGGTTGCCCGCCGTGTCCCCCATGGCCGAGCGCATGGCGCTGGACCGTGACCTGGCCCTGATCGAGATGACCGGCGCGCGCTACCACGCGGACCAGATCACCTGCGCCCGTGCCTTGCCCGCGCTGGAACGTGCCAAGGCCAACGGGCTGGATGTGACCGCAGGCACTTCCATCCACCACCTGACGCTGAATGCGCTGGACGTCGCGGATTACCGGACGTTCTTCAAACTCAAACCACCCCTGCGCGATGAACAAGACCGGCTGGCCGTTGCTGAGTCGGTCAAAACCGGGCTGATCGATGTGATCTCTTCGATGCACACGCCGCAGGATGAGGAAAGCAAGCGCCTGCCCTTTGAGGAGGCGGCCTCCGGGGCTGTGGCGCTCGAAACGCTTTTGCCCGCAGCTATGCGTCTTTATCACGCCGGGCTGATTGATCTGCCTGTGCTTTGGCGGGCGATGTCGCTGAACCCGGCGAAACGTCTGGGGCTGGAGAGCGGACGGTTGAGCATTGGCGCCCCAGCAGATCTGGTGCTGTTTGACCCTGACGCGCCGTTTCTGATGGACCGTGCAACGCTGCGCTCCAAATCGCGCAACACCCCGTTTGACGGGGCCCGGATGCAGGGTAAGGTCCTGTCAACCTACGTCGCCGGTACTTGCGTTTTTGAGAGGACCTGATGCCCGTCATCGAACATGCCGCCAGCATTCTGCTGCTCTGGGCCCTGATTGGCTACCTGCTGGGATCAATCCCCTTTGGCATGGTTCTGGCCCGCGTGATGGGTCTCGGCAATCTGCGCGATATCGGGTCAGGCAACATCGGCGCCACCAATGTGCTGCGCACCGGGAACAAGACCGCAGCGGCGCTCACGCTCATCCTGGATGGCGGCAAAGGGGCGGCTGCGGTCTTGCTGGCGCGTGCTTTTGGTGGCGAGGACACCGCCCAGATCGCCGGGCTGATGGCCATGATCGGGCATTGCTACCCGGTCTGGCTGCGGTTCGCGGGCGGCAAGGGGGTGGCGACGTTTTTGGGCATCATGCTCGCGCTCAGCCTGCCGGTGGGCATCGGGTGCTGCATCGCCTGGCTGATCGGCGCACTGCTGTGGCGCATCTCTTCGATGGGGGCACTTGTCTCTGCCGCCGCCTCGACATTTCTGTTGGTCTTCCTCGGAGAGGGCGAAGCGGTGGTTCTGGGGGGCTTGCTGACAGTAATCGTTCTATGGCGGCACCGCGCCAACATCTCGCGCCTGCGCGCAGGCACCGAGCCGAAAATCGGCCAGAACTCATGACACCCGCCCCACAGGCGGGGGTCGAAGCCGCCCTGCTGGCCCTTCCAACCGGTGTGTTCAGGGGCCAGACGGGAAACCGCAGATATGTTGTGTCCAAGACCCTGTTCAACGCCGGAAAATCCATCAAGCTGGTCGCCGAAGAACTGGGTGGAAACGACTATATCAGCCTGAATTTCTACCGGCTGAACAGGGGCGCGCGGCTTTACCCTTGCGAAATGAGCGCGCAAAAAGTGAGCGATTTCATCCTGAACCTGAGGCCCCAAACGGATCAGGACGACGCGTAACTGCCATCCGGTCCATGTACCTCATCGCCCTGCAGCGCGGGTGAAAACACGCAGATCAGGTGGAAGGGTTCCGTCCCATCGTTGCGCACCTCATGCCGGTCATGCGCGTTCGGGGCATAGAGGACGCCCGGTGTGATGTGGTGCACGGTGCCACTGTCAAGCTCGGTGACCGTACCCGCACCGCCAATGCAATAGCAGGCCTCGACGTGGTTCTTGTACTCCAACGTCAATACCGCCCCCGGAAGCACTCGCGTCTCGGTCATGGAAAACCCCATGCCATCCGATTTGACCAGCAGACGCAGGCTGGTCCAGCCAGGCCCCGATGCGTCACGCGATGTGCCCTCCAAATCAGACTTATGTGCCGTAATCATGTCCGCATCCTTTCCGCGCTCAATCAAGTGTTTTGATCATTGCATGGCGCGCCGGGTCATGCCACTTCTGAACCTATGACACATGCGTTGACCAGCCCTGATGGCACCCCCGCAAGCCGCCTTGCCTTTGGCACCATGCAATTTGGCGGGCGGGCCGATGAAACCGCCGCGCGCGAAATGTTCGAGGCCTCCATCGCGGGCGGCATCACCCATTTCGACACCGCCTATGTTTATAACGACGGCGCGTCAGAGGAAATTCTGGGCAAGTTGCTGGGGGACCGGCGTGACCGTCTGATCATCGCGACCAAAGCCGCCTACACCGGGGGCGGGTCGAAACAGAACATCCAGGACTCCTTCGCGATCTCGCGCAAACGTCTGAACCTCGATGTGGTCGATATCCTCTACATGCACCGCTTCGACCCTGACACGGACCTGCATGAGAGCATGGAAGCGCTGGCCGAGCTGAAACAGCAGGGTCTGATCCGCTACGTGGGCGTGTCGAATTTCGCCGCCTGGCAGGTGGTCAAAGCCATCAACATCGCGGCAAAATTCGACGTCACCGTCGATATCCTGCAACCGATGTACAATCTCGTGAAGCGGCAGGCGGAGGTGGAAATCCTGCCGATGTGCGCCGATCAGGGCGTGGCCTGTGCGCCCTATTCCCCGCTGGGGGGCGGGCTGCTGACCGGGAAATACAACGCGGGCAAAGGCGGACGTCTGACCGAAGATGATCGCTACGCTGCGCGCTACGGCCTTGACTGGATGCATGCGGCCGCGGTCGGGCTTAGTGAGGTCGCCGCGGAAATCGGTGTCAACGCGGCAACCTTGGCCGTGGCCTGGGCCGCCGCGCATCCGATAGGGCCGACGCCGATCATATCCGCACGCTCAGCTCAGCAACTTGAACCATCATTGGCCGCCCTGGACTATCAGATGAGCGATAATCTTTATGGTCGCTTGGCGGCTCTCAGCCCCACACCACCGCCCGCCACGGATCGGATCGAAGAACAGCAATGACGGACATCCTCGTCATTGGCGGGGGGATTGCCGGCCTTTCTGCCGCGGCGCGTTTGTCCGAAGACGCGCAGGTCACCGTCATTGAGGCGGAAACAGCGCTCGGCTATCACGCCTCTGGCCGGTCCGCGGCGCTGATCGAGCAGAATTACGGAGCCCCCAGCGTTCAGGCGTTGAACCGGGCCAGTGTCGATTTTCTGCAGGATGGTGGGTATCTCAGCCCGCGCGGATTGATGATCATTGCGCAAGCCCATGAACGCGCCGCCTATGAACAAGACATCGCAACACTGGGCACGACGCCGATTACCATAGAGGAGGCCTGTGCGTTTGTGCCTGTGCTGGACCGGGAAAAGCTGGCCTTTGCCGCCTATCACGAAGATGCCCAGGACATCGACACGGACCTGTTGCTGCAGGATTTTGCCCGTACCCTGCGCCAGAATGGCGGCACGGTGATCCCCGGCAGTCGCGTGAACGCGATTGTTCGGGAAAATGGGTGCTGGCACGTGAGCGCGGGCGACAGAACAGAGGTTGCGCCGACCCTGGTCAATGCGGCAGGGGCCTGGGCGGATCAGGTCGCTCAGATGGCGGGTGTTGCAGCGCTGAACATCGTGCCCCATCGTCGGTCCATGGCGCGCATCCCCGCCCCCGGCGGTCACGACGTCAGCACCTGGCCAATGTTTTTCGGCGTCAATGAAAGCTGGTACGCGAAACCCGATGCCGGGCATCTGCTGGTCTCCCCCGCGGATGAAGATCCGGTGGCACCCCATGACGCCTGGGCCGAAGACCTGACGCTAGCGCAAGGGCTGGCGCTCTATGAGGAGATGGTCACGGAACCCGTTACGCGCCTGCAATCCAGCTGGGCGGGCCTGCGCAGTTTCGCACCTGACAGGTCGCTTGTTCTGGGGCGCGAGCCTGCAATGCCCGAATTTATCTGGTGTGCAGCGCAGGGCGGGTATGGCATGCAAACCGCACCCGCCGCATCGCGTCTTCTTGCGGATATCGTGCTGGGAAGATCATCCGAATTGGACCCTGAAACACGTGCGGCGTTGACCCCGGACAGGTTGCGATGACCTCCAAGTTACCCCCAAACGCCAGCGTTGCGGCCAGCCTGGAGGGCGCGAAACTGCACGCGCCCGCCGCCGCCCGCAATGCAGAATTCCTTTGTGATCTGCTGCGCGCTCACGCGCCCAAATCTGGGCAGGCGCTCGAAATCGCCAGCGGGACAGGCCAGCATGTCACAGCCTTTGCCACCGCCATGCCAGGTCTGAGGTGGCACCCCACCGAAGTCGATGCCGCGCGCATATCCAGCATCGATGCCTATGTGCAGGACGCAGGCCTTGGGAACGTCGCGCCCGCGCGGATGCTGGATGCCACGCAAGCCGATTGGCATCGCCAAGCGGGTCAAAAAGACCTGATCGTATTGATCAACCTGCTGCATCTCATCCCAGAGCAACCCGCCAAGACGTTGGTGACCGAGGCGATGCGCGCGCTTTCGCCCGGGGGCACATTCATCCTCTACGGGCCTTTCAAACGAAACGGTGTTTTAACCAGTGATGGTGATACACGTTTTGACGCTGATTTGCGTGCCGCGGATCCCGCCATTGGGTACAAGAACGATCAGGATCTCTGCGCCTGGCTGGAATTGGCAGGCGCGCACCCCCTCAAGCGTATCGAAATGCCAGCCAACAACCTCGTCTTTGCCGCGACGAAGCCGGAGCCCTAGCCATCCACGCGGATACGCTCGTTTTTCGGATCATAGGGGCTGTCTTCGACCACCTCGGCATCCCACAACTGATCAAACATCTTGACCTTGAGCTTGGTGCCCTGCACCGCCAGTTCCGGGGTCACGTATCCCATGCCAATGCTTTTGCCGAAGGCCACGGAATACCCGCCCGAGGTCAGACGCCCAACCCGTGTATCACCATGGTAGAGCGCTTCACGCCCCCAGGGGTCCGCGTCGGATGGTCCGTCGATCAGCAGGGTCACGCATTTTGACCGCACGCCGGTGGCCTGCATCCGGTCCTTGCCGTGGAACTCCTTGGAGAGGTCAACAAACCGCGGCAGGTCCGCCTCCAGCGGCGTGGCGTCCCGGCCCAGTTCGGTGCCAAAGGCGCGATATGATTTTTCCTGCCGCAGCCAGTTCTGCGCCCGTGCGCCCACCAGTTTCATGCTATGCGCTTCCCCGGCTTTTTCCAGCAGATCAAAGAGGTAGTTCTGCATCTCGATCGGGTGGTGCAACTCCCAGCCCAATTCGCCGGTATAGGCCACACGGATCGCCTTGACGGGGCACATGCCCAGTTCGATCTGGCGCATGGACAGCCAGGGGAACCGCTTGTTCGACAGGGCCGTCGCCGGGTCCGCGTCCTTGATCACCGATTGCAGCACATCACGCGCTTTTGGTCCGGCAATGGCGAAAACCCCCCATTGCGTGGTCACATCCTGCTCGTTGATGCGGCCGAATTCTTCCTCTTTCTCCATGATGGTCTTGTAAAGGTAGTCCTGATCATAGGCGTGCCAGGCCCCGGCTGAGACCAGGTAATAGTCATCTTCAGCCAGCCGCACGATGGTGTATTCGGTCCGCGTCGTGCCGTGGCTGGTCAGCGCATAGGTCAGATTGATGCGCCCGACTTTCGGCAGCTTGTTGGTTGTGAACCAATCGAGGAAACCGGTTGCACCTGGCCCGCTGATCCGATGCTTGGTGAAGGCCGTGGCGTCAATCAGGCCAACCCCTTCGCGGATCGCTTTGGCCTCGTCGACCGCATATTGCCACCAACCGCCGCGCCGGAACGAGCGGCTGTCGTGATCGTTGAAGCCTTCGGGCGCATAATAGTTCGGACGCTCCCACCCGTTGACCCAGCCAAATTGCGCACCGCGTGCCGCTTGCCGGTCGTAGGCCGGAGAGGTGCGCAGGGGCCGACACGCCGGGCGCTCCTCGTCGGGGTGATGCAGAATATAGACGTGGTTGTAAGCTTCCTCGTTCTTGCGCGCGGCAAATTCGGTCGTCATCCAGTCGCCGTAGCGCTTGGGATCAAGCGACGCCATGTCGATCTCGGCCTCGCCGTCGACCATCATCTGCGCGAGGTAATACCCGGTGCCCCCCGCCGCCGTGATCCCGAAGGAGAAGCCCTCAGCCAGCCACATATTTGTCAGCCCCGGTGCCGGGCCCACCAGCGGATTGCCGTCGGGCGTATAGCAGATCGGCCCGTTGAAATCGTCTTTCAGCCCGCAATCCTCGCAGGACGGGATACGGTGGTTCATCGCCATGTATTGATCTTCGATCCGCTCCAGATCGAGCTGAAAGAGATCGGCGCGGAAACTGTCCGGCACACCGTATTCGAACCGTGCAGGCGCGCCTTTTTCGTAGACGCCCAAAATCCAGCCACCGCGTTCTTCGCGCACGTAGGATTGCGCATCGGCATCGCGGACGACGGGGTGTTCGACATTGCCTTCGGCGCGGAACTTCACCAATTCCGGGTCCTGATCCATCACGATGAATTGGTGCTCGACCGGGATCGCGGGCATCTTGATGCCCAGCATCTTGGCGGTGCGCTGCGCATGGTTGCCGGAGGCGGTCACCACATGTTCCGCTGTGATCACGATCTGCTCGTCGGTGGGCACCAGATTGCCGCCCTTTTCGGCCATCTTCGTCGCGGTCACCTCCCAATGGGTGCCGTTCCAGTGAAAGGCATCCGCCTGCCATTTCCGCTCGATCATCACGCCGCGTTGCCGCGCACCCTTGGCCATCGCCATGGTCACATCGGCGGGGTTAATGTAGCCATCGGTTTGGTGGTAAAGCGCGCCCTTGAGGTCATCGGTGCGAATGAGCGGCCATTTTTCCTTGATCTCATCCGGCGTCATCCACTGGTAGGGCACGCCGCAGGTTTCGGCCGTGGAGGCGTAGAGCATGTATTCATCCATGCGCTCCTGCGTTTGCGCCATCCGCAGGTTGCCCACAACGGCGAACCCCGCATTCAGCCCGGTCTCCTCCTCCAGCGTCTTGTAAAACCGGATCGAATAATCATGAATATGCGTGGTGGCATAGGACATGTTGAAATAGGGCAGCAGCCCCGCCGCGTGCCAGGTGGAGCCGGAGGTCAGCTCGTCCCGCTCCAGCAGCATCACATCGTCCCATCCCGCGCGCGCCAGATGATAGGCAATGGAGGTGCCGACAGCACCGCCGCCAACGACAAGGGCTTTTACCTGGGTTTTCATGCGCCGAATCCTCTGTCTTGCGAAGTTGCCCTATTTCTAGAAAACACCTGAGCGTCCGCGCTCTGCCCAGCCGACCGCAAAGCGCGCAAAAACGACTTTTCCCACACCACGCTTCGGCAAAATGCGACTGCCTAGGGCGACACCCTGGAAAAAACGGCGCGCCCGATCGGGCGCAATCCGTCGGCTTGCAAAAACGCGGGGTGGGTCAGGAGCCTGATGGATTGGCGTGGCTGTGTGGGGAGATTAGGACCGCTGTAGGCCTGCCCACTGTCCGCCCCCGCATCCCAGACCCAAAGAGGCACCGTGAGATTTTCACGCCAGCCTTCTGGGGTCTTCAGGGATATATTGCTCACACCGCTGAACCAATCCGGGCTGGGTGCCAGCATGGTCGCGAATGAAACCTGATCGTGTTTCTCCGACAGTGCGAGGGTAAATTCAAATGTGCCGCGTCCCGCCTCGGTTCCCGGCAGGATGACAGGCGCCGCGGCACGGCCCCGGCGCGCGGCCTCCGCCACCTCAGCTTCCAAGACCGTCACACGCCCGTTTGTCGCGACCAACGCCAGACCGCTGGAGGCCGTATCCCCATCCCGAAACAGGGTGTAGCGCCCCGAATGTGCGAAAGCGATTAACCGGGACCAATGCGCATCATCTGGCGGCGACAGGGCTGTGTCTTCCGACCAATTCAACGTGACCTTGACGTCGTATACCACCTCATCCGCCAAGGCAGCGGCTGTGCAACACAACAAAGCAGCAACAAGCATGCCCGTCATCGCAGATCTGAAAGAGAACGGTGTGGGCTTAGTCATCCGGGGAGAGAATTTTGCCAGGATTCATAATGCCTTTGGGGTCCAAGGCCTGTTTGACCGCGCTCATGACGTCGGTCGCGCCACCCAGTTCCTGCACAAGATATTTCTTCTTGCCCTGCCCGATGCCATGCTCGCCTGTACAGGTCCCATCCATCTTGATGGCGACTTCATTCAGCCAACCCACGAACAGCGTGGCGCTCTCCAACTCCTCGGCATTCTGCATATCCACCAGCAAGGTGACGTGGAAATTCCCATCACCGGCATGACCGACAATCAGCGCAACCAGCCCCAACTCTTCTGCCTTGCCCTGTGCCGCACCGACGCAATCGGCCAGCCGGGAAATCGGTACGCAAACATCCGTTGCAATGGCCTTTGCACCCGGGCGGACCTGCAGCATCGCCCAATAGGCATCGTGGCGGGCCTGCCAGAGCTGGTTGCGCTCCTCTGTGGTGGTTGTCGCCGCATAGCCCTGGCCGCCGTGATCCTCCGACAAAGCACCAAAGATTTCGGCCTGTTCCACCACCCCGGCCTCCGTGCCATGAAACTCCAGCAGCAACAGCGGTGTCTCGGGCAGGTCGAGCTTGGAATAGGCGTTCACGGCACCGACAGTTGCCGCATCCAGAAGCTCGATCCGCGCGACCGGCAGCCCATATTGGATCACAGCCATGACCGTCTGGCAGGCAGCATCCACCGTCGGAAAGGAACAGCTTGCGGAACTGATGGCCTCCGGAATGCCCTGCAATTTCAAGGTGATCTCGGTGATGATCCCCAGGGTACCTTCTGACCCCACCAACAGCCGCGTCAGATCATACCCCGCAGAAGACTTGCGCGCGCGGGTGCCGGTGCGGATGATTTTGCCATCGGGCATCACCGCTTCCACGGCCAGCACATTGTCTTTCATCGTGCCATAGCGCACGGCATTGGTGCCTGACGCGCGCGTTGCGGCCATCCCGCCCAAAGACGCATCCGCGCCCGGATCGATGGGGAAAAACAGCCCCTGATCCCGCAGATGCGTGTTCAGCGCCATCCGCGTGACGCCCGGCTGCACACGACAGTCGAGATCGCCCGCATTCACCTCCAGCACCCTGTCCATCTGGCTGACGTCGATGCAGATACCACCGGCAGGTGCGTTCACGTGACCCTCCAGCGAGGTGCCGGTCCCATAGGCAATCACCGGGACGCTATGCTGCGCACAGGCGGCCACGACGTCGGACACTTCCTGCGTATCCACTACAAAAACAACCGCGTCAGGGGGTTGGTTTTCGATCCAGGTTGTCGTGTGCCCATGCTGTTCCCGGATCGCCTGCCCGGCCTGGAACCGCTCCCCGAATTGCTGTTTCAGCACGCCAAGAACGGTTTCGATACCGGTCTCGTTGCGCGGCAACGTCGCGTGATACACCATAGTCTGCCTCCCCAGAGTGACCGATCCTATTGGCCCAGTGCAATGCCCTCGCGGCGGGGATCTGCGCCGCCCTTGAGCCCCTCACCAATCGAAATCGCATGCAGACCCGAGGTCAGCGCACGGCTGCCGACTTCATACCCCAGGGCGGTTAGCCCCTCGGTCAGCGCCTCGGCGGAGGTGCCTTCCTCCACATCATACGTGCCGAAGCGGTTGACCGCATGCGGCACCGACACGGCCTGTTGTACGTCCAGCCCCCAATCCAGATGCGCGATGATGCTCTCCGCGACATAGCCGATGATCCGGCTGCCGCCCGGGCTGCCGATGGCCAGGACCGGCGCACCGTCTTTCATCACAATGGTCGGTGCCATGGAGGACCGCGGGCGCTTGCCCGGCTCAACCCGGTTGGCAATCGGCACGCCATCCACATGCGAGCGGAAGGAGAAATCGGTCAGTTCGTTGTTGAGCAGGAAACCCCGCACCATCAGGCGGCTGCCAAAGCCGTTTTCAATGGTCGTGGTCATGGAAGCGACATTGCCCTCTGCATCGACGATCACGAAATGGGAGGTCGAGGGCAGCTCAATCGACTGATCATCCGCCCACATCAGCGCATGGTCGAATTCCGGCGCGCCGGGGGTCACTTCGGGCAGCGCGTCATCGCCCGCCAGCAGGGCGGAACGTCCCGCAAGATACATCGTGTCCAGAAGCCCCCTGGTCGGTACCGGCACAAAATCGCTGTCCGCCATGTAGCGGCCCCGGTCCGCAAAGGCCAAGCGCGACGCGTCACCAATCAGGCGGCGGACTTCAATGTCCATGGGGCCAGCGCTCAGATCGTAATTGTCCAGCATCCCGAGGATCTGCCCGACGGTCAGCGCCCCGGAAGACGGCGGCCCCATGCCACAAACATCATGCGCGCGGTAGGTCACACAGACCGGCGCGCGTTCCTTGACCGCATAGATGCCTAGATCAAGCGTGGACAAGACGCCGGGATTGCCTTCAGCCGTTTGTACGGTATTCACGATATCGGCGGCAATCTCACCGGTATAGAAGGCACGCGTGCCACCCTCTGCCATGGCTTGCAGGGTCGCACCATAGTCTGGGTTTTTCAGCAGATCGCCTGCTGCAAGCGGCGCGCCCCCAGGCATGAAGTACTCAGACGTGGTCGCAAAACGGCCCAGGCGTTCCGCATCGCCTTCGATCAAACCTGCAAGACGGGGCGAGACTTCGAAACCCTCCTGCGCGCGGGTGATGGCAGGCGCCAACAACTCCGCCCAGGGCAGTTTGCCCCAGCGCACGTGGGCGTCTTCCATCAAGGCGGGGGTGCCGGGCGTGCCGACCGACAAGCCACCGACAACCGCATCATAAAAACTCAACGGTTCCCCGCTGCCGTCCTGAAAGAGACGCGGCGTGGCCGCCAAAGGCGCGGTTTCGCGCCCGTCCAAGGTGGTCAGCGTGCTGGTTGCTGCATCGAAATAGACCAGAAACGCCCCGCCGCCGAGGCCGGAGGATTGCGGCTCCACCAGACCGAGCATCGCCTGTACGGCGACCAGCGCATCTGCTGCGGAGCCACCCTTGGCCAACACGTCGGCCCCCGCCTTGACCGCCCAGGGGTTGGCCGCGGCCACCATCCAGTCCTGCGCCTCAACCGGCGTGCCCGCGAATTTTGCCTCCAGCGCCGCAGCAACATCTTCAGAGATTGCCTGAAACGCACCCTGCGTTGCGGCCTCTGGCTGAACCGCGTCCGCGGCCTGTTGTGCACCTGCGGTTGTTGCGGCGCAAAGGGCCAGTCCTGTCAAGAAAAGTCGCATGGTCTCTCCAATCTGAAAGCTGGGGTTATAGCATGGACGGCACAACCTGATCCGGTGGTCGGTGGCCGTCGTCGAAGGTCTTGATGTTGATGATGACTTTTTCGCCCATCTCCATCCGTCCCTCGCGGGTGGCGGAGCCCATATGCGGCAGCAACACCACGTTTTCGAGCTCTCGAAGACGCGGGTTCACATGGGTGCCGCGTTCATAGACATCGAGACCAGCGCCTGCGATCTCACCGGATCGCAGCATGCGGGTCAGGGCGTTTTCGTCGATCACTTCACCGCGCGAGGTGTTCACGATCACTGCTTCTGGCTTCATCAGTTTCAAGCGACGGGCGTTCATCAGGTGAAACGTCGACGGCGTGGCCGGGCAGTTGATGGAGATCACATCCATGCGGGCAACCATCTGATCGAGGCTCTCCCAATAGGTGGCTTCCAGCGCCTCCTCGACCTCGGGACGCAACCGGCGGCGATTGTGATAATGCACCTGCATGCCAAAGGCCGCCGCCCGGCGTGCAACCGCCTGCCCGATCCGGCCCATTCCCAGAATGCCCAACCGGCGACCGCCAACCCGACCGCCCAGAAACGCGGTGGGCGCCCAGCCGTCCCAGCCATCGGATTGCATCACATTCAGCCCCTCGGGCATCCGGCGCAGCACCGCCAGCAACAGCGCCATGGTCATATCGGCGGTATCATCGGTCAGCACACCGGGCGTGTTCGACACCAGAATGCCGCGCTGACGGGCGGTGGAAACATCAATATGATCAACCCCTGCTCCGTAATTCGCGATCAGCTTCAAACGGTCGCCCGCCTGCCCGATCAGGGCAGAATCGATCTCGTCAGTCACCGTCGGCACCAGCACGTCCGCGGATTTCATGGCCGAGACCAGATCGGTGCGGCTCATCGGCGTGTCGTCATCGCGCAGTTTTACATCGAAAAGCTCAGACAGGCGCGTCTCTACCGCTTCCGGCAACCGTCGCGTAACGACAACACTCAGCTTAGGCTTTGGCATTTTGGGCCTCCCCGGACTTGGCGCAACCACCCTTTTCATGGCATGGTGGCTGAGATGGCGACGAGGCACAAGAACCTCGCGCATTCAATCGGGCAAAATACGAATAACGGGCACTGTCATGACCAAAACCTTTTTTGCAGCCCTCGTTGGGGGCCTCCTGCTTGCGGTGACACATTCGCCGGGTTTTGCACGCGACACGGGCCCCGTTACGAATCTGCCACTGCCGCGCTATGTCTCGATGAAAGCTACCGAGGGAAACGTGCGGCGCGGCCCCTCGCTGACACACCGCATTGACTGGGTTTTCAAACACCGCGACATGCCCCTGCAGATCGTTGCGGAACACGGGCACTGGCGCCGCGTCGAGGATCGCGATGGCCAGGGCGGATGGGTGCATTATTCCCTGCTGTCCGGCGTGCGCACAGTGATCGTGGAAAAGGATATGCTGCCGATCCACGTCCGTCCCGATGCCGAAGCGCCGGTGGCCGCAGCCCTTGAGCTTGGGGTGATTGCCCGGCTTGGGAAATGCGGGCCGGAATGGTGCCAGCTGCGCTCCGGCGGCTATCGGGGATGGGCCCCAAAATCCCGCCTTTGGGGGGTGGCACCGGATGAGATCCGGGAATAACCCACCTGCATTGCCGCGCTATCCATGCCCGGTTGCAGCAATGCTCGACGCGATAAATGAATTGGTCAGACGCGCGAGTTCGGGTCCGACGTCCTCCTGCAGGAAGTGCCCGGCACCGGGAAGGACCTTATGCGGCTGGCCCGCAGCGCCGACCATTTCAGTCTGAAACACCCGGTCCACGCCCGCCATGATTCTGTCCTCAGCGCCGAATAGCGTGAGCACCGGAAGCTCAAGCGTGCGCAAAACCTCCCAGGAGCGGCGATTGGCCTCGGACGCGGGATCATCCGGCCGGTCCGGTACCAGCATGGGAAACTGGCGCGCACCGGCCTGATATGTCTCATCCGGAAACGGCGCGTCGTATGCGGCGATTTCAGCCTCGGATAACTTGCTGACCGTGCCGCCATAGACAATGCGTCCGGCACGGAATTCGTCGACCTCCTGCGAATAGGTGCGCCAGGATGCAAAGGCCTTTCCAAGGGTCTGATCGCCGGTTGGCAGGGCAGTGTTTGCCACAACAAGGCGCGAGAACCGGTGGGGCATTTGTGCGAGCAACCGCAATCCGATCAACCCACCCCAATCCTGACAGACCAGCGTGATACGGTGCAGATCAAGCTGATCCAGCACATCAGACATCCAGTCGACATGCCGCTGGTAGGTGTAGTCTTCGCGTTTGATCGGCTTGTCGGACCGACCAAACCCCACCAGATCCGGCGCCACAACCCGGTGACCCGCCGCCGTAAAGACCGGGATCATGTGACGGTAGAGATAGGACCAGGTCGGCTCCCCATGCATCAGCAGAACCGGCGCCACGGCAGAAGGCCCCTCATCCAGATAGTGCACCCGCAGTGCGCCGCCTTCGGTGTCATCGATGCCCAGGTAATGCGGCTCAAAGGGAAAATCGACCAACCCGTCAAAACGGTGGTCGGGCGTTCGCAGCACTTTCATGACCCTATCCCATCCCGTGAATACCCGATGGTATTCCGTGTAATTCACCCTAGGGTAGCGCTGAATGACCCTGAATACAAAGAGGCTTCGCAATGCGTGCAATTAGTTATGATCAGTTTGGCGCGGCGGCAGAGGTGTTGCAGCTATCGGATCTGCCCGGACGGGTGCCCGGCCCGGGTGAGGTCTGCGTTGAAATGGCGTTTTCCGGGGTCAACCCATCGGATGTCAAAGCCCGCGCAGGATCGCGCCCGGGGGTCACCAGACCGCCCTTCCCAAAGGTTGTGCCGCGCACAGCGACGGCGCGGGCGTCATTGCTTCGGTTGGCCTGGCGTAGATCCGGCGCGCATCGGTGAACGCGTCTGGGTCTGGAACGGTCAATGGCAACGCGCATTTGGAACCGCAGCGACGCACATCACCTTACCAGCCGAGCAAGCGGTCCCACTCTCCGACAAGACCAGCCTTGAAACAGGGGCGATCCTGGGCATTCCAGGACTGACGGCGGTCCACGCCGTTTTTGGCAGCGGAGAGGTCACCGGCCAAACCGTGCTCGTGCATGGTGGCGCGGGCACCGTTGGCTACCTGGCGGTGCAACTCGCAAAATGGGGCGGTGCAAGGGTGATTGCGACGGCCCGAGGGGCGGGTATGGCGCGATGTGAAGAGGCTGGCGCCGACGCTGTGTTGGACTATGCCGCACCAGACCTTGCAAACCAGATTCTGGAGGCAAATGGCGGACAACAGGTTGAGCGCATCGTCGAAGTGGAATTCGGGCGAAACATTGAAACGGACACTGCGGTCATGGCGCCAAATGGTGTCATTGCGGCCTTCGGATCAGCGCAGGACATGACCCCAAGCCTCCCGTTTTACCCGCTCCTGTTCAAGGCCGTGACAATCGATATCGAGCTGATCTACCTGTTGCCTTCGGCAGAGCGCCAAAGCGCGATTGCGCCTCTACACGCCGCGCTAGATGCCAATACGCTGCACTGTCCAGTCGACAAAATCTATCCGCTCGCCGATACGGCAAAGGCCCATCAGGCCGTCGAAACAGGGGGCCGCCAAGGCGCGGTTCTGATCGACGTCACCCGCTAGGAGCAGCGCATTAGCTGGTAGGATTGACGGAAAATGCACAATTTTTGTCAAAAACGGGTCTTGCGCGTCCGGTCAGAGGGGCTTAATTACCGCGACACGTTGGGATGTAGCCAAGTGGTAAGGCAACTGTTTTTGGTACAGTGTACCGTAGGTTCGAATCCTACCATCCCAGCCAAAAAATCTCTGTATGCCTTCCGATGTGAATCGCAACTTGCCCCGCGAGACTTAGAACTTTTGTCGGCTATGAACGCAACTTCGTATCAACTTAAGTGATTTTAGGCGTCTCTGCACCCTTGCAGTTACGTTCAACCCGTTCTGAAGAAATGCCCTAGTTCATATGCGCTTGTCAGCAATTGGCATCTAAAAAGGCGATGGTTTGAAGTGAGCAGGCTCCAGAGGCGCATCGCTCGCAACGAAAACTACAGAGTTAAGCGGCGCGACCAAGGGAGGACTTAGGAAGGCCCGTTGTTGTCCATGTCGAGGATCATCTTCCACGCTCCGGTCTCGTCGCGCTTGTAGACAAGCACCAGGCGGCCCTCGGGGCTGCGGACATCACCGGTATCGCGCATCTTCATGGTTCCGTAGAAACGACCACAGACCACGGCAGTGTCACCATAAAATTGCAGGTCTTCGATGTCATAACCGGAGGTGATTTCAGCGGCTGCAATGCGCGGATTGTATTTGTCGCGAATGGCTTGGGTGCCCACGGTTACAGGTTGGCGTTCATTGACCGTCATGACGTCCGGGTGGCACGTGTTGACCATCCGCTCAATGTCGCCACCGTCTAGGCCGCCATTCCACTGGTTGATGATGGCTTCGATTTCTTCGCGTTCAGTCATGGTCTTACTCCGATGCTTTGGGTTGGTAGGTTGTGAAAAACTGGCCCACGATCATTTCTTCGATCTGGCCGAGGAAGGCTTTTGTCGCGGGGCGTTGCGCAAATTGGGGTGTCACCCGCTTTGCCGTTTCGTAGTTAGGGAAGGTGAAAATATCCGCATAAAGTGTCTGGCGAGACGGGTCTGTCGTCACCAAGGTTTCCCAAGATGTGACACCTTCAAGTGCGACAAAGTCAGCGCGGGCCGCCTCGCGGATGGCATCAACTTCGGCGCCCTCTTTCATCTTCAGGACGAAAATCTCGATGATATTAGGCATTGTGTCTTCCTCATGATTACGACTTGTCATGAAGCTAGGCCATCGCTACCGTAAGGATAACCCGCACTTATTCTAAAACAGTGATCGAATTATCGAACAATGAGCAGAAGCAGTTTTGGAGATATTCGCGTCTTTGTCGAAGTTGCCCGCCGCGGTGGTTTCCGCGCTGCTGCCGAACACCTTCACCAGGCCCCGGCGTCGGTGAGTGAAGCTATCCAGCGGTTTGAAGACCGGCTTGGCGTGCGCCTCTTTGAGCGTTCCACGCGATCGGTTGCACTAACCCCAATCGGGGAGCGGTTCTATGCGCGCAGCTTACCGGCAATAGCAGAGCTGGAGGGCGCGATGCGCGATCTCGACGATCAGAAGGATCAAATCACCGGCACGCTGCGCCTGTCTGCCCCCTACAGCGCCGGACCGTTCTTTCTAGACGATCTGGTCGCCCGGTTTGCTGCCGCCTACCCGGCGGTCGATGTCGAGCTGATCTATGACGACAAAAAGGTTGATCTGCTGACATCGGGCATTGATGCAGCCATCCGATCAAACACGTTGCTTAACCCTGACACCCATGCGGTTGCCGTTGGTCCCGAGCTGTCAATGAGCATCGTGGCATCGCAGGCCTATCTTGCAACCAAGGGTGTTCCACAACAACCACGCGACATTCTGGACCACGACGCGATTTGTTATGCCTTCGGGGCCGGAGGGCATCATGCCCCTTGGGGTTTCACTGGACCCGACGGACCATTCACCATGCAGCCGAAGCCCAGGCTGGTTGCGAACGACATGCGGTCCCTTTTGCACTACGCGCGCCACGGACTTGGCCTCGCCTATGTCTATGCGGAGATCGCAGCGCCATCTGTCACGAACGACGGCTTGGTTGAAGTGCTCGGCGAACATCTGTCGTCTTTGCCGCGTTATTCGCTCAACTACCGCAGCAAACGGCATATGACACGTCGGCTCAGAGCCTTCGTGGACATGGCGAAAGAAGGTAAAACAATCTACTGAGACGCCACACCCGAAGACAACGTGTTTGGAGCACTCATGGTCGGAGAGACAAACCTTAACGCGCTGATCAAATCGCTATCTGCTGTGCTGCACGACGGCGTGTTCGTCTTTGCCACGTGCCCGCCGCACCAGCCCATTCCTGACATTACACCCCGCATGATGTTTCAAGAGGCCGAAGGCATGACCCTTATTCTGCTCAAGTCCGAAGCCGAAGCTCATTCGCTCCCGTTCGAGTTTCCATGTCGGATGATCACCCTCAACATACACTCTTCCCTCGAAGCCGTCGGGTTTATGGCTGTTATCGCGTCTGAGTTGGCAAAGCATGATATGGGGGCAAATCCTGTTTCTGGATTTTTCCACGATCACTTGTTTGTCCCTGACGGTCGGGAACAAGAGGCGGTTGCCGCATTGGAGAACCTCGCCCACTCCATGTCGTGACGCAGAAGACATCGTTGGATCAGTCCACCACACGATGCCGTCGCACTTCTGGCGCGGAACAAATGCCGTTTGTTGAGCTATCTTGACCGCAACGTCGAGCAGTCAAAGCGCATTTCGGCGTGAGGCATAAGCCGGACATACCTAAGGTATCAGTCGCTTGGCCTCTTGGAATGTTGCAGCGACGCCTTTTTCCTTTGGACAAACCTATCCGCAGCCATAAAACTGCAAAGACCTGCTTCCCACTCAAGCAGATAAGACCGAGGTTTGCGTGAGCGACTCGAAAGACCTTGAGCAGGCTGAATAAACTTTGAGGATTTGTGCATGTCCGGACTTGTCCGTGCGTTGTTTCAATCAGAACTTGATTTGACCCTCGCGACGGGCAAGCAATTTGAAACGCGGATTGTTGAGCGGCCTGGGCTGTGGATGTCAGAAGATGAGCTGGCGACCCTGTCTCAGGACCTGATCACGGTTGCCTCAAAGACCCTGGCGCGCGGCGCGCTGACCTATGGCGTTTTCTCGGGTGATCCGGAGCGGCTGAAATCCACGATCATCACACTTGTGCGGCGCAAGGATACCGGACAGCCGGTTGCGTTCAACGCGCTGGCCCTGATGGACATCACCACGATGGCCGAACCGATGGAGGTTCTGCATCTGGGACTGGTTATGGTCGATCCGGAGGAGCAATCCCGGGGATTGTCCTGGGTCCTCTATGGTCTGACCTGCATCTTGTTGCTATTCCGCAATCAGATGCGCCCGCTGTGGGTCTCCAATGTCACGCAGGTGCCGGCCATCGTCGGCATGGTCGCGGAAACCTTCAGCGGCGTTTTCCCGACGCCCCGGCGACCGAGGCAACGGTCGCTTCAGCATCTGCTGCTTGCCCGGACGATCATGGCAGACCACCGACACGTGTTCGGGGTCGGGGGCGATGCCGGGTTCGACGAGGATCGCTTTGTGATCACCAATGCCTATACAGGCGGCTCGGACGATCTGAAAAAGACGTTTGAAGAAGCCCCCCACCACCGCGATCAGGTTTACAACGACTTCTGTCAGCAGACCCTGGATTATGACCGGGGCGATGACGTGTTACAGCTCGGCCAGATCGATCTGGCAACAGCAGTCGGGTATCTGAAGAATTCGGTGCCCAGAGCCTCGCTGGCAAGTGTAGGTTTGACCCTTGTGGCCATGATGCTGCAACGGCTGATCTTGCCCGCCATCCACTGGTTCGACAACAGCCGCCGCTTTGGCACGTTGCGCCCGCGAAAGGATCCAGCTTGACCTTCTCCTACGATACTTTCACGACGCGCAATATCGGCTTTGTCACCCCGGAGGAGCAGGCAACCCTGCGCGCCGCACAGGTGTTTGTGTGTGGGACGGGCGGCATGGGCGGCGCCTGTGTCTTTGCGCTGGCCCGGATGGGCGTGGGGCGGCTGATCCTCGCGGACATCGATGAATTCGAGACATCGAACCTGAACCGCCAGGCCTTTGCCTTTCGCGACACCATCGGGCAACACAAGGCCGAGGCGACGCGCGACCTATGCCTGCAAATCAATCCCGACATGGAGATCACGGTGTATCGAGACGATTGGCCCGCGCATGTGCAAGACGCGACGGCTGCGAGTGCAATCGTCGTCAATGGCACGGATGATCTCGGTGCCTCGCTTTTGCTCTATCGCACAGCGCGTACCGAAAACCGGGCGGTGATCGACGCCTATGCCTCGCCGCTGCCCTCGGTCTACGTCACGCAGCCGGGAGATCCGATGCCGGAAGAGCGGATGAGATATCCCACAGGTGATACCGCCTGGGATGCGCTGACCCAGGACCAGCGAGACGAAGCCTTTTTCCATGAGGCAACACATGTGATCCTGCATTCTTCGTCGCGTCACTACATCGATCTCGATCTGGCAGGCGAGGTCGCTGCAGGCAAACGCAGCCGCATGTCCTTTGCCCCGATGGTGATCTCGACGGGCATGCTGATGGCCTATGAAGTGGCCAATGGCATTTTGGGCCGCAAGCCAGGCGCGGACTATCGGGGCTGGTTCTTCAACCCGCACGCGGCCCGGGTCGAGCACCCACGGAGTGCAATCACCGAAGCCCTCTTGCGACCGGTGGTGACACGCTTTTTGCGCCGTATGATGGCATGACAGGTCTCTCACCTGAAATGATTGCCGACAGCGTCGTCACGCTGGCAAGCCTGATCGGTCTGGCCCTATTTGCGCAGGTTTTGCGCATGCAGCAGCCGCGCACCGCGATCACACAGCGGTTCTTGTTTGTGATTCAGGTGGTGGCCGCATTGCTGACTATCCGTCTTTTGCAGTGGCTGACCGAGGTGGAGTGGATCGGACGCCTGACCTTTGCCGTGGCTGGCCTTGTCCCGCTGGCCATGCTTCTGGTGACTGAAACACTGCTGCGCCGCCATGCGCCGCTGGCGTTGAAAGCCTGGGCGGCTGGGGGCGCGCTTCTTTTTGCGCTGGTGGCCATGCTCGCCGGCCCGGATCAGGCCCTTGTGGCCACCGTTTCGCTGGCCATCTTTCAGGTGACGACCTTTGTCGCGCTCACCCTCCTTGTGCTTGGTCGGGACCGGCAAAGCCTGTCGGTTGCCGAAAATACTACGATCGACCGATTGGCGCTGTCTCTGGTCTTGATCGTGCCGCTGGCGATGACGGATTTCCGAACCGAGTTTCTCGACCTCCCCGTGCGGCTGTCGGGGATTGCCATTCTCGCGGTGTGCTGGCTTGGCCTGACGCTCCGGCGCAGCGATGCAACGCAGTCGGAGGTCATCTCGGCGACGGCGGCTCTTGTCGTTGGCCTGGTCGTTGCGTCCCTTTGCATCATGGAACTCGCCGGGCTTGATGCGCGCACCACGGTGCAGGTGATGGCGATTGTTATGAGTGTGGGTTTACTGGCCCTGATTTTCAATCAAGCCCGTCTTATCAGACGCGCGGATAAGGTAGGGCGGGTTCTCGACGTTTTGGCTGACACGCGGCTGGACGAGCATGGCGCGTTCCTGCAAGCGCTGCAAACGCGGGCACTGACCTCCGGGGCGCTGATTCTGGACGCTGACGGTCTGAACGATTTCGATGCGGCATTCCACGACTATTTATTGCACCAAACCATCGTGTCCTCCGACAATCTCGACCAGCTTGGCAACCCTCAGCTGGCCGAGCAATTCGACTGGTTCTTTCGCAAGTTCGAGGCCAGCCATGCGATGCTGGTCTCAAAGGATCCGCTCCGCATCATGGCGCTGAATGTGCCGACACTCGCGCAATCGAGGCAGCTGGAACAGGAATTAAGGATTGCGCAGCGCCTTGCGACCCTGCTGGCCGAACGGGGCGCGTCACATGGTTGAGATCGTCGAACGCGATTTCCCGTCTTTCTTCGAGGTACCGTTTCAGGCCTATGATGCAAGCACGCCCTATGTCTCGCCGCTGAAATCGGATCTGAAGCGTTTTTTGACGGCAGGCACCAATCCTTTGTTTCCAAGCGATGATGCCTTCACCTATTTTACCGCCCGTCGCGGCGATCGTCCGCTGGGCCGGATCGTGGTGCATACGCATGCCGCCTCGAACGAGCTGCACGGGACGAACCGCGCCTCTTTTGGATTTTTCGACTGCGATGATGACGCGCAAATTGCCGCCGCTTTATTGCAAAGAGCCGAGGCCTGGGCGCGCGAAAGGAAGCACAACGAACTCGTTGGCAATTTTAACCTCACAGCCATGCAGCAGCTGGGCGTGCAGACTGATCACTTCGGGCGCGCGGCCTATACCGACATGGTGGTGAACCCAGCCCATATTCCGAAGCTGCTGCACCAGAACGGATTTGCGCCCTTCTTTCCAGTGATGACCTTTGAATTGGACTTGGCCCAGGCCACAATCCCGCCCTTCAAACTGACGCCGGACTATGCCTTTGCCCCGGTCAAGCGCAAAACCTTTGCTGCCCGTATGGAAGAGGCGCGGCAGGTGCTCAACGACGGGTTTTCGCAAAACCCAATGTTCGTGCCGCTGACCGCGGAGGAGTTCACCTTTCAGGCGGGCGAAATGACAACCATCATTGATCCCCGGCTATCCGCCGTGCTGACCCAAGGTGACGCGCCTGTCGGTGTGGTCATCTGCATTCCCGACCTGAACGGATTCCTGAAAGCGACACGCTCTCGGTTCTCGCTGATGACACCGTTTCATTTCCTGCGCTATCGGTTGCGGCGCAAACGCGCGGTGATCATCTTCTATTCGGTTATCAAAGCCAGCCATGGGCGCGGGCTGATGAGCGCCATTCTGTCCCGCACCCTGACCCAGTTGCGCGAGGCGGGCTACGCGCAGCTTGGGATCACCTGGATTGCCGATGAAAATCAGGCATCCCTGCGAATGATGTCCAAGATCGGGGCTGCGCCCTTGCACCGCCTGCACTTGTTCAGGAAAGATCTTGCATGACACCTGATCTCTTTCGGCATCTGGTCACGCAAGCCAGTCTTGCCCCCAGTGTTCACAACGTGCAACCCGCCCGCTGGCGGCTCGAGGGGGAAACGGTGTGGCTGTTTGAAGATCGGCGGGTGCGTCTGCCGGCGGCTGACCCCACGGGTCATGATGCGGCGATGAGCCTGGGTGCGGCCTTCGAGGGGATGGCGATGGCTGCGGCGCAGGAGGGCTTGCGCACCTCTTTTAACCCAGCGGATGACGAGGGCACCGGAGACCTGCGCCCCGTCGCCCGCCTGACCTTCACCCCGGGTGCCACCGAGGATCCGCTGGTCCAGCATGTGGCCGCGCGACAAAGCTGGCGCGGCGATTTCGCAACGGCCACAACCGAGGACAGGCAAACCGCAGAAGCACTGGCAGACGCGGATTGCATCGCGGTCACCGGCCCCCATACGATCCGCGTCATCGCAAAACTGTTGGACATGGCCAGTTTCACGTTCACGGTACGAGACGACTTTCGCGCGGAGCTTCTGTCGTGGATGCGGTTGCGGCGCGGTCATCCGAACTGGGGACGCGATGGATTGAACGCGGATGCGATGCGCCTTGGGGTCTTCGACAGGATCGGTGCCGGAGTGGTATTGGGGCGCGGCTTCAGGCCGCTGCTGAGGTGCGGGCTCGTGGAAAAGCTCCTATCTGAGGAGGAAAAGACGGCTGGGGCGGCAGCCATTGTGGTGTTTCACCGCCCCGTGGGTGAAGACCCGTTTGACAGCGGTCGCGCCTTCTATCGGGCGTGGCTCAGGATTGAAGCGGCCGGTTTTGGGGCGGCTGTTCTGGCCGCACTGGCGGATGATCCGACGAGTGCCGAGACGCTGGCTGCGATGGTGGAGTTGCCAAAGGGCCGTCGCATCGTCTCCTCGTTTCGTATCGGCCGCCGCCCGCAGCATGCGCTGTTTCCAGCCGCACGTCGGTCGTTGGATGAGTTGATTGTCTAAAGCTGCTTGAGAAATTCGATCAGTGCGGTTTTGTCCTCATCGCTGAGTGTCGCGCCAAAGTCATGACCGCCATTGCCAAGGCCGGGGTGCGTCGTGTCCAGAATGACCGGTTCGGAGAAGGGGACATAATCTGCCGGATATCGCCCGTCTTCCAAACGCAGGCCCAAACGGGTGAACTCGAGCATGTGGCCCCCCAGTTCAAACGTTTCCGGCCGCGCGTCCGGGGTCAGCAGATGCCAGATTGTCGGAACCGACCCGTTGTGCAGATAAGGGGCGGACGCCCAGATGCCGTCCAGAGGCGGCGCGACATAGGCCTCGGTGCGCGCCACGGCAATCTGGTCGCGATAAGGCGTATCCCGAAACGTGTCGGCAAGGTCTTCGGTGAAGGCCGCGGCCCTGAGCGGATCGGTTCCGACCTCGCCGAGCCAGTTCGGAAAAGAGACCAATTTTGGCTTCCCGTCTTCGACATTGTAGGCACCATGACAGGCCGCACATTCGGCGGCATAGACCGCGCTGCCCGCCAGAGCGAGGTCGTCATTGATCACTGCTGGAAAGGGCTGCGAGTTGTAGGCGCTGTTCAGAAATGCATAGATTTCTTCCGCAACAGGCACGGCCTCGATGGCTTTGCTCGGGTGCACACCCATGCTGGGCACGGTGAAGAAAGTCGTAATCGCGGCCAAAGCGGCCCGCTTTTCAGCTGTGTTATCAGCGGCTGTGGTCTCCGCCTGCCGTTCGGTCTGTGGCACCGCATAGGCGCCATCAACCAGAAGACTACTGCGCCAGTGCCGATGCCCCAGATCAGGGATGGATACGATGCCCGCATCGGCAAGACCGTCCCCAAGGAGCGGCACATCAAAAACATGCTTGAGCGCCGCAACCCCGTTGGTACTGCCCGGGACACCATTGAAAAAAGGCAAAGGACGGTCGCCCGGAATCTGATCCAGGCGCGCCCGCACCATGGGCAGGACGAGCCACCGCAGCGCCTGCCGCTCGCGCCAGCCTGTTTCCGGATAGAGCGTCCCCACCATCTCCATCAGTCTGGCCGGCGCGTCCTGATAGGCCTTGAGCGTCCGAAACACCGCCTGCGTATAGGCTTCAAGGTTTAGTGACGTATTGGGCATTCCGATCCATGCGGCCGTTGGATCAGGCTGACCATCAGTGCGATAGGTGACACCGGCATGGCAGGCAGCGCATCCCATATTGGCGACTTGCACGGGCAGTCCGGCCAGGGGTGACAACACACCATGCGTGATACCCAAGGGCAGTGCGTCCGGTCGGTCCGGCACGCCCTCTGGCATGTTCTGGACTCGCGTCTGCACCAGAAATCCAAATGAGGCCAGCAGATTGTTTAGCGTTTTAAGATCCGCCGATTGCGTGGGATCTCCATCAACGGCTTCCAACACAAGAGCTGCGGTGACCAGTTTCCACGGCACCGCGTGGCTTTCCAAGGCGTGCAGGCTCAATCCACCAAAATCCGCCCCAACAAAAGCCGCAGCCCCGCGTTCCGCCGGACCAGCGTCTGCATCAACGGCGGGCATCGCGTCCGAGCCGACCTCATGACGCGCCCCGAACCAAAGCCCGGCTGCCGTCACGACCACGATGGCCGCAATTGCCAGAACTATCCGCCGCATGAGATGTCCCATTTCGAAAGCCACCGCAAAGAGCGCGTGCTGATGTCCTGGCTGTTGGAGATGGGTCCGAATTCCAAGTCTGTTTCCCGTTACCGTTGTCCTCGGGTGGATAGCAGTTTCAAATCACCTTTGCGAATATAACAAGCGGGCTGACGAATACAGAATGGCTCCTGACGCTCCAACCGACTTCGATAGCTTTGTCGCTTATGTCAGAGGAAACGAAATTAGCTCCACTGCGTCAGTGAACGAGTAAGCGGCGCTCAGTCCGCGGCGGCGAACCATGTCGAGAGACGTCACTTTGGATCGTAAACGTATCCGATGCCACGCACGGTTCGGATAATCTCCGGCTTCTCGGGATTGGTTTCAAGTTTTCGGCGCAATCGAGATATTCGGATATCAATGCTGCGATCAAAGGGGTCCCAAGACCGGTCATGTGCTTGTTCCAAAAGCTGATCTCTGTTCAAAACCCGCCCTTTGTTTTCCGCAAAAACCTTGAGCAAACTATATTCCATTGCGGTCAACGGGACTTGGGACCCATCAGCCTGAAGAAGCTTTGCCGCGTTTTTGTCCAGGACATAGTCCCCGAAGGCGGCGCGGTTTTCGCCGGAGTCTTCCGTCTTTGCCGTGCCAATGATCGCCTCTCGTCGAAGGATCGCTTTTATACGCGCTTCGAGTTCTCGGAGATCCACGGGTTTGCCAAGGTAATCATCAGCCCCCATCTCCAAACCGATGATACGATCAATCACATCGCCTGCTGCGGTCAGCATGATGACAGGGGTCGCATTCTCCGGACGAAGCGACCTTAAAATCGAAAGGCCATCTTCCTTCGGCATGTTGATATCCATGATCATGACATCCACTGCGTTCGCCGAAAGTATGTCCCGAAGCTCTTCGCCACCAGCGGCTGCTGACACTTTATATCCACGCTTGCCAAGATACTCCTGAAGCATTTCGCGCACGTCGATCTCATCATCACACACCAAGATATGGGTTTTCTGATTATCCATCTGCAGTTTCCTTGTGCTCGGCGAGCAGTTTACCGACAAGGTGTCTAAGTTCCGAAGGTGAAACGGGTTTCTCGAGATAAGGGAGGCCCGAGTCCCTCAACAATTCCAGAGATTTCTGTCCCATGGTATCGCCCGTGACATAAGCCGTCTTGCTCAACATTTCTGGAAAATGGGTCACCAGCGCGTCGTAAATCTGGCGCCCATCGACACCGGGCATGTTCAGATCACTGAGGAATACATCGTACTTCGCTGTGCGAAGGCAGTTAATCGCTTCTTCGCCGGAGGAAACGACGTCAACCTCGAACCCCTCTCTTCTGAGGATCTCAGCGTTCAACTCCCCCACTTCGACCTCATCATCCACGACCAGGGCTTTGAGATTTGCGGAGGGTGAGATCGGCTCAGCCGGCTCATCCACTTCTGAAATCCGATTATCGGCGGCGGGCAGTGTGATCCGAAAACAGGTGCCCGAATTGTCGGTCTGGTCGAGCCTGATCTGCCCGTCATGAGAAAGAATGATCCGGTGGCAGAATGCGAGGCCAATGCCAGTCCCCTCTCCAACCTCTTTGGTTGTAAAGAACGGCTCGAAAATACGGGCGCGAATGGCTTTGGGAATGCCTGGGCCATTATCTCTCACAGTCAGTTGCACCGTGCCTTTGTCGGGCTGTGCTTCGGCAGACAGTTCAATAAGGTCACCGCAACCCGACGACGTCATGGCCTGTTCGGCATTGATGATGAGATTGATGATGACCTGCGTAATCTGGTCAGCATCTGCGGCGATTGGTGGCAAATCTACGGGAAGCTTCTGCTTGATGCGGATGTCCCCGGACGTGCTGCCATAGCCCACCACATCGGCGGCCGTTTCAATGACCCCTGCAACATCGACCTGCTCGATCTTGCTGGGTTGCTGGCGTGCCATCGCCAGGAATGTCTTGACGATCTTGGCACAACGCTCCGCCGCATTGCTGATCTTGTCAATCCTGACGGTCAGATCAGGATCGGTGATCTCCTCTTTCAGCATGAGTGAGTGACCCACAACGACAGAGAGGGGGTTGTTGAGTTCATGCGAGACACCGGCAAGCAATTCACCAAGCGCGGACATCTTTTCATTCTGGAACAGCATCTCGCGTTGTTTCGAAAGCTCTTCCTCAATGGCCAGTTCGTCTGTCAGGTCGCGTGTATTGGAAACGATGACTTCTTTACCATTGAACTCTATCAGGCGCGAGGAATCCGCACCCCAGAACTTTCGTCCACGCGCATTGATGAATTCTATCCGCCGATCTTTCAGTGACCCGGCCTTACGCAGTTCCTTCAAATAGCGCTGCCGCTCGACGGGATTGGCATAGTAGGACTGGGAGCTTTGGGCCGGGCCGAACAGTTCTTCCATGTCCGGCGTTGCAAAAAGGATTTCTCCCGTCTCGGCATCTGTCATGTTAATGGCGGCCGGATAGGCTTCCATGACTTGCCTGATGAGGGCGTCCGCTTCCTTTTGGACGGTCAAATCGATGATGCTGGTGACGATGACCTCTTCGCCTTTGTAGTCAACAAGCTGCGAAGAGATGCTCGCGGGAAACATGTTGCCTTTGGCGTCCAACAGATCAAGCTTGAAGTCATCAACCCGTCCATCTGCAAGCAGCAGAGTAACAAAGTCCGCTCGTTCTTCCGGATGGGCGTAATGCTCCCTGGCCGTTTTGGTAGGCCCGAAAAGCTGAAGGGCGGCGGGCGTGCGGTATAGTAATTGCCCATCTCCAACCCGTGCCATCGTTACCACGGCGGAGCTAGCATCCAGCACTTTTCTGATCAGAAGATCTCCGTCGCGCTCTTCGATCTCCGCTTGTTTCCTGTCGGTGATTTCCTCACGCGTCACAACAAAGCCGCCCAAACGGGTGGGGTGAACCGAGACCAGATAAGTGCGCCCGTCCGTTTCGGTCAATTCATAGTCTTGGATGAACTGGATGCCATTGGCCAGCCGGTCAGAGACCCACTTTTCTTCGGTCCCGATAGCATCGGCATAAATGCCTCTGCGCGCCGTCTCGCGCATCAGGATCTCCCAATCCAGACCGGGCTTCAGTAAATCGGAGACCCCCTTGTTCATCTCGGCATATTGTTGGTTGAACATCACGAGGCGGCGATCCTCATCATAAAGGGCGAAACCCTCCTTGAGAGACTCGATTGCATCGCGCAGGAGGTCTCGCGCTCTCTCGATTTCCTTAAAATCGTCCGCCATGCCCATCGTCATCCTGATCGTCTAGGGTATCATTGTTTCAGTGCCATTTCAAAATCGGCATCTTGTGTTTCAATTGTTTCACAACGATCTGCTTCGCACTAGGCCCCGCCGTAAATCCTCATATTTTGAGGGCGGATAGCGCTCTGTGTGACCTGCTTCACAGAGCAACAACTGAAACACTTTGCGCCCCTTTCAGACATTCCATTGAAACAAAGAAGCATCAGTTCTTACTCATCCAAAACGCAAGTGAGTAAGCGCCATGACAATCCCTTTTAGACCTACCGAAACTGGTAATGCACCGATTGTCGCCCTGCATTCTTCTGCCTCCAGCAGTGGACAATGGCGGCAACTTGAAGCGGACCTCGAAGGCCGGTTTGAGGTGTTTGCATTTGACCTTCCCGGCTATGGGCGCGCGCCCTTGGCAAGTGACCCATCTCGGACAGGTGCGGCAGGTTCTGCTGCCGCCGTCGTTCAGGAAATTGAGAAACTGGAGGGTGCTGTGCACCTCGTCGGTCACTCAAATGGCGGCGGCATTGCGATCAAGGTCGCGCTGATGCGGCCCGACCTTGTCAAGAGCCTGACCGTCTACGAACCGGCTGCCTTTCACTTTCTGAAGCACGGTAAAAATGCAAGCCAGCGCTTGTTTCAACAGATCCAAGGCATATCGGATCAGGTCGCGGCGGCTGCGGGGGAGGATGATGATGCAGCCGCCGCCGGGATGAGGCAGTTTCTGGATTTCTGGAATGGCGAAGGGTTCTGGGACGGTCTCCCCGTTTCAGCCAGGCAAAGATTTGCGGGCCAGATCTCGTCGATCATGACCGATTTTACCAACGGTTTCGCCGAAACCTGGGCGCTGAAGGATTTGTTCGGATTGGATATACCGACCTTGGTGATGACGGGGTTGGACTCTCCCGAGATCGCGCAACACGTCGCAGTGGCTATTGCCAAAGCGCTTCCCAAAGCGCGCATCGCCCTCCTGCCGGAACTTGGGCATATGGCGCCGATCTTTCAGCCCGAATGGATCAATTCAAGAATTTTCGAACACGTGGCCACTGTGGAACGGCCAATCGTGACCTGCAGTTGGCCAAGTCAGGAAGCTGCATAACCCGTTCGCATTCTTCGGATGCAACACTCCACGAAACTGCTGGCATATTTCCAGCATAACACCCAAAGGATTTGAAAAAATGGGCATTCAAACATCTATCAATCATACGGCTGATTACGCGGCCATCAAAGCGAAGCAAAATGTCGCCTGGGGGTCCGGGGACTACAGCAAAGTTGGCGTCACTCTTCAGATCACCGGTGAAGAGCTGGCCGAAGCCATGGATATGAAAGCGGACGCCAAGGTTCTGGATGTCGCCGCAGGGAATGGCAACGCGACCTTGGCCTTCGCCAGACGCTTTTGCAACGTCACCTCGACGGACTATGTCGAGGCCCTTTTGGAAGCCAGCAGCAGGCGCGCAGAAGCGGAAGGTCTGTTTGTCACCTATAAGGTGGCCGACGCAGAGAACCTGCCATTTGAGGAACAGTCCTTTGACGCGGTTGTGTCCACGTTCGGGGTGATGTTCACGCCCAACCAGCACCAATCAGCCGCAGAGCTGCAACGCGTTGTGAAAACAGGTGGCAAGATCGGCATGGCCAGTTGGACGCCGGATAGCTTCGTCGGCCAGCTGTTCAAGACCATTGGGAAACATGTTCCGCCGCCGGCTGGCGTGAACTCACCTGCTGTGTGGGGGAACGGCGCGTGGCTCGAAGAGGCCTTCGGTGGCACCTGCGAAATCCTTTCGTTCCAGCGCAAGAACTTTATGCTCCGCTATCGCGACGCTGAGCATTTCCTGGACTACTTCCGCACATTCTACGGCCCGATGCACAAGGCGTTCGAAGCACTTGATGCCAATGGGCAGGCGGCATTGCGCAGCGATATTCTGGCGCTCGTCGAGAAGTTCGATGTCTCGACACATGAGTCCCTTTGCATCTCATCGGAATATGCCGAGGTCATTCTCGAACGTCTTTGAGACACCGGCATGTGTCGTCGATGCCCTTCGGCTGTCAGCTGGAGGGCATCGGCCCATAGCATGTAGTAGACAGGCTTGAATTGATCCAAAGAGAATTTGTAGTCTTCGGCAGAGGAGACCTCTCCTGATCTTGCTGTATTTGAAAAGGATTATTTGATGGCCGAACGCACGCTCTATGAGAAGTACGGGGGATTTTCGAAAGTCAGCAAGATCGTCCTCTCGTTTTATGACACCCTTCTGGACAACGATGAGATCGGCCATTTTTTTGACGACGTGGATATGTCCCGCATCGTTGATCATCAGACCAAGTTCATCGCATCTCTCCTAGGTGGTCCGGCCGCTTACACAGACAAGCAGCTGCGCCAGTTGCATTCTCACCTTGACGTCAATGACGCCCATTTCGATGAGCTTGAAGCCGTGCTGCGCGGCACGCTGCTTGAGCACAGTATGGCACCCGAAGACGTCGAGATTGTCGTTACGGAATTTGGGAAACGCCGTCCCTTGATCGTTAGGTGATCTATGAGCATTGAAGCCATCAACGAGCAGCTGCTCCGCGCCATCGGTGTCGGTGTCGCGCTCTTGGACCGCCAGACGCTCCAATTCGGTTTCCGCAATGACACATTCAACGAATGGTTCAGCAACGAAGACCAGCCCGGCCAATTGCAGCTGCTCTTCCCCAAGTTAGACGTTGATGCGCTGCGAGAAAGCCTGACGAGTATTGGGCGATATACATCTGAAATCAGGTTCAAAAAGAAACGCAGAACGCTAGTCATTGCGCTCGACTTCACGGCTGCAGATGAGGATGTGCTTGTTCTTGTCTGCCAGAATATCACCCGCATTAAAGAATTGGAATCCATGATTGATTCCTACTCGATGATGGTCGAGAGGAACACGCGCGAGATCAAACGGGAAAAAGAGCAGGTGGAAAAACTCTTGCTCAACATCATGCCCCGGTCCGTCTACGAAGAGTACAAGACCTTCGGTGTCGTCACCCCGCAATTGTATAATCCTGTGTCTGTTCTGATGCTCGATTTTGTCGGGTTTACCGATATGGTCGCCTCGCAAGATCCCAGCGTGACCGTCACCGAACTGAACGATATCTACAGCGCGTTTGACCGTATTGGCGAACAATTCGGCTGTGAACGCATCAAGACAATTGGGGATGCCTATATCACCGTCGCGGGTCTGCCTGATCCGACACCGGATCATGCAAAGGCGATTGCCAACACGGCCATCCGATTTGTACGCTACCTGACGCGCCGCAACCTGAGCCATCCGCATCAGTGGCGGTGCCGTATCGGCCTGTCTTCCGGTTCTGTGGTTGGTTCGGTCGTTGGGATTCAGAAGTATGTCTACGATATTTTCGGACCTGCCGTTAATCTGGCATCCCGGCTGCAGGAGTTCTCTGAGCCAATGGAGATCAGTGTTCAGAACGACGTGGCAGCTGTTCTCAAAGATCAGTTCGACCTTGAGAACCTAGGTCCAAGGGTGATCCGTGGGTTCAGTGAACAGGACGTCTGGCGGCTCTCCGACAGCACTTGAGGCCGATGGATCCGACTTGGAGGCCAGATTGATCGGATTACCGCGCTGTAGCCAACGGCGGCTTCGCGGCGGTAGGTTGATTTAAGTGCCACGCACCTCAGAGATAGACGTTTCGCCCAACCGTTGGACCAAGCTTTGTTCGATGTCCTCCAAAACGCTGGAGACGCGTTTGTGCAGCGCATGTTCCACCGAGCACGCTGGCGCATCGGTGTCCTCGCTGCTGGCAACAAGCCGTTCATCAAGGGCAAGGTAGACATCTGCCAGCGTGATCGCTTCTGGCACGCGCGCCAAACGCCAGCCCCCCGCATGTCCCTTTTCGGACGTCAACAGCCCCGCTTCCCGAAGGCGGCCCAAGACCCGCCGCACAACAACCGGGTTTGTCCCCGCATGTTCGGCAATATCGGCAGAGGTCCGCATCTTTTCGGGATCGCCAGCCATATGGCTGAGAGTGTGTAGCGCCAAAGACAGGCGACTGTTTCGCTTCAAGGTATTTCTCCGCTCATTCTTTGCTTCACGTAACATTTTTTGTTGCGTGCATCTAGTAACTCCAGTAGTTGCGTGAAGGTGTTCATTCTCCTCTTGGCAAATAGCATGTCTCCACAATACAGCCGCAATCTGGGACAAACGAGCCTTCGCAACAAGCGCCGCACCGGAGACCCGATGCAAGCCTATGACGCCTTGCCAACACCACTGCGTCGCTGGCTTTGCCAGGCCGCATTGCCTTGGTCACCTGTATCGGCCCGGAAAATCTGGCGCCGCGCGCAGGCGAAGGGTCTGAGCACAGACGAAGCGCTTGCCTTGTTGCGACGGGCCGAAATCCATACACTCGCCCGCGATAAGCGCGCGATCCGCCAGCCAATTCATCCCACAGAATGAGGAACTTCCATGTCGTTCATGACACGGCTCGCTGCTGCTGCCTTGCTTTCCCTATCAACGGCTCTGCCCCTTGCGGCGCAGGAGGGGAGCCTGACAATCTCTGTCGGCTCCGGTCCGACGGCGGAAGTGCCCGACCCGCGGGCAGGATACAACGGTTGGATGTCGAACCAGACCGGGGTGACAGAGACGCTGATGGGCATCGACTATGAGTTGAACCTCTATCCGCGTTTAGCAGAAGGGCTCGCGCAAACCGCGCCAAACACATGGCGCGTGACATTGCGCGAAGGGCTTCAGTTCCACGACGGCGCACCGGTGACAGCGCAGGCTGTTGTGGATGCGATTGTGCCGATATCGGATGACACCCACGCCGGACACAATGCCCGCATTGAAAATCTGCTCGATCTGAAATCGATATCGGCAGAGGGCGACCTCACTGTTGTGTTTGAGACGAACACCCCCAACGCCGCGTTCCCCTGGACGCTTGCAGAGCCCGGCATTGCCATTCTTGGTGCGGCGTCCGAGGACTTCCCGATCAACGCCACCGGTCCTTTTATTTTTCGGGAAGCCATCCCCGAACAGCTTTACCGTGTTGAAGCAAACGCTGACTATCGCCTTGGCACGCCGGGCCTGAGCGAGGTGCGCGTTGTTGGCATCCCTGATCCTGGTGCAGCGGCGCTGGCCTTTGAGGCGGGCGAGGTCGATATGGTGATCAACTATCCTGAAACGGATTTTGCACGCATTCAGGACACCGGCGCATTGGGGTTCTCTGCGCCGACGGCGCGGCTCTATTTTTTCACGGTAAATGCAGCCAGCGGCCCGATGGCAAACCCGTTGATCCGACGCGCCATCTCCGCCGCGATTGACCGACAAGGCATTGTGGACGCCGCCCTTTCGGGCGTCGGCGGCGTGCCTGCGGGCACCGTCTATCCTGCCGGGATGGGATGGGCTGCAGACATCGATCCGGTTTATGATCCAGCTCTGGCCGAACAGTTACTGGCGGAGGCCGGGGCAACCAAGGCCGGCGGTATCTGGATGCTGGATGACGCACCGCTGGAAATCGACATCGTGACCTACTCTTCGCGTGCCGCGTTGCCGCCGACGGCGGAATTGACGCAAGCCTTCCTGCAGGCCATTGGCGTCACGGCGACCGTGCGCGTGGGCGAATACGGCGCGAGCAACGACGCGATCGCGGATGGCACGGCCGATATGTTCCTGCAGGCTTGGGTGACAACGCCCCAGGGTGATCCCGCCGCAGTTCTGGAGGCGCTGTTGAAATCCACAGGTGGATCAAACGGGGGGGGCTACAATAACCCCGAACTGGATCAATTGCTCGCGGAGGGCCGCACGACCTTTGACAAGGCGGGCCGCGAAGCCATTTATGACCAGGTGCAGGAGATCATTGCGGCAGAGGCTGCCATGATCCCGGTCTTTCACGTCAGCCAAACCAATGTCGCGCGGGCGGGCCTTACCGGCTATGCCGTGCACCCGACCGAGACCTATTGGATCACCCATGAGACTGCCTTGACCGAATGACCATCTCCGTGACCGGCCTGAGCGCAATACGCTCGGGCCGAACCATTCTGCATTCCACGAATATGGAGATCACGCCCGGCGAACGCGTCGGGCTTGTTGGCGCATCGGGGTCTGGCAAATCGACCTTAGGTCACGCGCTGGTGGACACTCTGCGCGCGCAGGGTCAAAGCGTCGCCCATGTCCCGCAAAGCCCTGATGAGGCGCTTGATCCGATACGATCCATGGCGTTTCATTGGCGCGAGGCGGAGGGCGCGCTGGACCTCCCATCCGACATTTCCCGCCAACAAGGGCTCTTTGCGGCGCTACAGATCGAAGGCGGTGACCTGCGCAAACGTCCCTGGGGATGGAGCCGGGGGATGCAGCAGCGTTTTGTCATCGCCATGGCCCTCATCGGAACACCAGACCTGTTGGTCATGGACGAGCCCACATCGGCGCTGGATCCTGTGGTGGCGGCGGGCACGATGGATCTTCTTGACGCCTACCTACCCAGTCGCAAGACGGCTTTGCTGCTGATTACGCATGATTTGGGACTTGCCGCACTGCGTGTGAAGCGTCTGATGGTTATGGAGGCCGGTCGCATTGTGGAGGATGCGCCCACTGCGCAGGTCTTATCTGCACCCAGGACCCAAGCGGCCAAGGCGCTTTGCGCCCATCGCAACTGGCTGGAACTGCCATGCTGAGCGTTGATCGGGTCTCTGTCCGGCGCGGCACGAAATTGGTCCTAGAGGATGTTTCCCTGTCGCTTGCACCGTCGCGAACGCTTGCGGTCGTCGGCGAAAGCGGGGCGGGAAAATCCACGGTGATCAACGCGGTCCTCGGGTTGGTTCCATGCGCCTCTGGCCAGATCACGTGGAACAATGCGCCCGTACGTATCAGTCGGTCGGCTCTTGTCATGCAAGAACCACGTGGTGCGTTCAATCCGCGTATGTCACTTCGCCTTTCCGTGATGGAGCCTGTGAAAGCACGGGGGCAGGCAATAGACCAAAGCAGGCTCGACAGGCTTTGCAACGGGTTGGAGATTGCGCCGGACGTGCTCGACCGTCGTCCGACCGAAGTCTCCATCGGTCAGGCGCAACGCGCTGGCATTCTGCGCGCTCTGATCGCCGCCCCACCTCTTGTTCTGTTTGACGAACCGCTCTCGGCGCTGGACGCAGTCACGCAAAAGCATACCGCCCGCCTGATCGCCCAGATGCAGCTTGAGGAAGGATTCGCAGCGCTGATCGTGACCCATGATCTGGGCTATGCCGCTGCCTTCGCGGACGACATCGCGGTGCTGCGGGCGGGACGGATCAAAGAGGTGACCGCATCGAAAGCCTTTGTCGAGGCGCCTCAATCCAACTACGGCCAGACCTTGCGCGATGCGGCCTTCGCGCTTGGCGCACTGGAACGTGTGGCGTGATCCGACTTATCGCGACCCTTTTCCTGCGTGCCGCTGTCGTCCTGGCAGGGGCGGCGCTGGCAACCTTTGCGCTGCTTTGGCACGCGCCCGGTGATCCGGCGCTGGCCATTGCGCTGGCCCGCTACGATGCGGTCGTCCCATCCGAGGTGGTCGATCTGGTCCGCACAAATGCTGGTTTAGACGCGGGGTTCTGGAAGGCGTTCCAAGCATGGATCGGTCCCTTGTTGGTTGGGGATTTTGGTAAATCGGCAGTGACCGGACGCGATGTCTGGCCAGAGCTTTTGACCGCCATGTCTTATACCGTGCCGCTGGCCCTTGCGGGCTTGCTGATCGGCGTCAGCCTGTCCGTCCCGCTGGCCCTTCTGGCAACACGGCAGCCCGGTGGTTGGCTGGATCGTTGCGCCGTGGGAGTGGCAACCATTGGTGCGGCCATCCCGGCCTATTGGCTGGGTCTGCTTTTGATCCTGCTTTTTGCAGTTCATTTGGGCTGGCTTCCGGCGATGGGGGCCCGAACTCCGGCGCACATCATTCTGCCCGCGCTCACATTGGGGCTCGGCGTCGCGGCATCGCTCACACGCATTTTACGCTCCGGTATCCTGGAGGCCCGAGGCCAGCCGTTCCTGCCTGCATTTCGGCGGCGCGGTGTGGCGGGGCGCGCCATTGAACGTGACCACGTTGCCCCGCATGCCGCGATCCCGGTTGTTACCGTCTTTGGCCTTGAGCTGGCGCTTCTTCTGGAAGGCGCGGTCATGGTCGAGGTGATCTTTGCACGTCCCGGCCTTGGCAGCTTTCTGGTGAATGCCATCGAGGCCCGCGATTTTCCCAAGGTCCAAGCCGTTGTCATCCTTGCAGCGCTGCTTTTCGTAACCGTTAACCTGCTGATTGACCTGATCTATCGCACGCTGGACCCCCGGATCGGAGAGCACGATGCATAGTGTGATCGTCCTCGCATTGATCCTTGTGACAGCTGCGCTCATCGGGCCCGTGCTCGCCCCGCATGACCCGGCACAGATCGACATTCCCAACCGTCTCAGCGCCCCCGGTGCTGAATGGGTGCTGGGAACCGATGCCCTTGGGCGCGATATCCTGTCGCGCCTGTTGCATGGCGCGCGCTGGTCTCTTGGTCTCGCGTTCCTGATTTCCATCATTGGGCTGGTCGTAGGCACGCTGATGGGTCTTGTTGCGGCACTTGGTGGCAAACTTGCAGACTGGGTGGTGATGCGCACCACCGATACATTTCTGGCCTTCCCCGACCTCGTAGCCGCCGTTGTCATCGCAGGAGTGCTCGGTGCAGGTACCGGCAGCTTGATCTTTGCCCTGACCGTGACCGGGTGGATGCGCTATGCTCGGGTCGCACGCGGGATTGGCCTGTCCCTAAAAACCCGGGGGTATGTCGTTCAGGCGCGGCTCGCCGGCCTATCGCCGCTCGCCATCGCGCGCTGGCACTACCTGCCGTCGCTCCTACCGTCGCTCACCGTTGTTTGGACCGGCATGTTCGCGCGCGCCATCCTTGGCATCTCGGCCCTTGGTTTTCTGGGGTTTGGGGTGCAGCCACCGATGCCCGAATGGGGCACCATGCTGCTGGACGCACGCATCCATATGCGCTCAACTCCACTGCAAATGATCTGGCCCGGGCTTGCGGTTGTGACATGCGTTCTGGCCATCAACCTGACTGGGGATGCCCTGCGCGACGCGCTCGCCGAAAAGGAGCACCGTGCATGATCAACCCGGAGCGGCCCGGCTTTGGCCTGCGGATATCCTCCAGGCGACTGATCGATTTTCGACCTGAGCAGCATCCGGTCGAAGCAAGAGCTGTGCGAAGAAGTGCATCTGAACTTGGCGTAGCGCCAGACATAGAGGCCTGAGCCAGAGATGAACGGCCAACACACACTCAAGCTACATGTGCCAGCTTAACCAGTAGCCAAACGTATGTCGCGAGCAGGACTGTGCGCAGCCACTCCGCGTAGGGAAGAGACCAGATCCACCAACCGATGGCGCAAGCGCCAACTGCCAGAATAACCCAGACCAGAGGCGCAACGCTTCCGACGACATGAACCAAGGTTTTGCTGCCTGCCGCGACCGGACTCAGGTTTTTACCGTCAATGCTGTCAGGTATCTTGGGAGTTCTGCCGAGCAGTGCAAATGTCGCTATGGCGTCCCAGTTTTGCTCCACCAGCGCGGCTCCATGCGCCCCACGGCAGATCGGCTGTGCAACCACGATATGCTGCCCGGGCGTGAAGCCATTGTGCCCCGCAGAACCGATGTCCTGCAGTCGCAAATCCTGAAATGCCTTGGGGAAGAAGGCCACAACCCAATCCGCTGTCGCCCTGATGTTTAGCAGGCGCTTCACCTGATCTGGTCTTGCCGACCAGTCGAACCTCCTGCTCACGACGCTGCCCGCAAACACCACGTTCTCAAACCGACATAAGGGATATGATGCCAGAGCCTTGGCCAATAGATAGGTTCCGTTTGAGTGGCCAATATAGGAAAATGAGGCATTGGGATAACGAGCCACGGCCTCACCGTATTGATCCATCAACCACTCGACCTTGCTGCGTCTGCCAGCGGGGCGTAAGAACTCGGCGATGGGGAAGTAGCCGTAGCTGGACGTTTCGGTCGCCACGCGCGCTTTGCGTTTTTCGCGCTTAGCAAGCTCCACCACTCGGCGCGCAACCTTATGGGTCCAATACCCTTTGTCGCGAATACCGTGAATGACGAAGACGACGTCGGTCACAGAATTGTCCTGATCAAATGGCATCTCATCTGAGGGTATAATCTCTACATCGCGGAGCCTCTCGCGCGACCAGGTAAGCGCTTTGGCTAAAACGGCTCGGCGCGCTTCACCCATGGTTTGGGGTCCGTCAGGCGCAGCGTCAGGAACCGGACGACTGCCACTCGCGGAGGTTCCCATTTCTATGACGTTCGCGTGCCCGGAAAACGGAACATCCAGATAGACAAAATCGCTGCCGGCAACGAGGTCGATGTTGTCTTCAGGGGAGACCATGTCGTCGACCGAACCGAGCAGTTGAATAGTCAGCGCCGCCCCCGGATAGTCGCCAGGCTGGCGAGCCCATTGCCGCATCCAGAGCCACTGAAGTCGAAGATTTGTAATGAACGGAGCGCCTTTCCTGATCTGGGCGATGAGCGGTGTCAGTCCGAAAAGCTGCAGGAGTTGTATAAGGATCACCCCGGGCACCCACATCAGCGCCGTTGTTATGGAAAGGTGATGGCTCAGCCTCCAGCCTCGATTCATCCCGGCCAGCAGCACAATCCGCGAGACTTTGTCAGCCCAGTCCAGTGGCTTTTTCCGCCCATGCCTCAGGGAAGTTTCACTATGCTCTTCGTCGCGGCCATCTTCTTTCGGCCTGGGTGCTCTGTCGTGATCACCACATGCAACTATATAGGCATGACGTGCAATAAGACCGCCAAGACTATGCCCAATGAAGGTGATATCTTCGTAGCCTCCGTTCTTGTCCCAAGCCGCGGTTACCTCGCCAATGACCTGCTTTGTGATATCTTCGACGCGCGCAAACGAAAGCAGTCCTGCTGGCATAGCCGGGATCAGGATGTCCGCCTCCGCGAAGGTATCCTCGACGCTCTCTGCATGGTCTGTGAAACACCCGCGAATGGTCCTGGAAACATCGCGTACGCTGGATGTCGTTCCGTTGTAGGAATGCAAGATCACAACAAGCCTACGCGATCGGCTGGAACTGGTCAGAAACTTTGATACCCCTGCCATTAAATAGTTCCTTGTGATTAAATGATCTTTCTCAATTCATATGAATACCGCTAACGTTAGCGTACTGGTGCCGCGTTTTCTACGGCGCAGTGCATTCCTAACCAATCCGCATTCAGAGAAACTCCCTGATCAAATCGACCTAAGCTGCCCCATTGGTGCGCACGTCAGACACCCGCAATGTGCGGCGCGCCCTGTTTGCAAAAAGAAACGGTTTTGGTCATCTTTGCACATATGGAATTTCTGGACGCTACCCATAACGGTTTTCTGGTCGCAATGTCTTGCGTTGTCGCCCTTGTGGCCGGCTTCACCGGGCTTTCGCTCACCCGTGACCTGTCGGAAAAGCCGATGTTTCAAAAAAAGATGTCTATTGCGCTTGCGTCGATTGCTTTGGGTGGCGGCATCTGGGCAATGCATTTCATCGCGATGTTGGGGCTGCAGCTTCCAATCCTGTTCTACTATGACGCCGCGATTACGCTTGTTTCGGCATTGTCTGCGATTTTGCTTGTCGGGGCGGCCTTGATCTTGATGCACTTTGCCGAGCGGACCCCTGCCATCATTTCAATTGCCGGCGGGATTGTGGGCATCGGCATTTTGGTGATGCACTACATCGGCATGGCAGGCTTGGAGTTGTGCCGGGCGATCCACACGACATCAGGTGTCATCGTCTCGTCATTTGTCGCCATTGGGCTTTGTGTTCTGGCCTTCTGGATTGCCTATGGCCAAAGGACAAACCGCAATATCGTCTTGGGCACGCTGTGCTTTGCCATTGCCGTGTGCTCGGTGCACTTTTTGGCGATGGCCGGAACCCGCTTTGTTGCTGACCCCAGCCTCTCGGAGTTTGGCCCATCCATGAGCAATGAGACCCTGGCGCTTGGGGTCATCTTTTTCAGCTTTGTCATCTTCGGTGCGTGCCTTTGGGTCAGTGTTACCTACTTGGTTGTTTCGCCTGAGAGAGAGACGGGCCTTCCGGAACCGTCAGCCTTGCACGAAGCGGATCCGACCGCGATGTTGCAAATCCCCTGCGAGCGGGACGGCAGCAAGGTTTTCATCGCGCCCAACGATGTCTCGTTTGTCCGTGCTGACGGCCACTATACACAAGTCTACACGGAGAAAGAGCGGCTCTTTTGCGTCTGGCCAGTGACCGAAGCGACGAAGCGACTGGTCCCAGCTGGATTTCTGAAAACCCATCGCAGCTATCTCGTGAACCCGCGGCGCGTCGCGCGATTTGAGCGGACTAAGGACAAGGGGCGCTGCGTCTTTGAGGGCCCCGATTTGCCACCGGCACCTGTAAGCCGTTCGAAGCTGAAGGCGATACAGGACGCCCTGGCATCGCAGGTCGGCGCAGTTCGTGCGACCTAGGGCGCATTTCGTGCAAAATACCTGTTTTTCATTGATTTTCTAAAGCCGCCGCACGCCGGCGTATGCACTACTTCCCTCAAGCCAGATCAATCGCTTTTTAGGGAGGAGAGCCGATGATTCCAGCGGCATTTGAATACTATCGACCAAAAGATATGGCCGGGGTTCTTGCCATTCTTGAGGAGCATGGTGACGACGCCCGTGTCATGGCGGGCGGGCACAGCCTGATCCCGATGATGAAGCTGCGCATGGCCGAGGTGCCGCATCTGATCGACTTGCAGGACGTCGGTGGCATGTCGGGCATCGAGGTTGGTACCGACAGCATACGCATCGGCGCGATGGTCACGCAATCGGACATCATTGAGGACGCAGGCCTGGCCGCTGCCGCCCCGATCCTGCGCGAAGCCGCCTTGCAGATTGCCGATCCGCAGGTCCGCTACATGGGCACGGTTGGAGGCAATGTCGCAAACGGCGATCCGGGCAATGACATGCCCGGCCTGATGCAATGCCTTGACGCGCGCTTCACTTTGGTCGGTGCCGATGGTGAACGCGACGTTCCGGCACGCGAATTCTATGAAGCGGCTTATATGACCGCGCGGGAGGACGAGGAAGTTCTGACCGCCGTGACGATCCCCCTGCCCAAAGGCGGCTATGCCTACGAAAAGCAAAAGCGCAAGATCGGGGATTATGCGACGGCTGCCGCAGCGGTGCAGATCACCAAAGAGGGTGATGTTTGCGCCTCCGCCGCGATTGCGATGACGAACCTCAGCGACACGCCGGTCTATTCCGAAGCTGCTGGCGCGGCGCTTGTTGGGACTGCGCTGGATGATGCTGCGTTGACAGCCGCGGCCGCCGCGATGCTGAACGACATCGACCCGACCGAGGACAATCGCGGCCCCATCGCATTCAAGAAACACGTGGCTGGCGTCATCCTGCGCCGCGCCATCCTGCGCGCCTGGTCGCGCGCTTAAGGGAGGGATCACATGCCTGACAAAATGCACATCAAGCTCAACGTGAACGGCAAGGATGAGGAGTTCCTCGCCGAACCGCGCGAATTGCTGATCTACACGCTGCGCGAGCGGCTGAACATCACCGGTCCACATATCGGGTGCGAGACATCGCATTGCGGGGCCTGCACCGTGACCATCGACGGCAAATCGGTGAAATCCTGCACCATGTTTGCAGCCCAAGCCAGCGGCAAGTCGGTCACCACCATCGAAGGTATCGGCGGCCCGGATGACCTGCACCCGCTGCAAGAAGCGTTCAAGGAACATCACGGGCTGCAGTGCGGCTATTGCACCCCCGGCATGATCACGCGAGCCACAAAACTTCTGGAAGAAAACCCGAACCCAACCGAGGAAGATATCCGTTTCGGCATGGCGGGCAATATCTGCCGCTGCACCGGCTACCAGAACATCGTGAAATCCATTCAGGCCGCTGCCGCTGAGATGAACGCCGCCAAGGAGGCCGCAGAATGAAAGACGAAGTAGACAACCGCGAAGATCGCGTCGCCAACCTCAAGGGCATGGGCTGCTCGCGCAAGCGGGTCGAAGACGCCCGGTTTACCCAGGGCAAAGGCAACTATGTGGACGACATCAAGCTCGACGGCATGTTGTTTGGCGATTTCGTACGCTCCCCTTATGCACACGCTCGGATCAAGAGCATCGACACTGCCGCCGCGTTAGAGGTGCCCGGCGTCCTGGCCGTGTTGACCGCCGCCGATCTGGAACCCTTGGGCTTGCACTGGATGCCAACGCTTGCGGGTGACAAGCAGATGGTGCTGGCAGATGGCAAGGTTCTGTTTCAAGGCCAGGAAGTGGCCTTTGTTGTGGCCGAAGACCGTTATGCTGCCGCCGATGGCATCGAGCTGGTTGAGGTTGAGTATGAAGAACTGCCGGTCATTGTCGATCCATTTGAGGCTTTGCAATCCGATGTGGTTTTGCGCGAGGATCTGGTGGGTGAGGATGGTTCGTTGCCCGATGGCGCACACGGACCGCGCAAGCACCCCAACCACATCTTCACCTGGGAGGCAGGGGATAAGGAACCGACCGAAGAAGTCATCGCCAACGCTGAGGTCGTGGCCGATGAGTCCATGTACTACCACCGCACCCACCCCTGCCCGCTGGAGACCTGCGGTTGCGTGGCCTCGATGGATAAGGTCAATGGCAAGCTGACGCTGTGGGGTACGTTTCAGGCACCGCACGCAATCCGTACAGTTGTGTCCCTGATCTCGGGGATCGAAGAACACAATATCCGAGTGATCTCTCCCGACATCGGGGGGGGCTTCGGCAACAAGGTGGGCGCCTATCCGGGCTATGTCTGCTCGGTCGTGGCCTCCATAGTCACCGGTAAGCCGGTGAAATGGATCGAAGACCGCATGGACAACCTGATGACCACTGCCTTTGCGCGGGATTATCACATGACGGGTAAAATCTCCGCCACCAAAGAAGGCAAGATCACCGCGTTGCAATGTCATGTGACTGCTGATCATGGCGGGTTTGACGCCTGTGCCGACCCGACCAAATTTCCGGCAGGCTTCATGAACATCTGCACCGGGTCCTATGACATCCCGACCGCCTACCTGGAGGTCGATGGCGTCTATACCAACAAGGCCCCTGGCGGCGTCAGCTATCGCTGTTCTTTCCGGGTGACGGAGGCGGTGTATTTCATCGAACGTATGATCGAAGTGCTCGCCATTGAGCTCGACATGGACGCGGCAGAGCTGCGCCGGATCAACTTCATCAAGAAGGAGCAATTTCCCTATACCGCCGCCCTCGGCTGGGAGTATGACAGCGGCGATTATCACACCGCATGGGACAAGGCGCTTACGACGGTCGACTACGAGGGGCTGCGCGCCGAACAGGCGCAGCGGGTCGAGGATTTCAAAGCTGGCAAGACCCGCAAGCTCATGGGGATCGGTCTCAGCTTCTTTACCGAAATTGTCGGCGCGGGGCCGGTCAAGAATTGCGACATCCTTGGGCTGGGCATGTTTGACAGCTGCGAAATTCGCATCCACCCGACAGGGTCCGCGATTGCGCGTCTGGGCACCATTTCCCAAGGTCAGGGGCATGCCACGACGTTTGCGCAAATCCTGGCCTCGGAGATCGGCCTGCCTGCAGATAGCATCACCATCGAGGAAGGCGATACCGATACCGCACCCTACGGTCTGGGCACTTACGGGTCTCGCTCCACGCCCGTCGCCGGCGCGGCGACAGCCATGGCCGGGCGCAAGATTCGCGCCAAGGCGCAGATGATCGCGGCCTATCTGCTCGAAGTCCACGACAATGATGTGGAATTCGACGTGGACCGATTTGTCGTCAAAGGCGCGCCGGAGAAGTTCAAGACAATGAAGGAAATCGCCTTCGCCGCTTACAATCAGGCGATCCCGGGGATTGAACCGGGGCTGGAGGCGGTCAGCTACTATGACCCACCCAACATGACCTACCCGTTCGGTGCTTACGTCTGCGTCATGGACATCGACGTCGACACCGGCGTGCCGGAAATCCGCCGCTTCTATGCGCTGGATGACTGCGGCACGCGGATCAATCCGATGATCATCGAAGGTCAGGTGCATGGCGGTCTGACCGAAGCGCTTGCCGTCGCGCTGGGACAGGAGATCGCCTATGACGACATGGGTAACGTGAAAACCGGCACGCTGATGGACTTCTTCCTGCCGACCGCCTGGGAAGTGCCCAACTACGAGACCGACTTCACCGTCACCCCAAGCCCGCATCACCCGATCGGGGCCAAGGGTGTCGGAGAAAGCCCGCATGTGGGCGGGGTGCCGTGTTTCTCGAACGCGGTGCAGGATGCCTTCCGCCCCTTCGGCAACCGGCACACCAACATGCCGCATGACCATTGGCGGATCTGGCGGACGGCGAATGAGCTGGGCTTGCACGACTGAGGAAACCAATGTGGGCATCCAGGCCTGCGGGTGCCCACCGCGCGGGATTTGAGAATGACTTGGACCGATCTACAGACCGCTCTGGCAGCGGATGGGTATGTTGCATCTGACGATCTGACGGTTGCGATGCATCTGGCATTGACGCTTGACCGGCCCTTGCTGCTGGAAGGGGCCGCGGGCGTGGGCAAAACCCAACTCGCCAGCAGCATGGCAACGCTGCGCGATACCAAACTGATCCGCTTGCAATGCTATGAGGGGTTGGATGCCGCGCAGGCGATCTATGAGTGGAACTACCAACGGCAGCTTCTGACGATCCGCGCCGCCGCTGAAGACGGCGAAACCGGGCAATCAGTCGAAGCGCGCATCTTTTCGCGTGAGTTTCTGCTGGAGCGCCCCCTGCTGGCCGCGATCACGCAAGACATACCTCCCGTTCTGCTGATTGACGAGATTGACCGCGCCGACGAGGAGTTCGAAGCCTATCTGCTGGAAATCCTGTCCGAATTTCAAATCACGATCCCGGAGCTTGGTACCGTCTCGGCGACAACCAAACCCATCGTGATCCTCACCTCCAACGGCACGCGCGATTTGTCGGATGCGCTGCGCCGCCGCTGCCTTTACGCATATGTGGACTATCCCGACCGGGAGACCGAACTCGCGATCCTCAACGCCCGCTGTCCAGGCGTTGAGGCACGGTTGGGCGAACAGATCGTGGGGTTTGTGCAGAAACTGCGCGCGGAAGATCTGCAGAAAACACCCGGTATTGCCGAAACGCTCGACTTCGCCGCCGCTCTCATGGGGCTTGGCATCGCAGACCTGACGGCGGATCCGGCGGCATTGCAACACACGCTCAGCACCTTGCTGAAGACCCAAAGCGACCGCGCCCATATCACCCCAGAGGTCGCAGGCCGCATCGCCGGGCGCGCCGCATGAGCCGCGTCACCCGCTTTGCCAGTCGTGATCCCGGCCCGGCAGCGCGGGTCGTCGGGTTCATGGCGCATCTGCGGGAAAACGGATTGCGCCTTGGTGTGTCCGAAACTGATCTCGCGCTGGCTGCCTTATGCGAGGTGGACGCGAGCCTGCCGGAACACAGCCGTCAGGCTTTGAAAGCGGTCTGTACGGGGTGCAAAGAAGAGATCGACCAGTTTGACGCGCTTTTTGACAGCTATTGGTTGGACGCGGGCCGCGTGAAACAGAAGATCGTGCAAACCCCAGCTGGCAAGGGCGATGACGGCGTGCATTCGTCCCGCGAAGCGCAAGGCGACGACGCCAGTGGAGCCGGGTCGGCGAATGCGCCCGATGGCGGTGACGGTGAGGCAGAAAGCGAGGGCGAAGGCCGGTTGATTGCGACGGAGGTGCGCAATCTGATGCGCAAAGACCTTCGGGATCTGGTCCGTCCCGAAGACATCGCAGAGGCGGAAGGGGTTGCGCGCCGGTTGGGCGCCGCCCTGCGCGACCGCCGGTCCCGCCGCCGGATCGCCGCGCGCAAGGGGGACCGGTTGCATTTTCGCAGGACCATCCGCGCCAGCCTTGCGACCGGAGGCGAGCCGGTACGGCTGCTACACAAACACCGCCCCGACCGACCCCACAAGATCGTGGCGCTGTGTGATGTCTCGGGCTCGATGACGGTCTATGCGCAGGTGTTTTTGGCGTTTCTGGCCGGGCTCATGCGCAGTGATCCCACGGCAGACGCCTATCTCTTCCACACCCGTCTGGTCCGCATCACCGAAGCCCTACGCGACAAGGATACCCTGCGGGCAATTGGACGCATGTCTTTGATGGCGGACGGTTTTGGTGGCGGATCCGAGATTGGGCCGTCTCTGGCTCGCTTTGCCAGAACCTACGCCAAGCGCTTTGTCGATGGGCGCAGCGTCGTCATGATCCTTTCGGACGGCTACGACACGGCCCCGCCCGACGTTCTGGACGCGGCCCTCGAGGACTTGAAAAAGCGCGGCTGCAAGATCATCTGGCTCAACCCGCTGAAAGGGTGGCGCGATTACGCGCCCGTCGCGGCAGGCATGGCGGCGGCGCTCCCACATCTTGATCTCTTTGCCTCCGCCAACACGCTGGACGATCTGGCCGCCCTTGATCGGGAGCTGACAGCGCTATGACACCGGCAGAAATCCTTTCCTCTGATCTGGCCGAAGCGGCGGAAACCCTGCGCGCACAGGGTGAGCCCTTTGCCTTTGCAACCATTGTGCGCACCGCCGGGGCGACAGCGGCCAAGCCCGGCGCAAAAGCCCTGTTGAGCAGCGATGGCACCATTCTGGAGGGCTGGCTTGGCGGCGGCTGCACGCGCGGCGCTGTCAAACGCGCGGCTGTCGAGGCCTTTAAAACAGGGGCGCCGCAACTGGTGTCCGTCGCCCCGGAAGAGCTGCTGGCCGAGAAAGGGATCACCGCCGGGGAGGAGGTGGACGGTACGCGCTTTGCCCGCAATGGCTGCCCCTCGCGTGGCAGTGTCGATATTTTCATCGAACCTTGCCTGCCGATGCCGGTGCTGACGGTCGTTGGAAACTCGCCGGTGGCCAACGCTTTGTCAGCACTCGCGCCCAGTTTTCACTGGGACATCAAAAGCGTGCTCGGAGACACCATTACCCACCAACGCCATGCGGTGGTCGTTGCGACACAAGGCCAAGGGGATCTGGACGCGCTCCTGGCCGCATTGCAGGTCAAGCCGAATTTCATCGCCTTTGTCGGCAGCCAGAAGAAATTCGCGGTTCTGGCGGACAAGCTGCGCAAGGCCGGTGTCGGTGACGCGCCGATTGCAACCATCAAAGCGCCTGCCGGCATCGACATCGGAGCCGTAACGCCGGAGGAAATTGCACTTTCGATTTTGGCCGAACTGGTGCAACAGAGACGCCGCGTCTTTCAAGGCAAAGCCGATGACTGATGTCGCCGCGATCATTCTGGCAGCGGGTCAATCGCGCCGTATGGGCGATCAGAACAAGCTGCTCCTGCCCGTCTCCGGCATGCCGATGATCCGACATGTTGTCCTGCAATATCGTGCGGCAATCGCAGGGCCGATTGTTGTCGTCACGGGCCGTGACGCAGCCAGGATTGTAAGCGCGCTTGAAGACATCGACGTCACTTTTGCGTTCAATCCTGACCACGAGATGGGCCAGCAAACCTCGGTTGCCTGCGGGCTGCGTGCCTGTCCGTCGGCGGAACTGGTGCTGATCGGATTAGGGGATCAGCCGCTCTTGAACGCAGGTGACATCAGCTCACTCCTTCGGGCGCATATCGCGGGCGACCCCGCCAAAATCTCCATACCCATTAACGGAGACAAACGCGGCAACCCCATCGTGATCCCGAAGGCACTTCGGCCGCGTCTACTGGAAGACCCTGACCGTCCCGGGTGCATGCGCTTCACCCGTGAAAACCCGGATCTGGTGCAGCGACATGCGCTGAAAGCACAAGGGTTTTATGCCGATGTAGACACACCCGACGCCTATCAGGCGCTGCTGGCCCGAAAGGAAACCGTGCAATGAAAAACTGGATGAACATCCTGCGCCGCCTGCGTCAGAAAATCGCTTTGACGCCGGAACAAGCAGACCACATCAGATTCCCCTGTTGTTAGCAAAGGAAATATCATGGAACTCGCCGACGAAGTCATCATCAACGCCCCAAAAGACCGCGTCTATGCCGCGCTGAATGATCCGGAAGTCTTGCAGCAATGCATCCCCGGCTGTGAGGAGTTGGTCAAACACTCTGATACCGAGCTTGCCGCCAAAGTTGTCCTGAAGGTGGGGCCTGTGAAGGCGCGCTTCAGCGGCGACGTGCAATTGGACACAGCGGGCGCGCCAGATGCGTTTTCGCTCACTGGCCAAGGCAATGGTGGCGCTGCGGGCCATGCCAAGGGCGGCGCAGATGTCACGCTCACCGCTGACGGAGATCAGACCATCCTGCGATATGAAGCCAAGGCCGAGATCGGTGGCAAGCTTGCCCAACTGGGAAGCCGTCTGATCCAAGGCACAGCCAAAAAGCTGGCCGCGAAGTTCTTCAAGTCATTTGCTGACGTGGCCAATGAAGACGCAACTGTCTAAGCGATTGGCTAAGCCGACCACGCGTCGGATATCCTTGTCATGACAGCCCGCTTCGGTCGCAATACCTGCTCCTTCGGCGTTGACTTCCTCGCTTTTGGTTGAAAGGGAGCCAAGCGCAATGTTGGCTCCCTCGCGTTTGTTGAAGCAACGGGGGCGATGGCCAGATACCCATCAAATGAATGGGATGATCGCGATATCCATCTTCACGCGACGCGGGTTTCCAGTCGCCATCTGGCGGCGCGTTGGTGACCCTGGTTGATGCAACCCTCAAGATGAATGCCACTCACCATCTTGATGTTAGCGGTCAGTCTAAAGGCAAGAGGTAGTCATTTGTGAACCAACTTGAGACATCCGGCCTTTCGGTCAGTTGTCTGCCGTCCTCGCCACGCAAAATGCCCGCCTCGAACAAAAACTGTGTGATATTCACGAACATCTCTTCGTCGATCAGACCTACCGGTTCGCCGGGGTCTTGCAGAAATCCGCCCTCGACCAGCGCCACCATCGAGGCGTGTACAAGGTCGGGATTCGACATCATCCCGGCGGTTTCGGCAATCAGTATATCAGCAGCCTCTGCAGGGTTGTTGGCGGCGAATTGATAGCCACGCTGCGCGGCTTGAACAAACGCGCGGGCGGCGTCGGGGTTTTGCTTTAGCCAAGTGCCATTGCCGCCCAAAAATGTCGTATGCTGGTCCGGAACGCCGAAGTCGGCATAGCGAAAGGCGCGTTGCGGACGATCCAGCAGCACCGAGTTCACGCCTTCCCACGTGCTGACCTCCAGCGTGAAATCCACGCTGCCATTGGCCAACGCTTCATAAGCCGACGTCCCCAATGTAACAGTATCGAAAACCCCTTCGCCGCCGTCGTTGCGGATGATGGTTGAAATCAACGCCTCCTCCCACGCGCTGCCGAAACCCGCATAGGTCATCCCGTCCAGATCTGCAGGGCGCTGAATGTCCTCGCGTTCGCCGTTAAAGACCAACCGCCCGGTCTCATGCTGCACGACTGCCAAAACGACAGTCATATCCGCACCGCTCGCCCGCTGGCTGTGAAAACCCACGGCACTGAGAATCCCAAACTCGGCCACTCCGGTGGCCACAAGGGTGCCGGAGGATGTATCCGTATAGGGCAGGATATCGACAACAAGACCCGCGTCCTCAAACCAACCTTTGGCCTGCGCCACATAAAGACCGACGTGATTGGTGTTTGGTGTCCAGTCGAGGGCAACAGTCAGGCGTTCCTGCGCCCAGGCAGGCAAACTCACACAAAGCAAGGCGGCTGCAATCAGGTGTTTCATATCTGGTCTCCGGTTTGATTGAGTAAAATGTCGAGAAGATGCGCCTCCAGGGCGTGGGCTTCGGCTGTGATAGCGCGGTCCATGCGCGGGCGTGCGGTGGACACGGCAACTTCGGCGATCACGCGTGCAGGCCGGCACGACAGCACATAGATGCGGTCGGAAAGTGCTACGGCCTCGCGGACATCATGGGTGACCAGCACCGTGGTCCAGCGCGCAGCACGCCAGCGCTCTTCGAACCACTTCTGCATCCGTGTACGCGTCAGCGCGTCCAGCGCGCCAAAGGGCTCATCCAGCAATTGCACGGGCCGCGCCTGCACAACGGTGCGCAAAAGAGCCGCCCGCTGTCGCATCCCACCCGACAGTTGTGCCGGGTAATGCTGCTCAAACCCGATCAGCCCGAAGTCATGAAGAAACGGCATAACGCGGTCGCGCGCATCCTTGCGGGTCATGCCCTGCACCTCCAGCCCCAAGGTCAGATTGTCGAGGATCCGCCGCCAGGGCATCAGCGCGTCACGCTGCGGCATAAACGCAAAGCCCTGCTGATTTTGCGCCAACGGATGCCCGTTGCAGGTGATCGTGCCGCGGAAGTGCTGCAATGCCCCGGTCAACAGTCGGAAAATGGTGGACTTCCCGGCACCGGACGGGCCAAGGATTGATACGAATTCGCCTTCGGCCACCCGCATCGAAATGTCGTCCAGCACTGCGGTGTTGCCCAAGGTGACAGCGACGGTTTTCATCTCGAGAATGCTCATCTGCCATCTCCCAGGTCGCGCCAGCGCAGGAAGATGCGTTGCAGTAGGGCAGTGACAGCGAACAACACCAGCGTCAGGGCCGAACTGATGACAACGGCCGCCAGCACGAGGTCAGGTCGAAAGCTGTTCTTGGCGTTCAGGATCACAATGCCCAGGCCCGCGCGGGCGCCGACATATTCCGCAAAGATCGCCGCCACGACCGCATAGGTGATCGAAATACGCAGCCCTGCAAAGAAATACGGCATTGCAGATGGCAACCGCGCGCGGCGAAACACTGTGCGGCGTGAGGCGCCCATGGCGCGCAGCAAGTCTTCAATTTCGGGGTCGGTGGCGGCGTATCCATCCAGCAGGGCCACCAACATCGGGAAGAACGTCACAAGCGTCACCAGCAATATTTTTGGTGTCAGATCGAAACCGAACCACAACACGACCAAAGGAGCGATGGCGACAAGCGGCAACGTCTGGCTCACGACAAAAATCGGAAGCAGCGCACGGCGCACGCGCGGTGTGAAATCCAGCACAACGGAGAAGACAAAGGCCACCGTAAGCGACAGGGAAAACCCGGCAAGCGTGGCCTTAACGGTCGGAACCGTGTTGTGCCACAGAATGGCGCGGTTCAGTACCATCTGATCCAGCACCCGCGAAGGTGCAGGCAGCACGAGCGGGGATATCCCCGAGACGCGAACGTAAAGCTCCCAGATCGCGAAGGCGCTGACCAGACTCAGGACGGCGGGAAAGCTACGGGTAAGACCTTCGCCGGGACGGCGAGGCAAGGGGCGATGCATCTGTTCAGCGCTTGGATGGGCTGTTGGCGGATACCGTCAAATCAATCGTGACATGCCCATTGGGGGGGCCGAACTGGCAAAATGCCTGCTCCAGAGTGGCAAAGACCGGGCCTGCATCACTCGCGAGGCGCGTGCAGAAGTTTTTCGACCGATCAAAGGTACCGCTTTGCTTGAGGAATTCGATACAGCCCATGATCTCAGCCATGTGATCGCCTGCCCCCATCACATACAAGGAGAACTGCGCATCCGCCATCTGGCCCTTTTGCGGTGTCGCAGCGATGGCCGTTAGCGCGTTCTGTTGGCGTGACGCCAGCAGCTCTGACGGATTGGCAAGCGCTCCTGTCTGGCAGATCGGGTCATCAGGCTCACCGGGACAGCCGCGTGACAGGGTAGCGCGCAACACAACATGCTGGCCTGAAGCCGCCGCCGCTGCGTAAAGGTCACGCAATGCCGGAAACAGCACCTCGGGCGGTCCGACGATCAGGGTTGAAATATCATCGGTTTCGATCCGCAATCTGTCGCGCCACGGATCAAGGGCGTTGAGCGATGATAGAATGAGATCAACAAACCCGTCTGTCATCGGGTAAAGGGAAACTTGCGCGCCTGCAAACATTTCTGTCCTCCTTGCTACGCTGGCATTATCCAGATCAGCTTTGAGGGTCCGAGGGCATGCGCCCGCATCTCAGCCGCGGCTCTACGCGGCTCCCCTGTGGTGACTTTTTCGTGTCAGATCGACGGAAGAAATGCAAGACCGACCAACCGGCTGGGCTTGATGTCTATTTCTGTAAAAAGAGTTGCCACATCATCAAATGGGGCCGAGCCCCATGGTGCTGCCGTTGAGGCTGGCCTCATAGACAGCAACAAAATCCACCTAAGACCGCATCAACGCCCACGTTTTGTGGTAGCGTTGGGCGGCAAGGCCTTCATCTAAGTTATATTGCTCCAACTTTATTCATCCAGAAAGACGAATTGGTCGCGATCAACTAAACCAGATTTACCGAATAGAGTCCTTTGGGAGAGGACGTTTTGAATGAAACGCATTTTTCTGAGTTACGGACACGATCACACGGCGCTTTTCGCCGCAAAGATAAAATCTGACCTCGAAAACGCCGGGTACGAGACCTGGTTTGACGCGGAACAACTGTGCCCAGGCGGCGACTGGGAGCGCTACATCGAGGAAGGTCTCGAGTGGGTCTCTGAACGCCCGGAGATGGGCTATTTCATCCTCCTGATGACCCCACATTCCGTCAGGCGACCTGATGGCTATTGCCTGAACGAACTGGCGCGGGCGATGGCCCGACAGCTCAAAATCATTCCGGTTCTGGTAGAAACAGTTGAACCACCACTTTCGATTACCCGCATTCAATGGCTTGATATGCGCGATGCGCGGCACGTCGATGAAGACGTATATCAGGTGAAATTTCAACGGCTCCTGCACGCGATCAAAACCGACGATCTGGACTTTGCCGGCACAACACAACGTCTGATCCAACGGCTGGATCCGCTGTCTTTCCAAACCGACATTGCACGCCATCTTGATGGGTTTACGGGCCGCACCTGGGTTTTGGATGAAATCAAGGCCTGGCTGCAAGGGGACGAGCGCGCATTTTGGCTCACGGGAGGGCCAGGTACGGGTAAAACTGCGCTGTCTGCCTGGCTCACGGCGCAGTTGCCCGAGCTTGCAGCCGTCCATTTTTGTCAGCATGGCCATGCCCGCAAGAGTGACGCGCACCGGGCTGTGACGTCTTTGGCCTTTCAACTCAGCATGCGCCTGCCGGACTATCAGGCGCGGTTGAACGCTTTACCGCTTGAAGAGATTCTGTCCGAACAAAGCGCTGAAACTCTGTTTGAAGAGTTGTTCATTCAACCCTTGGCGGGCATCACCTTGCCAGACGGCGAAAGTCTTTTGATCTTGATCGATGCACTCGATGAGGCGTCTCACAACGGTGCAAACCCACTGGTCAACATTGTCGGAAATGACATCGAAAGAACACCTGACTGGCTCCGGTTTCTAGTCACCAGCCGCCCGAATGAACCCGAGGTTTCATTGCCGCTTCAACACTTGTCCCCTTTTCGCCTTGAGGCGCAAAAGCCGAACGGAACGGACCTGGCGGCCTTTCTGCGGAGCAGACTGGAGCAAATACTGGCCACGCCACCCGCCCCGGCAACCATAGATAAAATCGAAAGCCGGTGCGAAGGGTCGTTCCTCTACGCACTTTGGGTTTGCCGCGAAATTGCGACCAAACGCCTTGACCTTGAGGCGACAGATGCCTTGCCTTCCGGCTTTGCAGCCATGCTCTTGCAAACGTTCAAACGCCAGTTTCCAGACATAGGCATCTACAAATCAGCGCAACGCCCGCTGTTTGAGGTTTTGACCACGGCCCGCGAGCCCATGGCCCAGTTGGAGTTGGCACAGATCCTGAACTGGACCGATTACGACGGAGACGAGATCATCGAAAGCTGCGGATCAATTCTCTTTACCGAGGGCGACAAGCTGGCGGTGTTCCACCTATCCGTTCTGGAGTGGTTGTTGGATCGAAAGAAATCCGGCCCCTATGCGGTCGCAGAAACCGCAGGACATCGCAGGCTCGCAGACTATGGCTGGGGGCTGTTTCAATGTAATCCAGCCGTCATGACATCCTATGCCATGACGGCAACCGCCCACCATCTGATGCAGGTAAACCGCATTGAAGAGGCCTGTGCGCTGTTGTTTGATTTCAGCCTGATGCAAAGGCGCGTTGCAGCGGATTTTTTCGGCTTCATCGAAGATTTGCGCATGATGCAAGGGCAGAACGACCTCACAGCCGATGATGCGAAGGCAACCGAAGATATCATAAGCATCTTTGACATGGCCTATGGTCTGCTTTTGGCTGAACCGGATCACTTGGCCTCTCAACTGCAGGCAAGGCTGGTCAATCATGCCAACCCAAGGCTGACGCAACTGGTCGCGCAAGCCTCGGCCAGCGCCAAATCATCGATCTTGCGGGCTCTGACCCCGGCATTGCGACAAGCCGGCGATCCCCTGCGACGGGTGCTGCCCGGCACCGCCGAAAGCCTCGATAGTGATGAGGTCTTTGCGATGTCTGCGGTCGCAGTGGATGAGGCACGTGGCTTGGCAATGGCAGGTGGAGAGATGGGTGTGCTGCATGTTTGGCAGACCTCTACCGGCACCCCCCAATACAAAGAGGCGCTTGAGGACGCGTCATTTTCTTGCTCGGCCTACTGCCAGCAAAGTGGGCGCTGGTTTCTGGGCGATTGGGAGGGCCGCATCACCGTCTTTGATGTCGACGCAATGACGCTGCGTACCGTCCGGGATTCATCGGGCAAGCAGGTGGTCAATATGGCGATCTCGCGGTGCGGAACAAAGCTTGCCGCGATCATAGAAGCAAAAACGGGAGAGACCAGCGCGCTCCAAATATGGAACATTTCGGATAAAGACCCCAAAGCCGTTTCTCTCACCCAAAATGCCGAGTCGCAAGCGATCAGCTTTCTGCCTGACCAACCAAAGCTCGTACTTGCCAACGACAAGACGGTCGAAATCATCGACCCCGATACAGGAGAGACGGAACCCACCGGCATCACGATCACGCAGCCCATCAGGGAAATTTGTTTTTCGGCAGATGGCAGCACGCTGGCTTTGGGCATCAATACGATGCAACTACAGTTGATATCCTGGCCAGAGGGCAGGCCGATCGGGTTGCTGAACGGCGGGCCTGACGGGAAAGAGGGGTCTCATCTCTCAGGTCTCGTTTTCACGAACGCAGATGCAAACCTGCTTTCCTCGGGGTGGGATGGCGCCTTGCGGTTATGGGACACGCAGAGCTTTCGCGAAATCGGATCATGCCCAAACCCCTCACAGGTCTACGGCTTGCACCTCGACCAACAGACAAACCGCGCAATCACCGGTCACAAAGTCGATGGCGCGCGCATCTGGGACATCAAAAACCTGGTCGGCACCGACGCTGTTGAGCGGCATGCCAACGGCGCGCAATTTGTCGTACCTCTCACGGCACATGGGTTGGTGGCGACAGGTGGCGCCCGCACCCCCGGTGATGCCATTCGCATCTGGAACCTGGCCGATGGGCGTTGTCTGAAAACAATCGAGATTTCGGGAGAAGTTTCAGGGCTCAGCGCCACGTCCGAGGGGAACGCGCTTGTGGTTCTGGAAGGCGACAGCATAAGCCATTTGAAGGTGGATTTTGAAGCATCTGATGGTGTTGTCAGCGTCCATAACCGCGCTCCAGAAAGTGCCGTTGGCGAGTGCCCTTCCCGGCTTGATGTAATCAGACTGGCAGAAACTAAACTGGTCAGCCTGCGGAGTGGGTGGCCAGCGACAAAGCTGGTGACCTGGCAAGCGCCCAAGTGGCAGACCGAAACCATAGCGGAATTTAAAACCGCCTATGATCCGTGCCTCGCGCTGACGACCGATGGGCAGCAGTGTGCCCTGGTTCTGGACGATGTGCCGGCCTTGCTCCTTTATGATCTAGGTCCAGGTGGCCAACGTTCGGACGTCCCGTTTCTTTGGGCGGCTGATGTCACGGCCTCGGCTGTCGCGATTTCCGCTGCGGGAGGCCAGATTGCGGTTGGCACCAAAAAGGGTCACGTGCACATCACTGACAGCAACATGCGCCAAACGACAGAACTGCGCCCCGCCGACAACGACTACGTCAGCGCCCTTTGTTTTACCGAAGATGAGGCGCGGTTGATTGTCGGAACTTACGGCGGCCGGGTGGAAGTCTGGGACGTACCATCCTCAAAACGGCTGAGCGCTTTTTGCAACAACGATGGATGGCTGGCGGTCTGGGCGTCCAGCAAACAGCGCCGCATTGTGGCCTGCGACCTTGTCGGGGCGGTGCATTTTCTCGAAATTCCAGCTTTTGCATGAGGCTTCGGTCGCCTTGACGATTTGCGCCCTCATTAGAAGAGCGTTGAAAGATCCAGGACAGCGCGCGGGTGCTCTGGGCAACCGTGCGACCACTCTCTCTCACAAAGCTTTCAGAGTTTTCTCAGAACTTCATCAGGATTGACGAGGGCGGCTTCGATACTCCGTCAGCGCCGGACGCAGGTAAATCACCGCATCCAGCCCAGTAAATATTAAAGGAAAATAAAATGCCCCTCGCCATAAACAGTATCGCACCAGATTTCAGCGCGCAAAGCACGCAAGGCACCATCGATTTCTACGATTGGGTCGGAGACAGCTGGTGCATGTTCTTTTCGCACCCAAAGGATTTCACGCCGGTTTGCACCACTGAAATGGGTGCTGTTGCCCGGATGAAGCCGGATTTTGACCGCCGCGGTGTGAAACTGCTCGCCTTGTCGATTGATACCGTTGAAGACCACACCCGCTGGTCGGATGACATCGAAACCGCCTGTGACATCGCTCCGAACTATCCGATGATCGCAGATACCCATCTGGAGATTGCAAAACTCTACGACATGCTGCCAGCGGAGGCCGGTGACACATCGGAGGGCAGGACCGCTGCCGATAATGCAACCGCGCGCACCGTCTTCGTGATCGGACCGGACAAAAAGATCAAGATGACGATCTCTTATCCGATGACCACGGGACGTGATTTCACCGAAGTGCTCCGCGCCATCGACAGCCTGCAATTGATGGCGCGTCATCAATTGGCGACACCGGCCAACTGGAAACACGGCGAGGATCTGGTGATCGCCCCCTCAGTTTCCAATGAGGAAGCGCAGGCGCGCTTTCCGAACGGATGGAAAACCCCTTTGCCATATTTGCGGCTCGTACGCGCGCTGCAGACCTGATTTATTTTGAAAGGAAATTTCGTGAAACAGGAACTTACACGCCGCAGTTTTGCAATCTTGTCACTCGCCGCGGCCACCACACTGCCCCATCTGCCCGCAGCGGAGACCGTGACCGAAGGCTACGTAAATCCCCATTTGCTTGTCGAGCCTGATGAGTTGATCGGTGCCATTTCCGCGATGACCCCATCGCAGGCTGAGGGCACGGCAACAGCTATCGTTGTGATCGATGTGCGCAAAAAAGACGCCTACGACGCGGGGCATATCCTCGGCGCCCGGCATCTTGATCCCAACGCCGTTGTTGCAGCGAACAGTCCTATCAGCGGATCGCTCAAGACGATCCCGGAGCTTGAACGGTTGCTGAGCCGGCTGGGCATTTTAGCGGACCACCGGGTCGTCCTCTACGATAATCGCGGCGGATTTCATGCAGCACGGATGTTCTGGCTGCTGGAATACCTTGGTCACCAGAACGTCGCGCTCCTGAACGGAGGATATGATGCATGGCGCGCGATTGACGGCCCCACAACCAAAATCCGTTTTCATCACGCACGGGCACGGTTTCAGGCCGCACCGAGCCCCCGGCGGTTTGCCAGTGCGGACTACGTCTTGAAACATCGCTCCGAACCCGGCGAAAAGCTGATCGATGTGCGCCCGACCAAAATGTACACCGATGGTCATATTCCCTGGGCCATCAACATCCCATGGGCGCAAAACCTGGGTGAGGGCAATCGTTTTCTGTCGGCAGAAAAGCTGCGCAAAAACTTCGAAGCGAAGGGGATCGCGATGGACGATAGCGTGACACTACACTGCCAGGTTGGTCTGGCCTCTGCACATAGCTATGTGGCGCTGCGCCTGCTCGGCTACCCCCAGGTGCGGGTCTATCATCGGTCCTGGGCGGAATGGGGGAGCGACCCATCCTTGCCAAAAGTCTCCTCGTAACCAAAGGGCGCCGCGACCCCAAAGAAAAGCGCGGCGCCCCTTCGCCTTGCGGCGGAAATGCGCGTTTTCTGGGCCCAGTGAGCACCACTCACATGTTCGGAAATCGCATCAAACCCAGGTTGAGACAGGGACGTCTCACCAACGTCACCACCGGTCATCGCCAGCTTTTTCGCGGCACGTGAAAGCGTTTCCCTATCCCTCTATGCAGAGTATCGCGGTGTGACCTTCAGGCGTTGAAAACCCCCGGATCGACGCCTCTCAGCAAAATGTGAACACGTAACGGATTCCCAAATGGACATTAATCAACTAAAACAACCAAATTATTTTTATGATTTCAGCCGGTCAAGAATGGACTGGTATTTTAGAAAGGTCACTTTTCCATGGCCGGGGTTTTGCCAGAAACGGCATTCGATGCGAATGCGCGCACCATTTCACTAAACGGTGTCGAGACGAGACTAACACCCAAATCCGCCACCGTGCTGTCGATCCTTCTCGCCGCAAATGGGCGTGTTGTCAGCCGTCAGGAACTGCTGGATCGGGTATGGCCCGACGTTGCCGTTGTCGATGAGGTTCTGACGCAGGCCATTGCCGAGCTGAGACGCGCGTTGGGCGACAACGCCCGCCAACCGCAGTATATCGAGACGGTTGCAAAATCCGGGTACCGCCTTTTGGGACAGATGCAAAGCACAGCGCCCGCGCAAGAAGCCGAACCAGACGCGCCTGAGCTTGAGTGTTCATTTCAGCACCCCTCGCTGGTTGTCGTGCCCTTTGAGGCAATCTCAACCGACACGTCGACCGCCCTCTTGAGCAAAGGGCTGACGCGGGATCTTGCGGCAAGTCTTGCCAAATCCAGGTGGCTCTTTGTGTCCGCCTTTGCCAGTGCCACAGCGTCCGAAGTCGCTCATGTCGAACCTCTCAAGGTGGCAGAGGCGCTGCATGTGCGTTACGCGCTTTGGGGATCGGTGATCATCTCCGGAAATCGCATGCGCGTCATGGCGCGGCTATGTGACCGCAAAACAGCAAGCTTGCTTTGGGCGGAGCATTTTGAGCGCCCCATATCGGATCTGTTCGATGTTTTGGACGAGATCGGCCAGGAAATTGCCAAATGCGTGGAAGCGGTCATCGAAGCACAATTGCGCCGCATCGCGCGCCTGACGCCGATCAAGGATCTGGATGCCTGGGGTCTTTACCACCGCGCGTCAGGCCACAGGTTTGCCGCCGCGCGAGAAACAATCACGGAACTGTCCGAATTATTGGCTATGGCGCGCGCGCTTGAGCCTTCGTCGGCGCGCATTGCCGCGGCTCAGGCGACGCTGCAGTTCCGCAAAGAAATGCTGCTGACCCGACCGACCGAACCACCGCGGCTGGTTTTGGCCCCGGATATGGCCCGCGCGGCCATTGAGTTGGACGAATTTGACCCCGATGCGATGACCGCGCTTGGATCTACGCTGATCGTGTCAGGCTGCCGCGACGAGGGGATGTTCTGGATGAGCCAGGCCTGCCGTCATAACCCCAATTCGGTAAACGCCCGCAACTTGTTGGCCTGGACCTGCCTGATCGCGGGCCACAAAGAAGAGGCGATGACACATGCGGCCTATGCAAACCGGATCAGCCCCCTTGATCCGGTGGGGTACAGTTTTCATTGCGTCATGGCCCAATCTCTCGCGTTAAGCGGAAATGTGAAGGCCGCGATGGTGCACAGCGAACGGGCGGCATCGCACAGAAACGCCAATGTTCAGGTCTACGCTGTCGCCGCGCTCTGCGCCCTTCTTGCGGATCGCGGGGATATCGCAACGCAACATCTGGCGCGGGTGCGGGATGTCACCCCAGACTTTTCCGCGGAGACGTTTTTGAAGTGGTTTCCGTTTTCAGGGTCGGAAAGCGGCCTGATCCGGGAGGCGCTTGCGGCCTAGACGCCGTGACGCCGCCGACACCTATCGCGTCATGGGGTCAGCCCTGACCTTCAGTTTCGCCGCGTGCTGATCGTTCCATCTCTTCAAAGGTTTCTCTGGCCAGCCTCAAGGCGTGATTGGCGCGCGGCACACCGGCATAGATTGCGACATGCTGAAAGGCTTCCAGCACGTCCGTCTTGCTGGCACCGGTACGGGCGGTGGCGCGGATGTGCATCGGGATTTCGTCAAAGTTGCCCAGCGCCGCCAACAGGGCCAGCGTCAGCATCGACCGTTCGCGCAGCGTGATGGCATCGCTGGCCCAGACATTGCCCCATGCGCTTTCGGTAATGAGATCCTGGAATGGTGCGTCGAGCGGCGTCTTGCCCTCTTCGGCGCGATCGACATGGGCGTCTCCCAGAACCTTGCGGCGCAAGGCATTACCCGCTTTCAATCGATCAGACATCCTGTGTCCTCCTGGCCAGTATGACGGTGTCGTGGCGCGCGCCGAGGGCCGTCGACAAATGTCGCTTTGATGCGCTGCCCGGCATCAATAGGGCAATCCCACGTAATTCTGCGCCAAGACGCTCTGCGCTTCTCTATTGGACCGCAGAAATTCGATCTCGGCCTGCTGCATCTTCAGATCAAAGGGGGTCTGATCCGGGAACCGGTGCAAAAGGCTGGTCATCCACCAACTGAACCGTTCCGCTTTCCAGACCCGCGCCAGCGCTTTTTCCGAATACCCTGCAAGGCCCGTTTCATCCCCCGACCGGTAGTACGCTGTCAGCGCCCGGTAGAGATAGTGCACATCAGACGCCGCTGTATTCAGACCCTTGGCGCCCGTTGGCGGAACGATATGAGCGGCATCACCACATAAGAACAACCGCCCCCATTGCATCGGCTCACAGACGAATGACCTGAGCGGCGCGATGGATTTTTCAATCGATGGTCCGGTTACAAGCCTGTCGGCGGCCTCCCTGGGGATCCGGCGTTTGAGCTCCGACCAGAATGCGTCATCCGACCAGTTCTCGACCTGATCGTCGAGGTCGCACTGAATGTAGTATCGGCTCAGGTGCGCATTGCGCATGGAGCAGAGCGCAAAACCACGCGCCGAGCATGCATAGATCAACTCGTCGGACACCGGTGGTGTCTCCGACAGGATCCCAAGCCAGCCAAAAGGATAGATTTTCTCATATTCTCGCCGAACATCCTCCGGTATTGACGTCCGGCTAACGCCATGAAACCCGTCACACCCGGCAATGAAATCACAATCGACCCGGCGGCTTTCGCCATCCACCGTATAGGTCACATAGGGCGCGTCAGACCGGGCATCGTGGAGGGTGACGTCTTCGGTGGTGAATTCGATTTTACCGCCCGCCGCCGCGCGTGCGGCGTAAAGATCGCGGGTGACTTCGGTCTGCCCATATACGGTTACGGGCGTATCAGTGTGCTCCTTGAAGCTGATGCCGAACTGCATGTCCTCGAAAGAGAGGATTGTGCCTTCATGCAAAAACGCCTCACGGTCCAGCCGGTCGGCGACCCCTGCTTCGCGCAGCAGATTGACCAGGCCAACCTCCAGAATGCCGGCCCGAATACGACCCAGCACATGGGCTTTGGTTCTGCGCTCAAGCACGATGCTGTCGATGCCATTTTTGTCGAGCAGTTGGCTCAACAACAGACCCGACGGACCGCCCCCGATGATTACAACCTGCGTCTTCACGTCGAACCCCTCCCGGGCCAAATTACTCGTTTGGTTTTAGCAATAAAAATGAGTATTCAGATATTTAAATTACCGTTTTTGGAAACTATTATGGATCGGCGCATCAAATATCGCCATATAGAGGCCTTTGTCGAAATCGCGCGCGAGGGCAGCTTGAAACACGCCGCGCGGAAGTTATTCCTGACCCAGCCCGCAATCTCCAAAACGCTCAAAGAACTGGAAGGTATCCTGAGCACCACGCTGATGCGCCGCAACCGGGGTGGTGTGACATTGACCAAACAGGGTGCGGTCTTTCTGCATTTTGCGCAAATGTCATTGGCCAGTCTGCAGCAGGGCCTTAACGGGTTGGAAACCGCGGATCATGCGCTCAAGGAACGGCTGAATGTCGGTGCATTGCCCAGCGTCGCAGCCACGCTGATGCCGGAGGTTGTGACCGAGTTTTCGCATCTCGCACCGAACGGGATGCTGCGGGTTCTGGACGGCCCGCATGACTATCTTGTCGACCGATTGCGCTTGGGTGCGCTTGATCTGGTCATCGGCCGCCTGGGCGATCCCGACACGATGCAGGGCCTGACCTTCACACAGCTTTATACCGAACAGGTTGTCTTCGTCGTTCGCACTGGCCACCCGCTGCTGGCAAACCCGGACGTCCAGCGCATTATCGACTATCCGGTGATCTCCCCGCCACCGGCAGCGGCTATCGCCCCGACCGCCGAGCGCTTTTTGATCGCACATGGCATCGGGGAGCTTCCGAACAAGATCGAAACGGTATCCGGCGCACTGGGCCGTGCGTATACGCGACATTCGGATGCGGTCTGGATTATTTCCGGTGGCGTTGTGGCAAATGAACTGGCGGATGGTCTGCTGGTGCAATTGCCGTTTGATACCGCCATGACGCGCGGCCCTGTCGGGCTGATGTCCCGTGCCGACGCGCCTGCCATGCGGGTTCAGCACGTGTTTCATCTTGCTGTGCAGACCGTTTTGGACCGAAACGATCTGGCAACAGGTGCCGACGGGAATTAACGGCCTTTTCGCTCCGCGCATCCTGCAACTCTTCACAAACCGAATAATGCCTATGCGTTGAAGATCATATTTGCACGGATTTTGAGCAGCTTACGCCGCGCAGGGGGCAATCCGCTTCTGATCCCTGTCACTGGCAACCATGGATGCTACGCAACCACATGCGCGAAGACCTCAGCATCCTTGTGGTGGAAGATAACCCCGAAAAAGCATCCCAGATCACCCAGGCCCTGAATGCGGCGGGGTGGTCGGACGTGCATGCTTTGGGGCAAACCGCCCGGCTGGATCAGGCGATCAAATCGCGGCAGCCTGATATCGTTTTGATCGATCTGGCCAACCCGGACCGGGACACGCTGGAACACCTCAGCCAGGTCTCCGACACCAAAGCCCGCGCCGTTGCCATGTTTGTCGACCACACCGATCCCGACCTGACGCAAGCGGCCCTCACCGCGGGCGTCAGCGCTTATGTTGTCGACGGGCTGCAAATGAACCGGATCAGGCCGGTGATCGAAACCGCCATCGCGCGGTTTCAGATCATGAAACAGATGCAATCCGAACTCGACGCCGCAAAACGTGCGCTGGAGGATCGCAAGACCATTGACCGGGCCAAGGGCATCGTGATGCGCCGCCGCGGCCTGTCGGAGGATGAAGCCTACAAGCTGATGCGCAAGACGGCGATGGATCAGGGGCGCAAGGTGATTGATGTGGCCCAGGCGCTGGTCACCGCGGCGGACCTGCTGTCATGATGAAAACAGTGCTGAATTGCGGCTATGTCCCCTTGGTGGACTGCGCCCCGCTGATCATCGCGCAGGAGCTTGGCTTTGCGGCAGAGGAAGGTATCGACCTCAATCTCGTGCAACAACCCTCATGGTCGGCGCTGCGCGATATGCTTGCATTGGGCCATCTGGACGCAGCGCAGATGCTGTCGCCGATGCCCGTCGCGATGTCGCTCGGTCTGGGCGGGCTGAGCGCGGAAATCGATGCGCTGATGGTGCTCTCGGTCAACGGAACGGTCTTCGGCCTCTCCACCCCGCTCGCGCAGAAACTGCGCGCAGCGGATCACGGGCCGGCTTTCGGACAAGCGGCCCAGCTACACAAAAGCCTCAACGCGGCGGGGATAGATCACCTGCGCATTGGCGTGCCCTTTCACTTTTCGATGCACCGGCTGCTGCTGGAATACTGGCTGGCGGAAAACGGGCAGCCGGATTTATCGGTCGACATTGTCGCCGTCCCCCCGCCGCGCATGTCCGATGCGATCAGCCGCAACGAGATCGACGCATTTTGGGTGGGCGAGCCCTGGGGCAGCGTTGCAGTGTCGCGCGAGGTGGCTGAGCTGGTGCTTCCGGGCAACGCGATCTGGGCCTTCGCACCGGAAAAAGTGCTGGCCGCGCGACATCGGTGGATCGAGGATCACCCGACCCGGGTGCGGGGCCTGATGCGCGCGGTACATCAGGCGGCGCGCTGGCTTGATACATCGACAAACAAATCACTGGCCGTTGAGATACTGGCGCGCAGCGAACACCTGAACCTCGCGCCGGATCTCATTGACCCCGCAATCTCCGGCCAGCTGTCCCCCAAGGCAGAGGACCTGCCCACGCAAATTGACCGATTTCTGGTTTTCAACAAACATGCCGCCAACTTTCCCTGGCGCAGTCAGGCCGCGTGGATTGCCAGGCGTATTGGCGCGGCGGCGGATGATATCGCCAAGGCCAAGGCCTGCTTCAGAACGGACCTCTACCGGGACAATCTCGGACCTGTCGGTGTCGATCTGCCGGGTGCCTCGGAAAAAATCGAAGGCGCGATGCGCCATTCAACGGCCGTTTCTTCAACCCGGGGCCATATGATTCTTGCACCTGATGCCTTTTTTGACGGCAAAACCTACGAAAACGGCACCGAGAAATGATCAATTATTGAGCGCTAGCTGCATTGCAGCATTTTTTTGCACCGCAGCACGTCAATTTATTTGATCGCATCCCGGACTAACCGCACAGTCGGGTCAGGGCAAAGATGCCCAAAGTTTTGTGTTGGGTGCCGCTGTAGGCACACATGTTTAACTGAGCAAAGCCGCTCGTACGTTTCACGGTCCTCCCCCGTGATACCTACGTGCGGCTTTTTCTTTTGCGGCCTCTGCGCCTCCGATCTGAAGGGACCAACCTGATGAAGAAAATTCTCACATTATCCTTTACGGCAAGCCTGCTTGCCACTTCGGCCTTTGCCGAATTGCTCGATCTGGAAAAAGACGAGCTGACGTTCGGGTTTATCAAGCTGACCGATATGGCGCCGCTCGCCGTGGCCTACGAAAATGGCTATTTCGAAGACGAAGGTCTGTTTGTCACGCTGGAGGCGCAGGCCAACTGGAAGGTTCTGTTGGATGGCGTGATCGGCGGGCAACTCGACGGTGCGCATATGCTGGCAGGGCAGCCGCTGGCCGCAACCATCGGCTACGGTACCAAAGCGCATATCATCACACCGTTTTCTATGGACCTGAACGGCAACGGCATCACGGTTTCCAATGAAATCTGGGACCAGATGAAGCCGAACATCCCCCTGATGGAGGATGGCCGCCCGCAACACCCGATCAGCGCCAGCGCGCTTGCGCCCGTTGTCGAGGACTACAAGGATCAGGGCATCCCGTTCAACATGGGCATGGTCTTCCCCGTCTCCACCCACAATTACGAAATCCGCTACTGGCTGGCAGCCGGTGGTTTGCAACCCGGGTATTATTCGCCCGATGACATTTCCGGCCAGATCGGCGCGGATGTATTGCTTTCCGTGACCCCACCGCCGCAGATGCCCGCAACCATGGAAGCAGGCACGATCTATGGCTACAGCGTCGGAGAACCCTGGAACCAGCAGGCGGTGTTCAAAGGGATCGGTGTGCCGGTGATCACCGACTACCAACTGTGGAAGAACAACCCCGAAAAGGTGTTTGGCATCACCGCGGAATTTGCCGAAAGCTATCCAAATACGACGCTGGCGCTGACAAAAGCGCTTATTCGCGCCGCGATCTGGCTGGATGAAAACGACAATGCCAACCGCCCCGAAGCGGTCGAGATCCTGTCGCGGTCGGAATATGTCGGGGCCGATTACGATGTCATCGCGAATTCGATGACGGGTACTTTTGAGTTCGAAAAGGGTGACAAACGCGAGATCCCGGATTTCAACGTCTTCTTCCGCTACAACGCCACCTATCCCTACTATTCGGACGCGATCTGGTATCTCACGCAGATGCGCCGCTGGGGCCAGATCGCTGAGGCCAAATCCGATGAGTGGTTTGTAGAGACGGCCAAGGAGGTCTACCGCCCCGACATCTACCTGCAGGCCGCGCGCATGCTGGTGGACGAAGGGATGGCCAATGAGGCGGATTTCCCCTGGGACAGTGACGGGTTCAAGGCCCCGACCCCCGCCGAGGACATCATTGACGGCATCGCCTACGACGGCCGAACCCCCAACGCCTATCTCGACAGCCTGCCCATCGGCCTCAAGGGCGAGCAGGTGATCGTCGGCAACGAGGTTCAGGGCTGATTTCACCTCTCCCTCGCCCTCACGCAGGGCGGGGCATCCCAGCTGTAATCCCTAGTCACAGGATCGCCAGACATGACCGCCATTGACCCCATTTCCCTTGACAGAGACGCCCGGCGCACGCGCCTTTTCGCCCGGATCAACAAGCTCGACAACTGGTTTCAAGTGCTCGGCCTCAGCTGGATGACACCGGTGCTGAAAGCCATCGCCGGGGACAATCCCAAGGCACAGTTTGGCGAGATCTGGCGACTGTTGGGCGTGCCGCTGCTGGCCATCGCGATCTTTCTGGGGGCCTGGGCAAATCTGGCCCCAAAGGTACAGACGTCACTGGGGGCAGTCCCCGGACCGGCGCAGGTTTGGGAACAGGCGGTCAATCTGAACGAAGACGCCAACCGTGCCCGTGAAAAGGAAGCGGCCTTTTACGAACGTCAGGACACACGTAACGCCAAGCTGGTTGCCGATGGTCAGGCCGATAAGGTCAAGCACCGCACCTATACCGGCAAGCCGACCTATTACCAGCAAATCTGGACCTCGATCAAAACGGTTTTCTTCGGCTTTATGATCGCCTCGATCATCGCCATCCCGCTGGGCATCGCCGCAGGTCTTTCGGCCACTGCAAATGCCGCCCTCAATCCACTGATCCAGATTTTCAAACCCGTCTCTCCGCTCGCCTGGTTGCCGATCGTGACCATGATCGTCTCTGCCGTTTACGCCAGCAATGACGGTATGTTTTCCAAATCCTTCCTGATCTCCGCCATTACCGTCACGCTCTGCTCACTTTGGCCCACGCTGATCAACACCGCCCTTGGGGTCAGCAGCATCGACAAGGACCTCGTCAGCGTCTCCCGCGTGCTGAAGATGAACACCTGGACTAAGATCACCAAACTGGTGCTGCCCTCGGCGCTGCCGCTGATCTTCACCGGGCTGCGGCTGAGCCTCGGGGTCGGCTGGATGGTCCTGATCGCGGCGGAAATGCTGGCGCAGAACCCGGGCCTGGGCAAATTCGTCTGGGATGAATTCCAGAACGGCTCCAGCCAGTCGCTGGCCAAGATCATGGTGGCGGTCTTCACCATCGGGATCATCGGCTTCCTCTTGGACCGGGTGATGTATGCCCTGCAGTCCATGTTTACCTTCTCGGCAAACCGGTGAGCGCCATGATCCTGAGCTTTCAGAATGTGGACAAGGGGTTTGGTCAGGGCGCTGCCCGATCCGAGGTCCTGAACAACATCAATCTTGAGGTGCACGAAGGCGAATTTGTTGCGATCCTCGGTTTCTCCGGCACCGGCAAATCCACCTTGATGAACCTGATCGCAGGGCTGGAAATGCCCGACAGCGGCACCGTGTCCTTCAAGGGCACAGCCATCACCGGCCCCGGCCCGGAACGCGGGCTGATCTTTCAAAGCTATTCGCTGATGCCCTGGCTGACCGTGGGTGGCAATGTCGGGCTGGCGGTGGACGCGGTCTTTCCGAAGCTTTCCAAGGCGGACCGTCAGGCGAAGATCGACCACTATGTCGGCATGGTGGGTCTGCGCCATGCCATCAGCCGCCGCCCGGCGGAGCTTTCAGGCGGGATGCGTCAACGTGTTGCCGTGGCGCGGGCGCTTGCGATGAACCCCGAGATGCTGTTGCTGGATGAACCGCTCTCCGCGCTGGATGCGCTGACGCGGGCCAATCTGGCGGATGAAATCCTCGACATCTGGGAGCAGGACAAGAAGACCTGCATCATGATCACCAACGATGTTGATGAGGCCATTCTTCTGGCCGACCGGATCATCCCTCTGAACCCGGATGGCACATTGGGCGACCCCTTCGCGGTCACTCTCCCACGTCCGCGCGACCGGATGGAGATGAACCATGATGCGACCTTCAAGGCCCTGCGCGCCCGGGTCACCGGCTACCTGATGGATGTCGGCATTGCGGCCAAGGTCGAAGAAACGCGCAGCCTGCCCGACGTCACCCCCATTCACGGTGTGCCCACAGCCGTGGCTGAGGCCCAGAAGGGCATGATCGAGGAACGGTTTCTCGATTTCTCGCAACTGCACAAAGTCTATCCGACGCCCAAGGGCCCGCTGACGGTGGTCGAGGACTTCAATCTCAAGATCAACCGCGGTGAATTCATCTCGCTCATCGGTCATTCGGGCTGCGGCAAATCCACCGTGCTGACCATGGCTGCCGGGCTGAACCCGATCTCGAAGGGTGCAATCAAGCTGGACGGCCGCCACGTCGAGGGCGCTGATCCCGAACGTGCGGTTGTCTTCCAATCCCCGAACCTCTTCCCCTGGCTGACAGCCAAGGAGAACGTGGCAATCGGGGTGGATAAAGTTTACCCCCGCGCCTCCCAGGCCGAGCGGCAGGATGTGGTCGAATATTACCTCGAACGTGTGGGCCTTGCCGATAGCATGGACAAGGGCGCGGCAAGCCTCTCCAACGGGATGAAACAGCGCGTCGGGATCGCCCGTGCCTTTGCGCTCTCGCCCAAACTGCTCCTGCTCGATGAGCCCTTTGGCATGCTTGACAGCCTCACCCGCTGGGAGTTGCAGGAGGTGCTGATGGAGGTCTGGTCGCGCACCAAGGTCACTGCAATCTGTGTCACCCATGACGTGGATGAGGCGATCCTGCTGGCCGACCGCGTGGTGATGATGACCAACGGGCCGCAGGCGACCATCGGCAAGATCACCGAGGTGGATTTGCCGCGCCCGCGCACCCGCAAAGCGCTGCTGGAGCATCCGGAGTATTACGCCTACCGGCAGGAAGTGCTCGATTTCCTGGAGGAATATGAGCATGGCAACCAGTCCAAAAAGGCGGCTGTTCCAACCCCCACCCCTAAAGCAGTCGCGGCGGAGTAAGATATGACCGAGAAACTGATCATCATCGGGGCGGGCATGGCCTCGGGCCGGGTGCTGGAACATCTGACCGATGAGGCACCGGATGCCTATGACATCACCCTCTTCAACGCGGAGCCGCGCGGGAATTACAACCGGATCATGCTCAGCCCGGTGCTGTCGGGCGAGAAGGCATACGACGAGATCGTGACCCATGACGATGCGTGGTATGCCGGTGCGCGCGTCACCTGCCGTTTTGGCGAACGCATCGCGCAGATCAACCGTACCGCAAAAACGGTGACGACCGAAAACGGTGACGTGCTGGCCTATGACAAGCTGCTCATCGGAACGGGATCCAATCCTTTCATGATCCCCCTGCCCGGGCATGATCTGCAAGGTGTGATCGCCTACCGCGACCTAGAAGACACGCAGGACATGATAGCAATGGGGCCGGACAATAAGGTCGTTGTCATCGGCGGCGGGTTGCTGGGCCTCGAAGCAGCGGCAGGCATGGCCGCACGCGGCGCTGACGTCACCGTGGTGCACATCATGGGCCACCTGATGGAGCGGCAATTGGACGAAGCCGCGGCCTACCTGCTGCGCAAGGCGCTGGTGGACAAGGGTATCACGGTACGATGTTCGGCCAATTCCAAGGAAATCCTCGGGCGGGACGGGCATGTGCGTGCCTTGCTGCTCGACGATGGCACGGAATTGCCCTGTGATCTCTTGGTGATGGCTGTGGGCATTCGACCCAACACCGCACTGGCGCAGGACGCGGGGCTCGCCGTCGGGCGCGGCATTCATGTGGATGATCAGATGATCACGTCGGACCCCGATGTGCTGGCCGTCGGGGAATGCATTGAACATGACGGGGCGATTTTCGGGCTGGTGGCACCGCTTTACGATCAGGCCAAGGTGGCGGCACAAACTCTGTTGGGCGCGTCTGGACGGTTCGTACAAAAGGAGCTCTCGACCAAGCTGAAGGTCACCGGGTGCGATCTGTTCAGCGCCGGAGATTTCGCGGATGCCGAAGGGCGCGAAGACATCGTTTTCCGCGATCCCGCGCGCGGTGTCTATCGCCGTCTGGTGATCGAAAACAATACGGTCATTGGCGCGGTGATGTATGGCGACACCGCAGACAGCAATTGGTTCTTTGGCCTCATCCGCGACAAGACCGACATCTCGGAGATGCGCGAGACGCTGATTTTTGGCCCGGCGTTTCAGGGAGGGTCCCCCCAGGACCCGTTGGCAGCCGTTGCAGCCTTACCGCGTGACGCGGAAATCTGCGGTTGTAACGGCATTTGCAAAGGGCAGATCGAGGATGCCATCGCGGCAGGCGCCGCTGATCTGGGGGCCGTTCGGGCAACGACCAAAGCATCCGGGTCTTGTGGCACCTGCACCGGGCTGGTCGAACAGGTTCTGGCCGTCACACTGGGTGATGACTTCGTGATGCCTGCGGCAGCCTCGGTTTGTGGCTGCACCGACATGACCCATGAAGATGTGCGCCGGATGATCAAATCGCAAAGGCTCACCTCGATGCCAGCGGTCTGGCAGGAATGCGGGTGGAAGACATCCTGTGGCTGCCACATCTGTCGGCCCGCGCTGAATTTCTATCTGCTCGCGGACTGGCCGCTTGAATACCGCGACGACCCGCAAAGCCGGTTCATCAACGAACGCAAACACGCCAACATCCAGAAGGACGGGACGTTTTCCGTGGTGCCGAGGATGTGGGGCGGGATCACCACGCCGGATGAGCTGCGCGCCATCGCGGATGCCGCGGACAAATACGCCGTGCCCACTGTCAAGGTGACCGGGGGTCAGCGGATTGATCTGCTGGGGGTACGCGGCGAGGACCTGCCGGATATCTGGGCCGATCTGAACGCGGCGGGCATGGTGTCCGGTCATGCCTATTCCAAAGGGCTGCGCACGGTGAAGACCTGTGTCGGCACCGACCACTGTCGTTTTGGCACCCAGGACAGCACCGGGCTGGGGATCAAGCTGGAAAAAACGCTTTGGGGGTCCTGGACGCCGCATAAGCTGAAGCTTGCAGTGTCGGGATGCCCGCGCAATTGCGCCGAGGCCACCTGCAAGGATATTGGCGTGGTTTGTGTGGACAGCGGCTATCAGATCAGCATCGGCGGTGCGGCGGGCATGGACGTGCGGGAAACGACCTTGCTGTGCCAGGTGGCAACCGAAGAGGAGACCATCGATGTGGTCAAGGCGGTCACGCAGCTTTACCGCGAAAAAGCCAAATATCTCGACCGGATTTACAAGTGGATGAACAAGGTCGGGATCGACTGGATCATCTCGCGCGTTTTCGAGGACGCTGCGGAGCGCGCAGCGCTGGTAGAGCGGTTCGAAGTGAGCCAATCGATTTACCGCAAAGACCCCTGGGCCGAGCACGCGACAGAGCGCGCCGAGACCTATCGTCCTGTTGCCGATCTTTCATTGGAGGCCGCCGAATGAGCCATTGGATCGATATTGCCGCCCTTGACGCCATCCCGCAGCGCGGGGCCCGTGTGATCAAAACCGGGTTGGGATGCGTTGCGGTGTTTCGCACCGGGGCGGACGAGGTTTTTGCGCTGGACAACGCCTGCCCGCATAAAGCCGGACCTCTGGCTGAAGGGATCGTGCATGGCAAGGCCGTTACCTGCCCGCTGCACAACTGGGTGATTTCACTTGAGACCGGTCAGGCGCAGGGCGCCGATGAGGGTCAGGTCGCAACTTATCCCGCGCGGGTGGAGAAGGGGCGTGTTCTGCTGGACGCGACCTTTTTGCGCGCGAGAGCCGTGGCATGAGCCTGACGCGCACCGCCTGCCCCTATTGCGGCGTGGGCTGCGGGGTTCTGGCCGCCGCGGATGGCACCATCAAGGGCGATCCAGAGCATCCCGCCAACTTCGGGCGCCTGTGCTCAAAGGGCTCGGCGCTCGGCGAGACCCTGGATCTCCAGGGTCGTCTTCTCGCCCCGCAGATCGGCAGACGTCGCGCGCGTTGGGATGAAGCGCTCGATCTGGTGGCCAGCCGGTTTGCGGATGCCATCCGTGACCATGGCCCAGACAGCGTCGCCTTCTATGTTTCCGGTCAATTGCTGACTGAAGATTACTACGTTGCCAACAAGCTGATGAAAGGCTTCATCGGATCCGCCAACATCGACACCAATTCACGTCTGTGCATGGCGTCGTCCGTCGCCGGGCACAAACGCGCCTTTGGCACGGACACGGTGCCCGGCACCTACGAAGATCTGGAGGAGGCCGACCTGATCGTTCTGGTCGGCTCCAACCTGGCCTGGTGCCACCCGGTCTTGCATCAGCGCATCGCAGCGGCAAAAGCCAAGCGCCCCGACCTGCGGGTCGTGAATGTCGATCCGCGCCAAACGGCCACGTCTGAACTGGCGGATATGCACCTGCGCATCGCACCGGACGGGGACATCGCGCTCTTTAACGGGCTGTTGGCCCATCTGGTGGATACCGGCGCCACCGATCAAACCTATGTTCAGGATCATGTGGGCGGCGCACGCACCGCCATTGACGCCGCGCGGTCGACCAACCCCTTGGACAGCGGCCTGACAAAGGGGAATCTACAACGTTTTTTTCAACTGTGGGCGCAGACAAAAAAGGTCGTCACCGTCTATTCGCAAGGGGTCAACCAATCCGCCTGCGGCACGGATAAGGTCAACGCGATCCTGAACTGTCATCTGATCACAGGACGTATCGGCAGACCCGGATGCGGCCCCTTTTCGGTCACAGGGCAGCCCAACGCCATGGGCGGACGTGAGGTGGGCGGGTTGGCCAATATGCTCGCCAATCACCTCGACATCGAAAACCCGGACCACCGCGACGCCGTTCAGACCTATTGGCAAAGCTCGACGATCTGCACCAAGCCAGGCCTCAAAGCCGTCGATCTCTTTCAGGCCTGTGCCAGTGGTCAGATCAAGGCGCTATGGGTGATGTCCACCAATCCCGCGGTCTCAATGCCGGATGTCAGCGGCGTGGCGCGTGATATTGCAAACGTCCCCTTTGTGGCCGTGTCTGACATCATGGCGCGCACGGATACCGGTGATCTGGCGGACGTGCGCCTGCCCGCGACCGGTTGGGGAGAGAAAAACGGCAGCGTGACCAATTCGGAACGGAGGATTTCGCGACAGCGAGCCTTTCTGCCAGCCCCCGGCGAGGCACGCCCCGATTGGCAGATCATCTGCGATGTGGCTGCACGGATGGGTTGGAGGGACGCTTTTGCTTATACGTCACCTGACGCCATTTTTGCGGAATACGTCGGGCTGGCGCGCGCGACACGTCACTTCGGGCGCGATCTTGATCTGAGCGTGTTTGAAAACGCCGACTATGAGGCTTTGCGCCCCACGCAATGGCCTGAGAACGGCAAGCGTTTCTTTGCGGACGGCAAGTTCTTTCATCCGGATGGCAAGGCCAGAATGCTTCCCATTGCCACCCCCCGTCGGATGGCGCAGCGTTTTACGCTGAACACAGGCCGGAACCGCGACCAGTGGCACACGATGACGCGCACCGGGAAATCCGCACGACTGGGGACACATCTTGCTGAACCTTATGTGGAAATTCATCCGGGCGATGCCGCCAGCCTGGGGATCAAAGCGGCAGATCTCGTTCAGGTGGACAGCCTGTATGGCCGCGTTGTGCTGCGCGCTCTGATCACCGACCGCGTGGCCCCGGCACAGCTCTTTGCCCCAATGCACTGGACAAGACAGCGCGCCGCTGCTGGCCTGATCAATAGCGTCATCGCGTCGGACGTCGATCCGGTCTCGGGTCAGCCAGCCCTGAAATCGAGCCTTGTGACGGCCAAAAAGTTCAATGCCAAATGGTTTGGTTTCGCCGCCAGTGTCAACGAGATGGTCCCGCACGGACCCTATGCCGCAGTCGCCAAAACGCAAAGCGGTTGGCAAATGGAATTGGCCGACACCGACATGCCCGTAGACTGGGAAACCCATGCGCGGCAGATCATCGGTATCACCTCAGGCGAAATCGCGGTAGTGGAGATCCCGATCTCCGGCGTGGTTCGGCTTGCTATTGTCGAGGATGGTCTGCTCAAGGCAGTGTTTTTTGCGGCAACGGAACCGGTCGCCCTGTCCCGTAGCGAAGCGGTCGGGCTGCTGGGGACACCCGTGGATGCGCTCACTGCGCTTGCCGGTCGGCCAACGGCGGGGCGCAGGGATCCGGGTGTGACCGTTTGCGCCTGCTTCAATATTGGCCGCAACACGCTGCTGGAGGCGGCGAATGCGGGTGCCGCGAGTATTGACGCATTGGGTGAAATGACCTGTGCGGGCACGAATTGCGGGTCTTGCAAACCGGAGTTGGCGGCCCTTTTGCAACAGGTGATCAAACCGATGGCCGCAGAATGACACCCTGATTTCGAAAACCCGCCCTCCCGTTGCATGCCCAAAAGGCGCTGCTCAAGAAAGGCAAGTCACGTGAAGACATTCCCAATGTTCCTGCAAATGGCCGGGCGACGCGTGGTCATCGTCGGCGGGGGCGAACAGGCCGCCCAAAAGACCCGGTTGATGCTCAAGACCGACGCGCAAATCCACATCGCAGCACCGGATCTGGACGATGAGCTGACCGCGCTGGCACGCGACGGCCGCGTCCTCCATCAGACCGGGCCTGTCACAGATGAGACCTTTCAGGGCAGCGCGCTGGTTTTTGTCGCGACGGGCTGCCCGGGCGCGGACGCGGCGATCCAAACGCTGGCAAAGGCCACCGGGAGCCTTGTCAACGTGGTGGACCAGCCAGACCTGTGCGACGCGATCACCCCGTCGATTGTCGACCGCGATCCGGTGGTTGTGGCCATCGGGACCGAAGGCACCGCACCCGTTCTGGCACGTCAGATCAAGACACGCATGGAGCAGGTGCTGGAGCCGGGCCTGGGACGTCTTGCGGCCCTCGCCGGTCGCTTGCGCCCTGCAGCCGCCGCGCGTCTTGCCCCCCGCGAAAGGCGCGACCTATGGCGTTGGGTGTTTGCCGGTCCTGCGCGTGAAGCCCATGCGCGGGGCGCCGAACGGGATGCCGCCCGCATGATCAAGGACGCCCTGCAAACGGGTGATTTCGGCGCGGGCACAACGGGCAGCGTCGCGCTTGTGGGGGCCGGACCCGGGGCGCGGGATCTGATCACACTGCGCGGCGTCCAGCGCCTGCAGGAGGCGGACGTGATCTACTATGACCGTCTGGTCGATCCGGGCATCCTCGAACTGGCGCGGCGCGACGCCGAACGCGTCTACGTGGGCAAGGCGCCCGGATGCCATAGCTGGCCGCAGGACCGGATCAGTTCTGTTTTGGTCTCATCAGCACGGCAAGGCAAGCGATGTGTGCGCCTGAAATGCGGCGACCCCGGTATTTTCGCCAGAGGCGCCGAGGAAATCACCGCCCTGGAAGCGGCTGGCATCCCCTTTGAGATTGTCCCCGGCGTGACGGCGGCGAGCGGTGCAGCAGCTGCCTGCAATGCGATGCTGACCGAGCGTGGTGAGGTGGATACCCTGGTCTTGACCACCGGACACCGGCATGACGGACCGCATGCACCGGCCTGGCTGGCGCATGTGCAGCCTGGCGCTTCCATCGCGCTTTACATGTCGGTGGCCAGCGCGCCGATGATCCAGGATTTGCTGGTGCGGTCGCCCTACGCTGCACATATTGAGGTGACCCTGGTGTCGAAAGCACAGAGCCCCGCGCAAAAGATTGTCTCCTGCCACGTCACGGAATTGGCCGATGCCCTGACGCAAAATGACATGCAGGACACAACGATGATCTTGCTGAAGCTGCGCAAGTCATCTTGCCTGCGAGCGGGTCCACCGGCCCCCGGAACCACAGCGGCACCGGAATTGCGCGCCGTCTCTTCCTAGTGCGCGCAAAACCCTTCATGATGGCGCAGCTTGCATCAACGTTCATCAGAAAGTGCCGCCAATGTCCCCTACTCAACCCTCGCGCATTCTCACCCATGATGCGGTGATGACAATGCTGTCCGCCGCCATCGCCGAAGCGGAAAGCCACGGGCAACCGCAATGCATTGTCATCGTGGATGCGAGCGGCGAACTGCTCGGCGAAATTCGCATGACCGGCGCCAAGTTTCTGAGCCGCAAAAGTGCACGCTCCAAAGCGCTGACGGCGGCCTCGATCCGCGCGGCCACAACCGCGATACCGGACGCCGTGCGCCAAGCCATCGGCATGGCCACGGGCGGACATATGACCGGGCTGCCCGGGGGTCTGCCGATCATGATCGAAGGAGAGTGCATCGGTGGGATCGGGATCGGGTCCGGATCAGGGGATCAGGATGTTGCCGTGGCCACCGCAGCGTTGAAGGCAATCGGCGCGGATATCTGACGCCTAGTTTGCGGGGTCTTTCTCGCGGTATCCGATGCGCCGCGACACCCCGAACCCGATGGGCTTGCGCTTATTGCCGGGGAGCGCCGGATCAGGCCCCCAGATGGCCTGATAGGTATCAACCGCCATGCCCCGGTTTTGCAGGATGACGGAGGCCGCCAACAGGCCGGACCACCAGATGGACAGGCAAAGCCACATCCAATTGGGCGCATTGGCTTGCCAGAGACCGGTCAGGACAGCGGCAACAGAGAGCGCCAGCGCGACGTAGCCTGCAGCCTTGTGAACATACTCGAACGCAAGCCTGCGGGGCGTCATATCATAGTGATCCCCGTGTAATGAACCATCTGGCGCGGGCGCTGTGGGGCCGCCTTTTGTCCCGCGCAGAATGCCGCCACAGACCTGCACAACCGCCAACGCAAGAGCTGCCCAGCCGAGGAAGGCATGCGGCCCCGCCTTGATGGTCAAAGGCGGCGCAGACAGGATCAGCCCCAGCCCCACAACCATCAGCAGGGTGGCGGTATACTGGCAGATGCGGTGGGTGTTCCACCAGAAATGACTGTCCAGGGTGCGCGGCCAGTCCTGTCCCGGCGTAATCTTGAAGTACCGGGCGATGAAAATACCCAGCGGGACCAATACCCCCCAGGCGAGGACCATCACGCGGGCATGCCAGCTCAGATGCCAGCCCACATCATGCGCGCTTGCCGCATCCATGGGGGCAAGCAGCCAGTCCCACATCAGCCTTTCACCGCTCCTGCGGTCATACCGGTAATGATCTGCCGCGACGCGACAAAGGTGAAAATAATGGGCGGGATGGCGAGCAACATGCCAGTGGCCATGATCACGCCCCAGTCGATGTCAAATTCGGTCATGGAATTCACAATTGTGACCGGCACGGTGCGGGAGTTGCGATCCGCCAGCGCATTGGCCAGCAGGAATTCGTTCCAGGCAACCCGGAATGTGAAGATCGCCGCGGCGGCCAGACCCGGTTTGATGAGCGGCAACACCACGAGGAAAAACACCTGAAATGGCCCCGCCCCATCCATGCGCGCGGCTTCTTCGAGCTGGATCGGGACCTGCACGATGAAGCTTTGCAGGATCCAGATCACGAACGGCAGGTTCATCGCCACGTATACTAGGATGATCCCGGCGCGTGTGCCGTCGATCTGGAACTGGAAGGTCCAGATGCCAAAGACGGGCACCAGCAGCACCGCCGGCGGCACCATCCGCATCGCCAGCGTGGCGAGCGACACGCTATCGCGTCCCATGAACCGAAAACGCACCAGCGCATAGGCCGCCATGCAACCGATCACCAGTGTCAGCACGGTCGAGACCAGCGCAATGATCAGCGAGTTGACCAGCGCGCGACCAAAGGTTTTGTCGCAATAGTCGATGTGCGGCGCTTCGTACCAGAGGAAATCGCAGAGCGCCGTTTCATAGTTGCGCAGCGTCGGCATGAAAATGAGCGACGAGGTGTCGGACATGATGTCCACGTTCAGCTTGAGCGAGGTCATCAGCATCATCGCGATGGGCCCGACGGACATGACCACAAGGGCGACAAGCAGCGCGTAAAATGCCGGGTTCTGGCGGTCGTAGGTCTTCGCCGACATCACAGATCCTCCTCAGCAGCTTTGCGCAGCCGCGCGGCGCGGACTTCCATCGCCTTGTTGTAGAAAAACATGCCGAAGGTCAGGATCATCAGCAGGATCAACAGGTAGTTCGACATGGCCGCCGCTTCGCCCAACTCACGGAATTCCGAGGCCGTGCGCGAGATGCGTAAGGATAGGATTTCGGTCGACAGTCCCGGCCCGCCATTGGTCAGCACCAAGATCACTTCAAGCACCTTGAAGGCATCGATCAGACGCAGCAGCAGCGTTACAATCAGCACCGGCAGCATCAGCGGCAGCTTGATGTAGATGACCTGCTGCCAGCCGGTCGCGCCATCGATGCGCGACGCCTCCATCGCCGATTGCGGCAGGGATTGCAGCGCGGCCAGCGAGAGGATGAAGATAAACGGGGTCCACTGCCAGACGTCCGCGATCACCACCGAGGCAAAGGCCCAGTTGCCATCTGAAAGCCAGGGCACCGGATCGAGCCCCATTGATTTCAGCGTGCGGTTAAAGATACCGACGGTGGGGTGATACATATAGCGCCACATCAGGCCGACAACGATGGGTGCGATCATCATCGGCAGGATGAAGAGCGTGCGCAGAAGGGACATGCCGCGGATATTGCGGTCAAGCAGCAGCGCCAGCCCGACGCCCAGAAACATCTCCAAAGACACAACGATGGCGGCGAATTTCAGCGTGACCCAAAAGCTTTCCCGAAAGCTCGCGTCGCTCAGAAGGTTGATGTAATTGCGCAGGCCGACGAATTCAGCTTCGCCGATCCGCTGGCTCGGGTTCCAGTCCAGAAAACTGGCGTAGATCATATAGCCAATGGGGTAGAGCAGCGCGACCGCCATGATGATGGCCGCAGGAGCCAGGAACAGATAGGGTGTCAGCCTGTTGACGTTCGCGCTTTGCATGTCTCAGAAATCCATGGGCGGGGAGTGCGCCGGGCGACCTGTGCCGCCCGGCCAGCGTTTGGGAGGAAACGCTTACTGCCAGGTGTAGTATCCGGCCTCATCCATGATGGCGCGGGCCCGTTCGGCCACACCATTAAGCGCTTCCTGCGGGTCAAGCCCCTCGGTCAGCACCTGGCTCATGGTGGTCCCGATGTCGGCATTGATCTTGCCCCATGTGGGAATGATCGGGCGCCAATCGGGGTCGGCATATTTCAGCGCCTCGCCAAAGGTTGCGGAATAGGGATACTTCTCGTTCAGTTCCGCGTTCTCATAGGTGGAGAAGCGCGACGGGTTGCCGCCCGCCATGGCCACCATCAGGTCACCTTTCTTGGAGGTCAGCCACTGCATCAGCAGGAAGGCCGCTTCCTTGTTCTGGGCGTTCTTGGGAATAGCAATGCCGAACCCACCGGTTTGCGAGCCACGACGCACACCTTCGGGGTGCAGCGCATAGCCGACGTTGCCCGCTACCTTGGACTTGCTGGGATCTTCAAACCCTGCGGCAAAGGCGATGGAATCCATGAACATGGCCGCCTGGCCTTGGCTGAAGGCTGCCGCAGCTTCTGCCGGGCCGAATGTCTGCGACCCTTCAGGGCCGCAATCCACGATGGTCTTCAGCGCATTTGCGGCGGCGACACCCGCCTCATTGTTGATGATCGGTTCCCAGTTGTCGTCAAATACGCGCCCGCCCAGAGGGGCAAGGTGCAGCAGGAACGCGTGGCTGGCCTGGTGACCGGAGGCTGCGCGCGACGCCATGCCGCCCATGCCCGGTTCGACCTCGGGGATCTTGCACGCCGCGTCGAGCAATTGATCGTAGGTCTCAGGCGTTGCGATCCCGTGCTTTTCAAAGATGTCTTTGCGGTAGGCCAGCACCGATGTTTCAGACCCGAAAGGAATGCCGAAAAGCGATCCGGTTTTGCCCGGCAGATAGCCTTTCTTGCCGCCTGCGATCCCGATATTGGCCACATAGCCGTCAATCAGATCTTCGGCGTCATAATTAGGGTCCGCCAGCTTCGGATTCATGAAAAACCGCGCCAGGTTTTCCAACTGATCGGCAAAAACGTAATCCGCCTTGGAGAAGACCACATAGGCGATCATGTCGTAATCGCCCTCGTCCTTGGTCAGCTCCAGGGTCTGCCGCTCACGCATCTTGAGGTATTGCAACTGGTCCACTTCGACCTCAATGCCCGTCTCCTCGGTGAAGGCGGGCAACACCTTCATCATCGCGTTGTAATGCGGGTGCGCCGGTACGTTGATCACAAGCGTGGTGCCCGCGTAGGGCGCATAGGGCCCGCCGTGACCATCGGCCAGCGCCAGTCCGGCCATGGAAACCGACAGCGCGGTGCCCGTCAGGATTGTCTTGAGTGATAGCATTCTTCAGTCCTCCCTAGATGCTATTTCTGATGTGTCAGAGCTTGAGCCCGGACGTCTTATCGAAAATCATGAGCTCATCGGTGAGCACGCCAAAGGTCTGCGTGGTCCCGGATTTCACAGGAGCCGCGCTTTGCGTCTCAACCAGGATTTCGCCACCGCCACAGCGTGTGACCAGAACCGATTGCGCGCCCAGATATTCGGAAACAACAATGCGCAACTCGATGGGTGCACCCTGCGTCAGATCGGTAGTGAAACTCGACGGGCGCAGGCCCAGCGTGATCTGGCGGTCCCGTGCGTTCTGAACCCGGGCGCTGGTTTCGGCATCCAGCGGCAGATGGAAGCCATCCCCCCGCACCCAAACGGTGTCCTGTTCCGAGACCAACTCCCCATCAACGAAGTTCATCGTCGGTGAGCCAATGAACCCCGCGACGAATTTATTCGCCGGTGATTTGAAAAGCTCCTCTGGCGAGCCCTGTTGCTGGATCAGCCCATCGCTCATCACCACAATCCGGTCACCGAGCGTCATCGCCTCGACCTGATCGTGGGTCACATAGACCATGTTCTTGTCGATGGTGTCGCGCATCTCGGCCAGTTCGGCACGCATCTTGCCCCGCAGCTTGGCGTCCAGATTGGAGAGCGGTTCATCAAACAGGAACGTGCCCGCGTCGCGCACCAATGCCCGCCCCATCGCAACCCGCTGCCGCTGCCCACCCGAAAGCTCCGCCGGTTTGCGGTCCAGCAGATGCGCGATGTTCAGCATCTCGGCGACGCGCTGCACTTTCTCTTCGATCTCCGGCTTGGAGACCCGGGCCAAACGCAGCGCGAAGGACATGTTCTTGGCAATATTCATGTGCGGATAAAGCGCGTAGTCCTGAAAGACCATCGCCAGATCACGCTCCTTGGGATCAAGTTTGCTGATCGGTTTGTCATCGAAATAAATCTCGCCGCCCGACAGGGTTTCCAGCCCGGCCAGCATCCGGAGTGTCGTCGATTTCCCACATCCGGACGGACCGACGAGCACCGTGAATTCACCATCGTTCAACGCCAGGTCAAAGGGTGGCAAAACTTCAACGGCACCGTAGCTCTTGGCGACCTGATCAAAGACAATTCGTGGCACGCAAGTCCCCCCAAATGCGCTCGCACCTGCTCGTGAAATGAGCCCAAGCGATTACAAATAGAGTGCCCGCCGTGAGGAAATTCAGGAAGGACAAAAACCGAAAACTACGTTAACGTTAACGCAAATCACGTGTTACACGCTGAAAATAATGATAAATCTGAACCGAAGTAGAGAAGAGAAGAAAGCGCTACCAGGGATGTCCAGCCAAGCAAAACCAACAAAAATCGAGGATGTCGCCCGCAAAGCCGATGTCAGCATCATGAGTGTATCCCGCGCCATCCGGGGGGTGGAAGGGGTTTCGGAGAAGAAGCGCGCGGAAATTCTCAAGATCGCCCGGCAGATGAAATACATGCCCAATAGTGCGGCACGTTCCCTCGCCGTGGCGAACTCAAATCTGATCGGCATATCGCTGCCAACCTTCGCCGGAGAGGTCTTTGCCGAGATCCTGAACGGCATGCGCCAGACCTTCGATACGGCGGGCTATTCCAGCGTGATCGATACCACTGAATACAACCGCGAGGCTGAGCTCAATTGGGTGCGCCGGTTGTTGTCCTGGCAGCCGGCGGCGATTATTCTGACCGGTATCGATCACCACCCTGAAACCCGCGAGCTGCTCAAGGCCTCCCCCATTCCAGTGCTGGAGATTTGGGACCACACGGATGATCCCATCGATATCTGCGTCGGCATCGATCACTTTCAGGCGGGCCGGATGATCGGCGAGCATGCGATCTCCTTGGGGTATCAGCGGCCTGCCTTTGTCAGCACACCGCGGGGGCATGACAAGCGCGCCGATGCCCGCCTCGAAGGCATTCGCGATGTCTTTGCCGAACAAAGATCAACCGCGGTGATTGCGGAGCGCCCGGCGCTTGGCAACGCTTTTGTCACTGGGTTTGATGGCACCGCCAGCCTGTTGTCAGACTATGCGCCGGATGTGATCTGCTATCTGAACGATCACATGGCCTTTGGCGGTTTGATGTGCTGCCAGGCAAAGGGATTTTCGGTGCCAGAGGACATTGGCGTCATCGGGTTTAATGCGCTCGATCTGGCCTCCGTCTTGCCGATCAAACTGACCACCGTGCGGACTCTGCGGCGATTGATGGGCATCACCGGCGCGCGCAACCTCTTGGCGCGGATCAACGGCGTGCCCACCGAACAGAGCAAGGTTCTGCCCCTGGAATTCCAGGCGGGTCAGACCACGCGGCTGCAGACCGACAACGACCGATTGAGGGGCTAATCGTATCTGAGCTCCGTCGCTTTGCCGCGGAAGATATAGTAGGACAGCACCGTGTACCCCAGGATCGCTGGAAGCACGAAAAGCGTGCCCAACAAGATGATGAACAGACTTTCCGGGGCAGCGGCGGCCTCGTAGATGGTGATCTGCTCAGGCACCACATAGGGGTAGAACGAATAGGCCATCCCCGCAAAGGCAAGCGCAAAGAGCGCCATGGCCGCGACGAACGGCCCCCAGGTCATGCGGTCCTGAACCTTCGCCAGCTGATTGATCTGCCACCACAGATATACGACCAGCGCGCCGGACAGGATCGGCATGGGTGACAGGTATAGAAATTCAGGCAGGCTGAACCATTTGTCGAAGATGCGCGGGCTGACGAATGGCGTGGCGAGGGAAATCGCGCCGATACCCAGGATCAGACCCCAGATGCCCCCCTTTGCCCACCGCACCGCGTGCATCTGTAAGACTCCGTCGGTCTTGGCGATCAGCCAGGCGGCACCGATGAAGCTGTAGCCCACAGTCAGGAACACCGCCGTCAGCAAGGCAAATGCCACATGAGACACCGTCCACGTCAGACCCATGACATACATGCCGAGCATGAACCCCTGGCTCATGGAGGCCATCAGCGATCCTGCGAAGAATGCTGCGTTCCACCTCGGTTTCTGCGACAGCGGTGCCTTGGCCCGAAATTCGAAGGACACGCCGCGCAGGATCAACCCGACAAGCATGATGAATACCGGCAGGTAGAGCGATGTCAGAATGATGCCGTGCGCGGGTGGAAAGGCCACCAGCAGCAGACCAATAGCCAGCACCAGCCAGGTTTCATTGGCATCCCAGAACGGCCCGATGGACGCCACCAGCCGGTCTTTTTCAAGATCATCGGCCAGCGGCATCAGCAGTCCAACCCCAAGGTCGAAACCATCCAGGATCACATAGATCAGGATGGACAGCCCCATCAGTGCGGCAAAGGTCCAGGGCAGCCAAATGGCGGGATCGCCAAACATCTCCATGGCTATTCTCCCGGGTGCAGCACGGCCACTTCGGCTTCGCCGCCGCGTGGGTAGGTGCGTGTTGAGAGCGGCTCGCCACGTGACGCCTTGCGCGCCAGATAGGTGATGACCGCGATGTAGGCGATGATCAGTGCGGCGTAGATGACCAGATAGCCGATCAGAGTGCCCAGCACCATGCCCGCAGGCACGTCACTGACGGCGTCCTTGGTGCTCAGAACCCCTTGCACCAGCCACGGCTGACGCCCGATTTCGGTGGTATACCATCCCGCCAGCGTCGCAATCCAGCCGCTGAAACTCATCGCCGTAAAGGCATAGAGCGGCAGCGCGGGCATGTCGCCAGCGCCATATCTGCGCAGGAAATAAAGCCCGGCCCAGGATAGTGCCAGCATCGCCAGGCCGGTGCCCACCATCACACGGAAGCTGAAGAACACTGGGGCCACGCGCGGGTGCAGCGTAGTACCATCTTCGGCCACAAAGTCGTTGAGCCCCGGCACAACGCCGTCTGCCTTGTGGGTGAGGATCAGGGAGGCGCCGTTTGGCACGGCAATCTCGAAGCGGTTCTCGCGCGCGTCTTCATCCGGCAGGGCGAAGAGCACCAGCGGCACATTCGGCCCGGTTTCCCAATTGGCCTCCATCGCGGCAACCTTGGCGGGTTGATGCTCCAGCGTGTTCAGACCATGGAAATCGCCCGCTAGAATTTGCAGCGGGATCAGCGCGGCGGCGGTAATGATGCCAAACCGCAAGGTCGATTTGACGCTCTCCGCCCGGTCGCCCCAGAGCAAGCGCAGCGCAGAGATGCCCGCGATCAGGAAGGCAACGGTGAGACCGGATGCCAGCATCATGTGCACAAAGCGATAGGGCATGGAGGGGTTGAACACGATCTCCCACCAATTGGTGGCAAAAACGATCCCGTCACGCAATTCATAGCCCTGTGGCGTGTGCATCCACGAATTCAACACGATAATCCAGAAGGTCGACATTGTGGTCCCGAAGGCGACAAGGAAGGTCGCCATCGTATGTACCCAGGGTTTCACCCGTGAGGCACCAAAGAGCATGATCCCGAGGAAGACCGCCTCCAGAAAGAAGGCCGTCATCACCTCATAGGCCAGCAACGGCCCCGCCACATTGCCAACGGTTTCCATGAAACCCGGCCAGTTGGTGCCGAACTGGAAGGACATGGTGATGCCCGACACGACCCCCATCGCAAAAGACAGCGCGAAGATCTTGACCCAGAACATATAGGCGTCCATCCATTTGCTCTCGCCCGTCGCATTAAAGCGCAGCTTGAAGAACAGCAGGACCCAGCCCAAAGCGATCGTGATCGTTGGGAACAGGATGTGAAACGATATATTCGCACCAAACTGGATGCGAGACAGGAGTAAGGTGTCCACGGGATCATTCCTCGATTGTCGAGTGTTAGACGAGTCGTGTCTGTATCCCGCAAGATAGTTTTCGAAGTCTGAAAATCAGGGCCGTGCGACGAATTGCGCCTATTGCCAAAGGCCTGACGGGGCGTTGGTCAATCTTTCGGGTCTGGGAACGCGACAGGGCCACCCTGTTTCTCCCAGGTCGAAAACCCCTCTTTCAGATGCGCGGCGTCAAAGCCCATGTCCTGCAAGGTTGCGGTCGTCAGCGCAGAGCGCCAGCCCGAGGCACAATGGAAGACGAATTTCTTATCTTCGGCAAAAACCTCTTTGAAATAAGGGCTATCGGGGTCCACCCAGAACTCGATCATCCCGCGGGGTGCGTGAAAACTACCCGGGATGAAACCGCTGCGTTGCCGCTCCCGCACATCGCGGATGTCGACGACAACGACGTCTGGATCCTCCAGCATGGCGATCAGATCCTTGGTCTCGATTTCCTCAATACGGGCACGCGCATCTGCGACCATTTGCGCAGAGCTGGTTTTCAGGGCGGGCATAGCAGATCCTTTGCGGTGGTAGGTGCAGACGCGACACTGCCACAGCGCAGGACCCGCGACAACGGCCCAGACATGCGATTGACACGCCTGCCGCTTTCGGACGATCTAGAACGGGCAGACACGAGCAGGGCGAAGCACTTTGGACTATTGGACCACTCTCATTGTGGCAGGTGCTGCGTTTCTGTTTTCCGGCGCCGTCAAGGGGCTCGCCGGGATCGGTATGCCCACCGCGGCCATCGCGCTGATGACCCTTTTCCTTGACCCGCGCACGGCCATTGCACTGGTTCTGTTCCCGATGATCGGCTCCAACGCCTGGCAGGTCCTGCGCGCGGGCCAATTGCAGCGCACCGCACGCCGTTATGCCGTCTTTGCCGTCGTGCTGCTGGGCGGCGTGACCCTGACGGCCTTCGCCACGCAGAACACCGGTGATCGTGCCCTGCTGGCGGTGCTCGGTCTGGTGATCCTGTTTTTCGTTGCCGTTTCATGGCGTGGATTGGTGCCGCCCCTGCCCACGCACCATGATCGGTCCGCACAGATTGGCTTTGGCCTCTTGGCGGGCGTGGTGGGCGGCATGACAGCCGGTTGGGGCGCGCCGCTGGCCATGTATCTGGCCACCAAACAGGTCAACAAGGACGAATTTGTGCGCGCCACGGGGTTCCTGATCTTTGTCGGCAGCCTGCCGCTTTGCCTGGCCTACATCCAGCTGGGGTTCATGACCGGCCCGCTTGCCGGGGCGTCGGCCTTGATGCTGATCCCCACGCTCGTCGGCTTTTCACTGGGCGAGATCTTCCGCAACCGACTGTCGGCTCAGGCGTTTCGCGAAGCGATTCTGATCGTTTTTGTCTTCATGGGGCTGAATCTGATCCGCCGCGCCATCTGGTATGGGTGATCCCGTCAGAAACAGCTTTCCAGCAACTCGGTGGTGTTTTTCACGGTCATTTTCACCGGATTGCCGCCACAGCTTGGATCCTGCAGCGCAGATGCCACCAGAGCGTCCATATCCGGCTCGGTCACCCCCAACGCCGTCAGGTTTGCCGGGATCCCAAGCTTGACGTTCATCTCACCCACAAACTTGTAAAACCCATCAAAGCCACCGGAAATGCTGAGGTAATTCGCGGCCCGCGCAAGATGTTTGCGTACCCGGGGCCTGTTGAACATCAGCACCTGCTGCATGACCACCGCATTGGTCGTCCCATGATGCGTGTGGTGCACCGCACCAATGGGATGGGACAGCGCGTGAATGGCCCCCAGCCCTTTTTGAAACGCGGTGGCCCCCATGGCGGCCGCCGACATCATATGCGCCCGCGCCACCAGATTGGTGCCATCCTCAAAGGCGGTCAACAGATTGTCCTTGACCAACCGCATGCCTTCCAGGGCGATCCCCTGGCTCATCGGGTGGTAATGCGGCGAACAATAGGCTTCCAGACAATGGGCAAAAGCATCCATGCCAGTGCCGGCGGTGATCGCTGGCGGCATGCCCACGGTCAGCTCCGGATCGCAAATCACCACGGCGGGCAAGATCTTCGGATGAAAGATGATCTTTTTCTCATGGGTTTCCGAATTGGTGATGACGCTGGCGCGCCCCACTTCGGAGCCGGTCCCGGCCGTGGTCGGCACCGCGACAATCGGTGCAATCGCGTCTGCATCCGCCCGTGTCCACCAGTCGTCGATGTCTTCGAAATCCCACAACGGGCGCGTCTGCCCGGCCATGAAGGCAATGACCTTGCCCAAGTCCAGCCCCGACCCACCGCCAAAAGCCACCACGCCATCGTGCCCGCCCTCGCGGTATATGGCGACACCTTCTTCGGCGTTCTGCTCGGTCGGGTTCGGATCGACATCCGAGAACATGGCCCGACCCAACCCCGCTGTGGTTAAGAGTTCCAGCGTGGCTTGGGTGATCGGCAGATCGGCGAGCCCCTTGTCGGTCACCAGAAGCGGTTTCGTGATCCCGGCAGCAGTACAGGCCTCCGCGATTTCGGAAATACGTCCGGCGCCAAAGCGCACGGCGGTGGGATAGGACCAGTTGGCAACAAGGGACATCAGATCAGGCCTTTTTCAGATGATATGATTTTGGACGTGTCAGATTGTGGTAGCCGATGACAGACAAACCACCCCCCCGGCCCGTATCCTTGCAGCCGGTCCAGCACAAGCCCGGATCAAGGTAATCGGCGCGGTTCATGAAGACGGTGCCGGTTTCGATGCTGTCACCAATCGCTTCGGCGCGCGCGGTGTCTTTGGTCCAGAGCGAGGCGGTCAATCCATAGTCGCTGTCGTTCATCAGGCGGATGGCGTGCGCGTCGTCCTGAACAGGCATGATCCCCACCACCGGGCCAAAGCTTTCCTCTCGCATCACCCGCATCGAATGATCCACGTCTACGAGGATTTGCGGCATCAGATAGGCGCCACTGTCCTGCGGGAAGAGCGCCGGATCGATCAACGCTTTGGCCCCTGCGGCCACGGCATCAGCCGTCTGGCTGCGCACCGCATCGGCAAATCGCACCTGTGCCATGGGGCCCAGCGTGGTTTCAGGGTCCAGCGGATTGCCCAGCGTGTAGCCTTCCACGATCTTCACCGCCTTCGCGACAAACGCATCAAAATGGCGCTCGGTAACGTAGATGCGTTCGATCCCACAACAACACTGCCCGGAATTGAACATCGCCCCGTCAATCAGCGTCGCGGCGGCCGCATCAAGATCGGCGTCTTCCATGACATAGCCGGGGTCTTTGCCGCCCAGCTCCAGCCCCAGCCCGGTGAATGTGCCCTTGGCCGCCGCTTCCATGGCCCGGCCACCGCCGACGGAACCGGTGAAATTCACAAAGCCGAACGCGCGGTCGGCAATCAGGGCAGAGGTGGTCTGGTGGGTCAAGAAGACATTCTGGAACACATCCTCCGGGACGCCTGCCGCGCGGAATGCCTGCGCCATGCGTTCCCCCACCAGAGGTGTCTGGCTGGCGTGTTTCAGCATCACGGCGTTCCCGGCGATCAGCGCAGGGGCCACCGTATTAATCGCGGTCATATAGGGGTAATTCCACGGGGCCACGACCAGAATCAACCCATGCGGCACCCGTTTGATCATGCGCCGAAAGCTGTCGCTGTCCTCCAGCGCGATGTCGGCCAGCGCTGCTTCAGCAATGCCCGCCATATGCCGGGCGCGTTCGTCAAACCCGCCGAATTCACCGCCATACCGGATGGGGCGGCCCATCTGCCAGGCCAGTTCCGGCACGATCTCGTCGTTCATCGCGCCCACGTTGGCCACGCCTTTGAGCACCAGATCAATGCGTTCCCGCAGCGGTCGCGCAGCCCAGGCCACCTGCGCCGCCTTGCCTTTGGCCACCGCTTCTGCGGCTTCAAACTCGTTCAAAACGGGCCGCGTCGCATAGATCGACCCATCGATCGGGGAAATGCAAGTGATGGTCATGGCTCAGGCCCTTTCAAAGCCGCGGGCGATTTCCCAATCGGTCACGGCGCGGTCAAACTCTTCCTGCTCCCACTCGGCGCAGCGGGTGTAGTGGTCGACCACGTCGTCGCCCATCGCCGCCCGCAGCATAGCAGAGCCGCGCAGCGTTTCCGTCGCGGCGCGCAGCGTTTGGGGGATGTCGGCGGCCTTTGCATCCTCGTAGACGTCGCCCTTGGTCGGCGGGGCAAGCACCATCTTGTCCTCAATGCCCTTGATTCCTGCCGCCAACATCGCCGCCTGCGCCAGATAGGGGTTCAGGTCCGACCCGCCGATGCGGCATTCCACGCGCACGCCTTTCGTGCCATCGCCGCAAAGGCGGAAGCCTGCCGTGCGATTGTCCACCGACCAGACGGTTTTGGTGGGCGCAAAGGTGCCCTTGGCAAAACGCTTGTAGCTGTTCACATACGGGGCCAGGAAGAACGTATAGTCCGGCGCGTAGGCAATCAGCCCGGCCATATAGTGTTTCATCAGCTCGGACATGCCAAGGTCATCCTTCGCATCGTGGAAGGCAGGCGTGTCGCCTTGCCAGAGCGATTGATGCACATGAGAGGAGCTGCCGACCTTATTTGCCGCCCATTTCGGCAGGAAGCTTGCGGCATGCCCGCGTGCCCATGCGATCTCCTTGACGGCATGTTTCGCAATCGTGTGGTGATCGGCGCAATCCAGCGCTGCGGCGTAGCGAATGTTCAGCTCCTCCTGCCCAGTCTCCGCCTCGCCCTTTGTATTCTCCACCGGAATACCTGCGGCATAAAGGTGATTGCGCAGGGGCCGCATGATCCCTTCTTCCTTGGTGGTCTGCAGGATGTGGTAATCTTCGTTATAGCCGCTGATCGGCGCCAGATCGCGGAAACCGCCCTTGCGGATCTCGTCATAGCTCTTCTCGAAGAGGAAGAACTCCAGCTCTGTCGCCATCATCGCGTCAAAACCAAGGGCCTCCAGTTGCGCGATCTGTTTTTTCAAAACCGCCCGTGGATCATGCGACACGGGCGCGTGGCTGTGATGATCAAGGATATCACAAAGCACCATGGCCGTGCCTTCCAACCAAGGCATGGGCCGGATGGTGTTCAGATCAGGTTGCATGACGTAGTCGCCATAGCCAGCCTGCCAGGACGTGGAGGCGTAGCCATCGGGCGTCGCCATCTCCAGATCGGTGGCCAGCAGGTAGTTGCAGCAATGTGTCTCGGCATGGGAGTGTTCCACGAAATTCGCCGCATGGAACCGTTTGCCCATCAGTCGCCCCTGCATGTCGACAAAACAGACCAGAACGGTGTCGATGCTGCCCTCCGCCACCTGCGATTTCAACTGCTCAAAGCTCAGCGTGCCTGCCATGGGATGTTCCGTTTTCTAGAGCGTTTTGATGTCTCTTGGGCATCGCTTATCACTTTTGGCGTTTGACCGAAGGGAAAGGCAGCGAAAAATAATCCCGAATGACATTGAAATGCTGTGGGTCGGGGGCGACGCGTGCCGCCCCCGGTTGGTTTAGGTGTAGCGGTAGGGCCGTCCGGCTTTTACCATATCCGCGTTGTACTTCTTGAAGATATCCACGACTTTCGCCTTGGTTTCGCTTTCGGCGGCAATCTCGTCCCAGAACTTCAGCGCCGCGTCCTCGACCTGCTGCCATTCGGCATCGGGGATCGAGGTCAGCTCCATCTTGGTGCCATTGACCCGCAGATTGGCCTCGCCGCCCCAATACCACCACTGACGGTAATAATGCGACTGGTCCATGCAGACCTTGAGCAGTTCCTGCAGATCAGGCGGCAGCGCGTTGTAGCTTTCCATATTGGCAAAGAACGAGCCCGCCCAGGCGCCGGAGATGTTGTTGGTCAGGAAATAGTTGGTCACATCCGCCCAGCCGACGGTGTAATCCTCGGTGATGCCGGACCACGCGATGCCGTCGAGCTCGCCGGTCTGTACTGCGACCTCGATGTCCTCCCACGGCAGCGTTACCGGCACCACGCCGAACTGCGTCAGGAAGCGCCCGGCGGTGGGGAAGGTAAAGACGCGCTTGCCCTTAAGGTCTTCGAGGCTGTTGATCGGATCCTTGGTGGCGAAATGGCAGGGATCCCAGGCGCCTGCAGAAATGTGTTTGACACCCACGGCGGAATATTCTTCGTCCCAGATCTCGTTCAGGCCGTACTGATTGAAGAGCACCGGTACATCCAGGCTATAGCGCGAGGCAAAGGGGAAATAACCGCCAAAGACGGTGACTTCGGTGGGGGAGGCCATGCTGTCGTCATCCGACTGCACCGCGTCGATGGTCCCGTTCTGCATGGCGCGGAACAATTCACCGGTCGGCACCAGCTGGTCAGCAAAGAAGAGCTCGATCTGCATCCGGTCGCCGGCGATCTTGTTGAAACTGTCGATGGCGGGCTTGATCACATGTTCGGCCAATGCGGGGCCTGCATAGGTCTGCATCCGCCATTTGATCGTCGATTGCGCCAGCGCGGGTGCGGCCAGTGGGGCCGCCGCTGCCCCCGCCGCAGCAGTGGTGAGAAACTTACGTCTTGTCGTCATGGTGGTTCTCCTTGTTGAAATGAACGCCCCGTCGTCCGGGGTCTTGATTATTTTCCGTAAACATATTCTGGCAGCCACAGAGCGATCTGCGGGAAACTCATGATCAGCGCGAGACACACCAGCATCACGCCCACAAAGGGTAGAATGGAGCCATAAATGTCCCGCAGGGTAATCTCCGGCGGCGCCATCGCGCGCATCAGAAAGAGGTTATAGCCAAAGGGCGGCGTCATATAGGCGATCTGCGTGGTGATCGTGTAGAGCACCCCGTACCAGATCAGATCGAAGCCCAGCGCAGCAACCAGCGGCACGTAGAGGGGCGCGACGATCACCAGCATCGCCGTGTCATCGAGGAAGGTGCCCATCAGCAGAAAGCTCAACTGCATCAGGATCAGGATCATCCAGGGGTTCAGGCCCAACTGTTCCGTAAACAACTGATCGATGGCTTTAACCGCCCCCAAGCCGTCGAAAACCGCACCAAACCCGAGGGCGGCGAGAATAATCCACATGAACATGCAGGAGATTGCGAGGGTCTGGCGCACGGAGGTCTCAAAGACTGCGCGGTTCATCCGGCCCTTCAAAACGGCGGCCATGAAGGCCGTGAGCGCGCCGATGGCCGAGCTTTCCACCAGCGATGTCCAACCGTTCACAAAAGGCACCATCATCGCCATAAAGATCACGATGGGCAGCAACCCCGCACGCAGCAGCCGCAGTTTTTCGCCCATCGGAACGGTGCGTTCCTCGGGAGGTAACACGGGGCCGAGAGACGGGTTCGCCTTGCAGCGCAGGTAGATGTAGAGAATGAAGGCCGCGGCCATCATCAGCCCGGGCAGCACCCCCGCGAGCCAGAGCTGCCCCACCGGCTGCCGCGCGATCATCGCATAGAGCACCAGCACCACCGAAGGCGGCACCAGGATCCCCAGCGAAGATCCGGCCTGGATCACCCCTGTGACCATCCGCTTGTCATAGCCCCGCCGCAAAAGTTCGGGCAGCGCAATGGTAGCACCAATGGCCATGCCCGCCACGCTCAACCCGTTCATCGCCGAGACCAGCACCATCAGCCCGATGGTGCCGATCGCCAGCCCGCCCGATACCGGGCCCATCCAGACGTGGAACATGCGATAGAGATCATCGGCGATCTTTGATTCCGACAGCACGTAGCCCATGAAGATGAACATCGGCAGGGTCAGCAGCGGATACCATTTCATCAGCTTCATTGCGGAAGAAAACGGGATGTTCACGCCGCCCGGCGTCCAGAGCAGCACCGCCGCAATCGCCGCCACACCGCCGATCGCCCCAAAGACGCGCTGGCCCGTCATCAGCATCAGCATCATCGAGGCGAACATCAGGATCGCGATCATCTCATACGACATGCAAATCAACCTCGCGCAATGTCGCGATGTCCTTGATCAACTCGGAGATTGCCTGGAGCAGCATCAGAAAGAAGCCTACGATCATGACCGCCTTGATGGGCCAGATGTAGGGCCGCCACGCGGTGCTGGAGCGTTCCAGCCGCCCGATCTCTTCCGACCCCGTCAGCAGGCCCGCGAAATAGCTGAGCGGCTCCTGACCCCAATACCCCAATGAATAAGCGGTGGACCCGAGGCCGCCATAAAGCAGAATGCCCAGATAGAAGATCAGCAGCAGCACGGTGAAGGCATCAAACCACGCCTTCTTGCGCACCGACCAGTTGTGATAAAATAGATCCATCCGCACATTCGCCCCCAATTGCACCGCATAGGGACCGCCCATGATGTAATAGGCGACCATCGCGAATTGCGCGATCTCAAGTGTCCAGAGCGAGGGAAGAAAGAACGTCTTGGAAATCGACGACCAGAGCAAGATGCCCATCATGACAAAGATGCCGTACATCATGATCCGGCCAATCCGGTAGTTCACCGCATCCACGACGCGCACATAAAGACCCGCCAGACGCCTCATGTCTGCGCCTCCACCGCGCGGGTCGCCGCAATCGCCTGTTGCAGCCAGGGTGCGAGCATGTCTGCGATGGCCACCTGATCCCGAGATGTCGCGATCAGATCGTTGCGCACCTCCAGCATGACATTCGGCAGCCCCTGTTTGACCCCATGTTCCTTGAGCGTATGGGTCACGCCGTCCTGCGGGCCGTAAGGTTGATTGCGTTCGGTTTTCAGCGTGGTGTGTTCGGCAGCACGGGCCAGGATCGCATCGGCGAGCCTAGCATCGGCATCGTGAAGCACGCCGAGCTGCACCCCGCGCGGGTGCCCCATATAAACCGGCGTAAAACTGTGAATGGTGATCAACACATTTGCATGTGTGGCCTCCAGCGTTTCGGTGATGGCGGCCCTGAAGGGCGCATAGACTTCCGCGATACGCACCGCTTGGTCGCGTGCGCTCAACGACGCATTGCCCGGAATATCGAACACTTCGCTGCGCGTTGGCATCGCGCCTGCAGCATCCGGTGGGCGATTGCAGTCATAGACCAGACGCGACACGCCACCGGCGACCAAGGCTGCGTCCAGCACCTCCGACAACCGGCTTGCGACCCCCAACGCACCGGGGTCCCAGGCGACATGGCTTTGACGCACGTCCTCGCTCACACCCAAACCGGCGAATTTCGCGGGGATGTGATTGGACGCATGTTCGCAGACCAGCACAATGCCGGAAGCACCGCTCTTGCGGCTCACAATGGCTGGCCTCAAGCCCGCGTCAGACGTGGTGTTTGGCGTCATTCGTCCCCCTGTTGGCACAAACTTCTTGCCGGATCGGGATTCTGTCAACACAATAATGAAACTATCCTTTCAGTTTGCAAGCAACTGTAACAATACTCGTCAAAAAGAAGGCAGCGCCCTGTGGAAGACGCCGAACAGACCATCGCGGACCGTATTCAGGCCCGATTGGAAACCCTGACCCGCGCAGAGCGACAATTGGCGCATTCAATTCTGGAAAACTATCCGGCCTCCGGTCTGGGCCCGATTTCGGCGCTGGCCAATGATGCGGACGTCTCAACCCCCACAGTGGCCCGAATGGTGCAGAAACTGGGGTTCAAGGGCTACCCCGAATTTCAGTCAGAGCTGCGCGAGGAACTGAAGGCGAAGGTCAAAAACCCGATCGCCAAACACGACACCTGGGCCGAAGGCGCCCCATCGGGCCACATGCTCAACCGCTTTACCGAAGCGGTCATCGACAACATTCGCTATTCGCTTGGGCAGATCGACACCGGAGATTTCGATGCCGCCTGCGCGCAGCTCGCAGACACCACCTCAAAACTGCACATCGTCGGCGGGCGCATTACCCACACGATGGCGGAATATCTGTTTTTGCACATGCAGATGATCCGCCCCGACGTGATCCATATCCAATCCACCTCGAACGCCTGGCCACACTATCTGCTGGACGTGAAAGAGGGCGATACCTTCGTGATTTTCGACGTGCGGCGGTATGAGAGCAACACGCTGAAACTGGCAGAAATGGCCCGCGGCAGGGGTGCGCGCATCATCCTGTTCACAGATCAATGGCGATCACCCATTCACAGCCTCGCGGATATCTGCTTTTCCAGCCGCATCGTTGTGCCCTCGGCTTGGGATTCTGCGGCAACGACACTGCTTCTGGTCGAAACGGTCATCGCCGCTGTTCAGGATTTGATGTGGTCGGACACCAAGGAGCGCATGCAAACCCTTGAAGACATGTTCGATCAAACCAAACTCTTCCGCAAGTTCACCTGAACGCTGCGAAGGCCCCCCAGAGGAGGAATTCATATGACGGATCATAATCGACGCCCGCGCAACGGCCTGTCCCATGTGATCGGCGACACCTCCGAGCCGCTGCTGAACCTCGCCATTCCCGCATTGCTTGCGCGCACGGTTGCAGAACACCCCGACCACCCGGCGGCCGTCTTCCGCGCACAGGATATCCGCTGGACCTACGCCGAATTCAGCCGGGAGGTTGACCGCCTGGCCGGTGGCTTGCTGAAGCTTGGCCTCCAAAAGGGTGACCGCGTTGGCATCTGGTCACCAAATCGCGCGGAATGGCTGCTGACACAGTTCGCAACCGCCCGGATCGGCGCCATCCTGGTCTGCATCAACCCTGCCTATCGGCTCTCCGAACTGGAATATGCGCTGAACAAGGTCGCCTGCACCGCGCTCATAACCGCCCGCGCGTTCAAAACCTCCGACTACACCGGCATGCTGGCGGCCCTCGCGCCGGAGTTGGAAACCGCGACCCCGGGCGCGCTCGCCGCCGCGCGCCTGCCCCATCTGCGCAGCATTATCGTTATGGGGGATGATATCCCGCCCGGCATGCTGAGTTTCGACGCGATCTGCGCTCAGGGCGATCAAACACCCGGCGCTGATCTTGACACCATTTCCACGGCGCTTGACCCGCAGGACGTGATCAACATCCAATTCACCTCCGGCACCACGGGCAGCCCCAAAGGCGCCAGCCTGACCCACCACAACATTGTCAACAACGCCCATTTCGTCACGCAGGCCATGGCCTTTACGCCCGCCGACAGGCTCTGCATTCCGGTGCCCTTCTATCACTGTTTCGGCATGGTCATGGGCACCTTGGGCTGCGTCACCAAAGCCGCCACAATCGTCGTGCCCGGTGAAGGGTTCGATCCAAAAGACACCCTCAGCACCGTGTCAGAAGAGGCCTGCACTGCGCTCTTTGGCGTGCCCACAATGTTCGTGAACGAATTGGCATTGCCGGATTTTGACAGCTACAACCTGTCGACGCTGCGCACCGGCGTGATGGCAGGGGCGCCCTGCCCCATCGAAGTGATGAAACAGGTGCAATCCAAAATGCACATGCGCCACGTCACCATCTGTTACGGGATGACCGAAACCTCACCGGTATCCTTCCAGAGCAATGTGGATGACCCCCTGCACCAACGCGTCTCCTCCGTCGGGCGCATTCATCCCCATGTTGAGGTGCGTATTATCGATGACAAGGGTGAGACACGCCCGGTTGGCGCTCAGGGAGAACTGCTGACACGCGGCTACTCGGTGATGCGCGGGTATTGGGGCGAAGACACCCAGACCGCCCGCAGCATCGACGCGGACGGGTGGATGCACACCGGCGACCTCGCCACTCTCGATGCCGAAGGCTATTGCGCGATCACCGGTCGGGTCAAAGACATGATCCTGCGGGGCGGCGAGAATGTCTATCCGCGCGAGATCGAAGAATTCCTCTACACCCACCCCGATATCGCACAGGCGCAGGTTTTCGGCATCCCCGACGATAAATTCGGCGAAATCGTCTGCGCCTGGATCGTTCCGAGAAAGGGCGCGCAGCTGACATCGGATGACCTGCGAAAGTTTTGCAAAGACAATATCGCGCATTTCAAAGTGCCCGCGCATGTGTCTTTCAAAGACGAACTGCCCATGACGGTCACCGGCAAACCGCAAAAATTCATCATGCGGGATCAGATGATCGCTGAGCTCGCCGCCGCGCCAGCACCGGACAAGACCTGAAAGGTCTGGTCCGGGACATGTCGTGCGGCGCAGCCGCGCCTTTGGATCGAGGCGATCTCAGGTTACACCGCGCCTTCGTATTCACCGCGCGCCGGATAGTCGTTCTGGATTGCAAAATCCAACGCCCCCACCAGCTCCGAGAAATGCGGCCGTACGAAAGGCATGGTCTGCACCGACCCATAATAGAGTGTCTGCTGCGGCGTGATCATGAACAGCCCGGGCTCGGAAAAGAGCGCAGGTTCTTCGATCCCGATCGACGTCTTCCCGCGCGAGGTCGAGATATAAAGGCCCCATTCCTTTGCCTTGGCCAGGCTCAGATCATACCCGAACCGCAGCGCTTTTGCGCCGATCTTCTCGGCCATCGCCTGCGCGCGGTCCTCACCATCCGAACTGATCGCAATCGTGGTCACACCGCGTTCGGCGAAATCCGCTGTTTTCTTTTCAAGTTCAGCCAGATAGGTGGCGCACAGCGGGCAATGCAGGCCGCGGTAAAAGCAGACAACGGTGCCTTTCTCCGCCCCGTCCTTTGACAAATCGAACGTGCCGCCACCCAGGAGGGGCAGCAAAAGATCAGGGGTTTTCTGGCGTGGCATCAACATGTCTTGGTTTCCTTTCTCACTGGTTCAAAAAGTGACCTTTCACGAATGCGCGGACATGGCCGGTGCGCGGCGTTCACGTCTGCTTGTGCGATCTTACAGCCCGGCAAATGTCGCAGACAGACGCGCTCATTTCCCCAGCCCAGGGTTTTCTGGGTCTGATCGCTTATGAAAGACGCCACCATGACCAACCCCTTTGATGCCGTTTCCGATTTTGTCTTTCGACCGAAAATTCCAGACACAGCACGACGCAAGGCGGCGCTCCTGCTGATTGACACTTTGGGCGTCGCAGCTGGCGCACATGGCATGACCCCTTCCAGAATTGCACGCGACCATGCCGTGGATTTTCACGCCGCTAGTGCGCCGCAACATGCTGCGCCACTGCTCTTTGACGGCAGGCAGGCCTCCATTCCCGGTGCGGCCTTTGCCACCGCCACCCAGATCGATAATCTGGACGCGCATGATGGGTTCAACCCGGTCAAGGGACATATCGGCTGCGCCGTTGTGCCCGCGCTCTGCGCCTTTGCGCACCATGTACCGGACCTCACCGGCCAGCAGGCACTGGACATTCTGGCGATGTCCTACGAGATCGGCGCGCGGGCCGGATTGGCCCTGCATGCAACGGTCGCTGACTACCACACCTCCGGGGCCTGGAACGCGCTGGCCGTCGCAGCCATTGGCTGCCATTTGCGCGGCGCATCGAAGGCGCAACTGCGCGAGGCTCTGGGCATCGCCGAGTACCACGGGCCGCGCAGCCAGATGATGCGCGAAATTGCCAATCCGACCATGTTGCACGACGGCTCCGGCATGGGTGCCCTGACCGGATCCATGGCCACTCTGCTCGCCCTGCGCGGCTTTACCGGAGCCCCCGCGGTCACCATCGAAGCGCCTGAAGCAGCGCCTTTCTGGGCAGATCTGAGCACCCGCTGGACGATTGAAGAAAACTACATCAAGCCCTATCCGATCTGCCGCTGGGCGCATGCGCCTCTGGACGGGCTCGACCAGATCATGCGCGCGCATGACCTCTCCCAAGATGAGATCAAATCTGTCCGCGTGGGCACTTTCGCCGAAAGTGCTGCCCTCTACCCGCATATGCCGGACACCACCGGTCAGGCCCAGTATTCTCTGCATTTCGCGCTGGCCACGCTGATGCGTCACGGCCAGGTCGGCCCGCAGCACATTGATGGCGCGGGGTTGAAGGACCAGGAGGTGGCGGAGCTTATCCCCCGCATTTCCGTAGAGGTCGAGGATAGGCACAATGCCAGTTTCCCAAAACACCGGATGGCCGATGTCGCCGTGACCCTCACGGATGGGCGGGTCTTTCATTCCGGCGATCTCCACGCGCGCGGCGGGCTGGACGCGCCGATGGATGAGGCGGAGGTGGCGCAAAAATTCCGCAACTTTGCGCAGCCAACGCTTGGCAGTGAGCGAAGTGCCGCGATTTGGGTGATGCGTGAAAAGCTCCTTTTGCCCGACACGCAGTTTGCCGAATTATCCGCTCTTTTGTCCCAGGCTCCTTAAGTGCGCCAGTTCAGCACACGCCGTTCAACCGCGCCAATGACCGCGCTGACCATCACCCCCAGGACCGATAGAATGACCACACCGGCAAAGAGCCGTTCCAGATCATAAAGCGCACCGGCCTCCAGAATGTAGGCCCCAATGCCATATTCCGCGCCCAGCATTTCCGCAGCCACCAATAGGATGATCGCAATGGCAAGGCTGATGCGCAGCCCCGCCAGAATGCCCGGCATTGCGCCGGGCAAAACGATCTTGCGCACAATCGACAACCAAGTGAGCCCAAAACTCTGTCCCATCCGGATCAGTGTACGGTCCACATTGTCCACCGCCGCATAGGTCGCAACAACCGTCGGGGTGAAGGTACCAAAGGCGATCAGCGCGTATTTGCTGCCCTCGTCGATCCCGAACCAGATCACGAAAAGCGGCAGCAGCGCGATCTTGGGGATCGGAAAAATCGCCGCAACCAGCGGCACCAGACCGGCGCGGATGTAGGAGAAGAGCCCCATCAAGAGCCCTACCCCGATACCCGCGACCGCGCCAAGGGCAGCCCCGATGGCAAGACGTGCCAGAGACGGCAACAGATGCTTGAAAAGCAGCCCCGACGCATAAAGCTCCTGAAACGTCCATAAAACATCGCTGGGCCGCGGCAGGGTCAGCGGGGAAATCACGCCCACGCGGGTCCCCCATTCCGCCAAAATCAGCAGCACCGCAAAAACGACAAATCCAACCCAACGCCGGGTGACCGGCGCAAAGCCGCCCCCTCGGAAGGTGACTTTTTGCACAGGCTCAGGCACCCAAAAGCTCCGCGTCCGCTGCCGCAGCCTCCGCGCGCATCACTTCCCAAAGATGTTTTTGCTGCACCTCCAGATCCGCGTCGCCGTAGCCGCGTGCCCCGAGCGGTTTGTCCAATGTGACCACCTCGCGGATTTCGCCCGGACGCCGGGACAGAACCACAATCCGGTGCCCCAGCCGCACCGCTTCTGCGAGATTATGCGTGACATAAACGGCGGTAAACGGCGTGCGCGTCCACAGCCCGATCAGATCGTCCATCAGCAATTCGCGGGTCTGACTGTCGAGCGCGGAGAGCGGTTCATCCATCAGCATCACCGCCGGTTTGACCACCAGCGCCCGCGCAATTGCCACGCGCTGTTTCATGCCCCCGGACAGTTGTCGTGGCAGCGCATCGGCGAATTCCGTCAGCCGCGTGCGGGCCAACACATCGCGGATCATGGCGTCCGCCTCGGCCTTGGCGATGTCGTGGTCTTCCAGCACGAGCGACACATTTCCCGCGACCGACCGCCAGGGCAGCAAGGCGAAATCCTGGAAAATATAGGTCAACGGGTTGAGACAGCCGTCGGGCACCGCGCCGATTTGTGCAATCTCGCCTGTATCCGGTTGCTCCAGCCCACCCATCATCCGCAACAATGTGGATTTGCCGCAGCCCGAGGGCCCGACGATACAGACGACCTGCCCCGCCGGGATCTCCAGATCAATGCCGCGCAACACCTCGCGGTCGCCATAGCGATGACCCACCCCGGTCAGACGGAGTTCCACCGGGCTTAGCTGCCGACCGTTTCAACGTAGGAGGTGTCGAGCAGGGTATCGAGTGAGATATCCGCATCCACCAGCCCTTCGGACTGGAACCAAGCCAGTTGGTCCGCCACAGAGGAGACGTTCAGCTTGGCGCCCTCATTGAGCCGCATGGTGCCGTTGATGATCGAGGGGGCCGCCTTTTCACGCGGACGGTCGGTGTAGACATATTTATGGATCAGATCGACCATCGCATCCACGCCAGCATCTCCACCTTCCTTGGCAATCATCGTGGCGTTGTAATCCGCAACACCCTTGGAATAAGCCGTCAGATAGTCCTGCGTCAGCGCTTTTTCCTCGCTTGCATTGCTCGCAGAGGTGAACACGGTCGTCACCTGATAATCGGGCAGATAATCCGCGATATTGCCAATGATATGCACCGCACCGGAACCTGCCAGCGGCTTGGCGATATGGGGTACAATCGACCAGGCATCGATCTGGCCGGACTTCAACGCGCCGATGATCGCGCCGACCTTTTGTAGTGGCTTGAAGGACATCGATACCCCTTCAGCAGCAGCCACTTTGGAACCCATGTAATGGAAAGAAGAGCCTGCCGTCGACATGCCGAAGCTCTTGCCCTCAAGGCCCGCAGGCGCGGTCAGGCCGGCCTGAAACGCGGCATCACTGGCGAGGATTTTCTGGCCGTCGATGCCCAGCTCTTCGGATAGCGCACCACCGATCACCTTGATTGCGCCCTTGTCCGCCAGCGAGACCAATCCACCCGAAATCGCCGTCACTGCATAATCGACATCCCCGCTGGCGATGGCCACGGCCATGGGCTGCGCCGCCTGAAAGAATTTCAGTTCCACCTCCAACCCGGCATCGGCGAAATAGTTGCGTTCAAAGGCAATGAAGCTGCCAGAATGGCTGGTGAAACGCAGCGCGCCCACGGTGATCTTCTTGCCTGTGGCATAGGCCGGTGCGGCCAGCCCCACGGCGGTTGCGGCGCTCAGTGTTCCGATGGCCTGACGGCGATTGAATTTCAGCATGATGTCCTCCCGGGTGCTCTTCAAAAGACGCCTGCGCGCCGTTTGCGCAAAGCTTACCGCAAGCAGCCAAAGCTGCAAGCAGACAGTCCCCCTTGCCTCGCGTCCCGCGGCAGGGGTATAGCGCCTCTATCAAACCTCAACTGACAAGGTGCGCGCATGTCCTTTGACCGATCCCTGAAAATTGCCCCCTCGATCCTTTCTGCCGATTTCGCCAATTTTGGCGCGGAATGCGAGGCGATTGAGGCACAGGGCGCGGATTGGGTGCATGTCGATGTAATGGACGGTCATTTTGTGCCCAACATCACCTTCGGCCCCGCAACCTGCGCCGCGATCCGGCCGCATATCAAGGGCGTTATGGATGTGCATCTGATGGTTGCGCCGGTTGACCCCTACATCGAAGCCTTCGCGCAGGCGGGTGCCGATGTGATCACAGCCCATGTCGAGGCCGGCCCGCATATTCACCGCACGGTGCAGGCCATCCGTAGCGCGGGCGCGAAGGCCGGTGTCGCGCTGAACCCCGGCACGCCGGCAGCCGCTGTTGAATATCTGCTCGATATGGTCGATCTGATCTGCGTCATGACCGTAAACCCCGGTTTTGGCGGTCAGAAATTCATTCACAGCCAGGTCGAAAAAGTGCGCCAGCTGCGTGCGATGATTGGCGACCGGCCCGTGCACATCGAAATCGACGGTGGTGTCGACCCGACCACAGCACCCCTGGTCGCCAAGGCCGGTGCCGATGTCCTGGTGGCAGGCTCGGCGGTCTTCCGTGGCGGCTCGGTCAGCGACCCGGCCCCCTATGGCGCGAATATCCGGGCGATCAGAGAGGCGGCCTCAGGCACCTACGTCTAAGGGCCACATGCGAGGTTATGGGATCCGGCGATCAGGTCAACTGATCGGTAAAACTGTCTAGAAGTTTGTGCTTTAGAATCTTTCCTGTCGGGGCCGCGGGAAGTTGTGTCGCCAGCACGATGCGGCTTGGGCGCTTGTATCCGGCCAGACGATCCTTGAGAAAATCGCGCAAAGCGTCGCTGGTCAGATCGCACCCCGCCGCCACCTGCACAAAGGCCAGCACTTCCTCATCCCCCGCGGTCATGCGCCCGATCACCGCGGATTGGATGACCTGCGGATGGTCGTTGATCGCCGCTTCCACCTCCGGCGGGTACACGTTGAAACCGCCGTGGATGATCAATTCCTTCGATCTGCCCAGAATATGCAGATGACCCGCCGCATCGAATTTGCCCAGATCGCCCGTATGCATCCACCCCTCGGCATCCAGCACCTGCGCGGTCTCGGCGGGATTGCGGAAGTATCCCAGCATGACGTGCGCGCCCCGTGTCAGCACTTCCCCCATACCCTCGCCACCGCCCGGCACGGTCTCGTCAATGCGCACCTCGACCCCCGGTAAAGGGGGGCCAACAGAAATATCTGCGGACCCCAGCGGGTTGTTTGTAATGGAGACGCCTGCCGTGGTTTCGGTCATGCCGTATCCATTTTGCAGCGGCACGCCATAGAAGGCTTCGGCCTTGCGCTTCCATGCGGGATCCAGAGGCGCGGCCCCGGATGACACATAGCGCAGATCATCCGAGCCAAGTTGGTCATAACCCTGCTCGGCGGTGTATTGTATCAACAGAGCATGCATCTGCGGCACAGCAGACAGCAGCGTCACCCCGTTGCGCAGCGCGGTATAGAGCTTGGCCGCCGAAAACCGCGCTTCGAACCGGATCCGGGCCCCGGTGTAGACGGCTGCCGTCACAATTGATGCCAGACCAAAGACATGGGTGATGGGCAGGACGCCGTAGATCACATCCTCGGCAGTCATTCCACGCAGATTAGCCGACGCCATACCGCCAAACGCGAGGTTTTCATGACTGAGCATCACCCCTTTCGGCGCACCGGTTGTGCCGGTGGTGTAAAGCAGCACTGCGATGCGCGCATCGTCTTCGGCGGGTGAGGCAGGCCGCGTCGCTATATGAACGGTGCCAAAAACCGCCGCGCAGGGCGTTGCCTCCAGCCGCTTTGCATGCGCGCGCGCCTCGGGCGACACGTCGGTCGTTAGGATGATGACAGCGGGGGTGGCATGATCCAGAATACGCGCCACTTCGGAGGTGGATTGGCGCGCATTGACCGGCACGGCAATCGCCCCGATCCGCCAGCAGCCAAACAGAAAGGCGACAGCCGCGGTGCAGTTTTCACAGAGGATGACAACGCGGTCGCCAGCCCGGCAACCCCGCTGCGACAGGCCATCGGCGGCGGCAACGGCGGCGGTTTCCAAATCCCGCCAGGTCCATGCCGCACCGGTGCCATCCGTCATCGCCAAGGCATCGGGCCGCCGCGCGACCTGGTCCGCGAGGAAACGATGCACCCGCGCGGTCATTCCGCCGCCTTCGGCATCAGCGTCACGCCGGCCAGACGCTGCTGTGCAGCCACCGCCTGCGCCTCGATGCGCGCAATGATGTCTGCCATCGGTTCAATCCGGTCGGTCAGCCCCAAGGCATGCCCGGCGGAGAGCAAACCGCGGCTGACATCTCCGGTCTCATAGGCTTTCCGCCCGATCTGACCGGACACCAGCGGCATCAGATCGTGAATGGTGATGCCCGGTACCTCAGCCTCCATGCGCATCACCTCAGCGGTGGTTTCATTGGCGAGGGTCCGGACCGTGTTGCGCAGGGATCCCATGGTCAGCGCCGTGTCGCGCTCCGTCGCCTCCACCAACGCCTGCTTGTATCCGTCATGGGCACAAAGCTCTTCGGACACCAACAGCCGCGTGCCCATCACGACGCCCGCTGCCCCCATGCCCAGGGCTGCAAGCAGCTGGCTGCCGTGTCCGACACCGCCGCCAATGAGAAACGGGATGTCCAACGCATCGCCCGCCATGGCGCCATTCAGAAACGACCCGATCATATCCATCCCCGGATGCCCGCCGCATTCCGCACCGACAATGGAGACCATATCGACACCAACCGCCTGCGCCTTGATCGCATAGCGCACGGCGGGCACCTTGTGCAGCACGGTCAGACCCAGGTCTTTCAGCAGCGGGATGTAAGGTTCAGGATTGCGCCCCGAGGTTTCGACAACGCGGACGCCCTCATCAGCGATGAGACGAAAGATGTCCTCCGTCTGATCCCCCGGCACAAGCTTGGGCAGCATCGAGACATTCACCCCAAAAGGCAGGTCGCCGCAGGCCTTGCGCGCCGCTCTGATTTCGGCGCTCAGGGCGTCGCGCTCCGGAAAGCTGGCCGCCGTGATGAAGCCCATGATCCCTGCTTGTGCCGCCGCCGTGACATAGGGCGCGTTGGCCAGCCACTGCAGCCCGCCCGCCACGATGGGCCGTTTGATACCCAATCGGCGGGTCAGTTCGGTGTCCCAGATCATAGGCCAAACCTCGGCGCGCGTTTTTCCAGAAAAGCCGCGATCCCTTCTGCGGCCTCGTCACCACCTGCAGCGCGGGCCATCGCATCGCGTTCCGCATCCAATTGTGCAGCCTCGGTGGCTTCATAAGCCTGCGCCACAAGACCTCGGATCACACCCTGTGCCGCGCGGGGCCCTTCTGCCAACCGATCCGCCAGGGACATTGCGGCGTGCAGCGCTTCGCCGGGCGGCGTGGTGTCATTCACCGCCCCAAGCGCCATCATCCGTTCCGCCGATATCGGACGCGCCAACAAGCACATTTCCATTGCCAGAGGACGCGGCAGGCACCGTGCCAGAGAGGCCGTGAGGCCTGCGTCCGGTACCAGCCCGGCCTTGACATAGGCGGCGGTGAATTGCGCACCTGCCGCCGCGACGATCAGATCGCAGGCCAAGGCCAGCGACAGCCCGGCCCCCGCCGCTCCACCCTCAACTGCCGCAATCAAGGGCACCGGACAGCCACGCATCGCCCGCACAAGCGCGTGCAGCTCATCCACCTTTTCGCAGCGTTCGGGTTCGGTCAGCTGCCGTCGTTCGATCAGAACGTTCAGATCGCCACCGGCGCAGAAAAAATTGCCTTCTGAGGCCAAGATCACGGCCCGAATGCGCGGTGCCTGCGCCTGGACCATCGCTTGCGCAATGCAATCGTAAAGCGCCGGGCTCAGCGCCCCACGCCGCGCCGCATTGCCGTTCCAGATGATCAGGCGATCACCCTTGTCTTCGATCCGCGCCATTACGATACCCTTTTGAAAACGCCGGAGGCTTTGGCGATCAACGTCCCCGCTGCGTCGTGCAGTTCAGCATCCGCGCAGACGATCTTGCGCCCGCCGCCCGAGATCGTACCCCTGGCCACAACGCGCCCCTCATGCACGGCGGCCATAAATTGCGTGGTCAGCGAAACCGTGACCACGCGCGCCGACTCATCACCACCAAAATGGAGTGAAGCCGCAAACCCCGCAGCACTATCGAGCATCATCGCGATAATCCCGCCGTGCAGGCTTTCGTTGCGGTTCAGGTGCGGGGCCGCGATGTCGAGCACAACTTCCGCGCGCCCAGTCGCGCGATCCAGATCGACCCGGTAGCCGATCAGACCCTGCGCCCCGCTGATCGGAAAGTCAGACGGCGGAGAGGGCAATGAACCGCTCCAGATGATGATCGCAATCGCCGAAGCGGTGCTCCGCCATCACTATGCGCTTTGCGATATGCGCCAGTTCGTATTCCTGTGTCATTGCGATACCGCCGTGCATTTGAATGCTGTCCTCGGCGACCAGGCGGCCCGCGCGCCCCAGCAGATTTTTGGCCGCCGACACATGGCGTTCGCGGAGGGCACAATCCTGTTCCAGATGGCCCGCCGCGTTGATCACAGCGGAACGCGCCTGCTCCATCTCGATCAGCAGATCGGACATGCGGTGGGCCAGCGCCTGAAAGCTGCCAATCGGGCGGCCAAACTGCTTGCGAGTCATCAGATACTCCCGCGTCAGGGCGGTGGCGGTTTCCATCGCGCCGAGCGTTTCGGCACACATCGCAACGTTTGCTGCTGCGATCCGGATTTCGATGGCGGCAAAGGCCTGCCCTGTCCCGCCGAGCCGTGCCGAGGTGGGCAGGGTGACATCCTCCAGGATCACTTCACCCGCCCGGCCACCGGCCAGCAGTGCGTAGCCCTGCACGCTCAGCCCTTGCGTTTCTTTCGGCACCAGAAAAAGGGAAATGCCCGTTTCGTCATCAATCGCCCCATTTTCGCGCGCGGAAACGACGATGCAATCCGCCGCCTCGGCGTTGACCACAACCGTCTTGCGCCCGTTCAGCACGACATTCTCGCCCTGTGCGATGGCCGACGTCTGGACACGGCTCAGATCATAGCGGCTGGTGGGTTCACCATGGGCAAAGGCGAGCTGCAGGGTGCCACTGATGACCTCCGCCACCTGGCCGATCTGATCGGTGCCGCCCAATGCGGCAATCAACCCTCCGGCCAGAACGCCAGTGTCCAGAAACGGCTCCACCACACCCGCGCGCCCGAGTTCCTCAAAGACAACCGCCAGATCGAACCCCAGCCCGCCAAAACCACCCTGGTCTTCGGTAAAAAGCGCGCCGATCACGCCAAGATCGGCAAGGTCTTTCCAAAGCGCCGCGGACATGCCGGTATCACTTTCAAGGATGTCGTCGCGGGTTTTGGTGGTGTAGCGATCCGCCAGAAACCGCCGCAAGCTATCCTGCAGCATCTGCCGCTCTTCGGTGAGATCAAATTTCATTTACCGCCCCCCAACATCGATTTGGCGATGATCTGGCGCTGGATTTCATTGGACCCCCCGAAGATCGAAAGCTTGCGATTGTTGAAATACTGTTTTGCCACCGGGCCTGCCTGCAGCGGATCGGGCAGCGCATCGTTTGCGCCCGCCACAGCCTCCGATGCAAAGGGCATCGCATAGACACCCGCGGCCCGGCGGGCCAGATCGTTGATCTCCTGCCGGATGATCGTGCCCTTGACCTTCAGCATCGAGCTTTCCACGCCCGGCGCCTGCCCGGCAGCGGCCCCGGAGATGATCCGCAGGTTGGTGGTGGACATCGCCATCAGATCAATCTCCACCTGCGCCAGACGCGCGGCGAAATGCGGGTTTTCGATCAGCGGCCTGCCACCCGCCATCTCGGACTTCGCAATCCGTTTTACCGCCGCCAGCCCGGCCTGAGAGAACCCGACACCGGCGATATTCGTGCGCTCGTGGGTCAGCAGGTATTTCGCGTAGGTCCAGCCCTTGTTTTCCTCACCCACCAGATTGTCCACCGGCACACGCACGTCTGTGAACCAGACCTCGTTCACCTCAGCCCCGCCATCCAGCAACACGATCGGGCGCACCTCGATGCCCGGCGTGTCCATGTCGATCAGCAGAAAAGAGATGCCCTCCTGTTGCTTGACGTCCTTGTTCGTGCGCACCAGACAGAAAATCATATTCGCGTGCTGACCCAGCGTCGTCCACGTCTTCTGACCGTTCACAACGTAGTGGTCGCCATCACGCACCGCGGCCGTTGTCAGCGACGCCAGATCAGACCCGGCCCCCGGTTCGGAATAACCCTGACACCACCAATCCGCGCCCGACAGGATGCGTGGCAACCAGTGGTCCTGCTGCGCTTTGGAACCGAACTTCTGCAAAACCGGGCCCAGCATCGACAGCCCGAAAGGCACGATGCGCGGCGCGTAGGCCAATGCGCATGCGTCCTCGAAAATGTGACGCTGCACCGCATTCCACTCCGCCCCGCCAAAGGCTTTGGGCCAGTTCGGTGCAAGCCAGCCCTTCGCATTCAGGATGGCGTGCCAACGTTCATGATCAGCCTTTGACAGGGCGATGCCTGCGCGCACCTTATCCGACAGTTCAGACGGTAGGTGTGCGTCCAGAAAACCGTGCACGTCATCGCGGAAGGCCAGTTCCTCATCGCTATAGCTCAGATCCATATGCCACCCTCACTGATAAATTTCGAATAGTCCCGCAGCCCCCATGCCGCCACCGATGCACATCGTGACAACGCCCAGCTTGGCACCGCGCCGCCTGCCCTCGCGCAAAAGATGCCCGGCCAGCCGCGCACCGGTCATTCCGAACGGATGGCCGACGGCGATGGATCCGCCGTTGACGTTGAACTTTTCGGGATCGATGCCCAGCCTGTCGCGACAATAAAGCGCCTGACTGGCAAAGGCTTCGTTGAGCTCCCAAAGATCGATGTCATCCACTGACAGACCATGGCGTTCCAGCAATCGCGGCACCGCAAAAACCGGGCCGATGCCCATCTCATCCGGCGCGCAGCCCGCAACAGCGAAGCCCTTGAATGCTCCCAGGGGCTCGACACCCTCGCGCTCAGCCTCGCCTGCATCCATCAGAACAAGCGCGGCTGCGCCATCGGACAATTGGCTCGCGTTCCCGGCCGTCACGAACCCGGCGTCCCGCACCGGGTCGAGCTTTGCCAGCCCCTCCTGCGTTGTGTTTGGCCGGTTGCATTCGTCCCGTGCGACCGTCACGGCATGCATTGAAACCTCTTTGGTTTCCTTGTCCTGCACCGCCATCGTGGTTTGCATGGGCACGATTTCCGTATCGAACAAACCCTCTTCCTGCGCAGCGGCAATCCGCATCTGGCTACGCAGGCCGTATGCATCCTGTGCGTCGCGGCTGATGTTATAGCGCTTGGCCACGATGTCCGCCGTGTCGATCATGGCCATGTAGACATCAGGCTGGTGCTCCAGCAGCCATGCCTCGGGCGTGGCTTCGGTCTTGGGCTGCACCAGTGAAATGCTCTCAACCCCGCCCGCAACAATCGGTCCAGTTCCATCAACCGTGATCGCATGTGCCGCCATCGCAATGGCTTGCAGACCGGAGGCACAGTAGCGGTTCACCGTCATGCCGGAGGTGGTTATCGGCAACCCGCCGCGCAGGGCGATCTGGCGCGCGATGTTCTGGCCGGTTGCGCCCTCGGGAAAACCGCAGCCGATGATGCAGTCTTCGATCCGGTCGGGCGCGATGCCCGCCCGCGCGACCGCTGCGGCCACCACATGCCCGCCCATCGTCGCCCCATGCGTCTGATTGAACGACCCCCGGTAGGATTTCGCAAGGCCCGTGCGCGCAGCGGAGACGATAACGGCTTCCTTCATGGCTCAGCCTTCCTTGTTCAGATCGTCAAAATTGCGACCCTCATCCACCAGTTCCTGCAGGAGCGGCGCAAGTTGCCAGAAATAGTCGTCCTCCTGCGCGTAGTGTTCGATATCAGACAAAAGCGCCGGCAATCCCACCAGATCCGCCCACTTGAGCGGCCCACCCCAATAGCGCGGGAACCCATAGCCGAAGAGCAGCACCATATCGACATCAAGCGGGCGGCGCGCGATGCCTTCTCCCACCACTTTCGCCGCCTCATTGGCCATCGCCGCCATGTAGCGGCGCACGATCTCTTCATCGGTGAAGCCGCGCGGCGTGATGCCCCGTTCCGCCCGCTCCGCCTCAATCAGTGTCATGACCTCCGGGTTCGGCACACCACCGCGTTTGCCCTTTTCGTAAATGTAGAACCCCTTGCCGGTTTTCTGCCCGAAATGCCCTGCTTCACAGAGCTTGTCCGGGTACCGGCCCACCCGCTCACGCGCATCCCGTGTGGGTGCCAGTCGCTTCCGCATGGCCCAACCGATGTCCAGCCCGGCCAGATCCGCGACGGCATAAGGCCCCATCGCGAAACCGAAACCGGTCAGGGCCGCATCGATCTGAAACGGGGTCGCACCATCCAGGATCATATGATCTGCCGCCGTCCGGTAGGTGCTGAGAATTCGGTTGCCGATGAACCCGTCGCAGACGCCCGCGCGCACCGAGACCTTGCCCATGCGCTTGCCCAGCGCAAATCCGGTTGCCACGACCTCGGGCGAAGTCTGATCCGCCACGACCACTTCCAACAGCTTCATGACATGCGCGGGCGAAAAGAAATGCAGCCCGATCACATCACCCGGGCGGGACGTGCTTGATGCGATTTCGTTCACATCCAGATAGGAGGTGTTGGTGGCCAGAACCGCACCCGGTTTGCAAATCTCATCCAACTGCCGGAAGACGGATTTCTTGACCTCCATATCCTCAAAGACCGCCTCGATCACCAGATCGGCCTCTTTCAGCGCGCCGTAATCGGTGGCCATGGTGAGCGCGCTGCCCAGCATCTCATCATGCGTTTCCTGCGTGATCTTTCCGCGTTTCAAAGCGCCTGCAAGGTTGCCTGCGATCCGCGCCTTTGCGGCCTCAGCCGCCGCTTCATCCCGTTCGATCAGGGTGACACGCAAACCGGCCAGCAAGGCGGCTGTTGCAATGCCTGCCCCCATCGTCCCGCCGCCAATCACCCCAACCGCCTCCACCGGCCGCGGCGCGATACCCTTGAGCTCAGGCAGATTGCTGACCGCCCTTTCGGAGAAAAACGCATGGATCATGCCTTGGCGCTGATCCGTTTGCATGAGCTCGCGGAACATCTGCCGTTCCGCCTTGAGCCCCTCGGCAAACGGCATCTCGACACTGGCCTGCACCGCGCGCACCGCCTGTGCGGGCGAAATCTGGCCGCGCCCCTTTTTCAATACGGCATCGTAGGCTTCATCCCAATCAATCGCCTCCGGTGCGGGCATCTCGCTGACGGGTCGGCGGTGCGCGCCCTGCGCCAGCAAAGCATTGGCATAATCCAAGCCAACGGCTTGCGGATCCCCTGCCGCCACCTTGTCGATGGCCCCGATGCTCAACGCCTCGGGGGCTTTGACGTGCCGTCCCGATGTAATCATGTCGATGGCAGCCAGAACACCGGTGATCCGGGGCAGCCGCTGTGTGCCACCCGCCCCCGGAATGAGGCCAAGATGCACTTCCGGCAGACCCACACGCGCCTCCGGCTGGGCGATCCGGTAATGCGCCGACAGTGCCACCTCCAGACCGCCGCCCAGGCTGACGCCATGCATCGAAGCAACCACCAGAAGCGGCGAGGCTTCGATCAGGTTGCACACATCCGGCAGGTGCGGCGCCAACGGTGTTTTGCCAAATTCCTTGATGTCGGCGCCCGCGATAAAGGCGCGCCCGTCCCCAACGATCAGCACCGCTTTGACACCGGTGTCCGCCTCGGCACGGTCCATACCGGCCATCAACCCGCTGCGCACCTCTTGGCTGAGCGCGTTGACCGGCGGGTTCTGAAGCAACAACACGGCGATATCACCATGACGCTCATAAGCGATTTTATCTGTCATCACGTCTCTCTTCGTTCCGCTGATCGCCACCAGAGCACTACCCAGGAGATGCTTATGGCAATTTCAGAGACAGAATACGGACGGTGACAGAATTAACAATCGCTGCGGCGCCAACTAGCGCCGATAGATGAAACACCGCCCCGGCACGGCCTCCGGCGGCAGATCGATCTCGGTCAGCTCATCAAAATACATCCGGTCACTGGAAACCATCAACCCGCCCGGTGCCAACAAAGGGGCAATCAAGGGAGAGATTTTCCGCGCAAAGACATCATTCTTCTCGGCACTATGTCCGCCCAGATCCGCGTGGATCAGACGTGCGGTTGCCCCGAATTGCTTCAAGGCGGCGGGCAGGGTTTCGAAGACGTCGCCCAGAAACACGCGATCATCGGGGGGCGTGCTGTCGGGGTGCGAGGCCACCGCCCGCTCGAACACATAGATGTCCCGGGCGGGTAAAATCTCGCACATGTGGTGATAGGTCCGCCCATTGCCCAGGCCCAACTCAAAAACCGGGCCGCGCAGGTCCCTGGTCAACACCGCGGCGTGATTCAAACACGCGCGCTGTGAAACCATTCGATTGATGAAGAGATCCAGGCGGCTCATTGTCGGTACCTTTGCAAAATTGTCACCTTCACATGCCTCTTTTGAATGAAAATTGGTAGCGCAAAGGGGCTCACGTATCTGTGCGCTGGACGTGAGCATCGAAATCAAGTTGACTGATGCCGCCGGGGAGCGGCTTTTTGGGACGTATTTGCATCAAGGAAGAAATAGCAACGTGGTAACCCCATTGCTTGAAGTACAAGATTTGAGCATTGGCTTTGGATCAGCAGATTCTGTCGTCCGAGGTGTCAGTTTTCAGGTTATGCCGGGAGAGACGCTTGCGCTGGTCGGCGAAAGCGGGTCCGGCAAAACCATCACCTGCAGATCCGTGCTTCGCATCCTTCCGGCCAGCGCACAAATTCGCAGCGGGTCCATCAATTTCGACTGCTCCGGCAAGGTGCTGGACCTTCGAAACCTGAACGAACGGTCGATGCGGTCCATTCGCGGAAATCAAATTTCCATGATTTTTCAAGAACCTATGAGGTCACTCTCGCCGTTGCACCGGCTCGGAGATCAGGTGTCGGAAGTGCTGCGCCTGCACCGCGACATGCGCCCCTCCGAGGCCAAGAAAACCGTGTTGGACACCTTCGAACGCGTCGGTTTTCCGGAACCCGCGCGGGTCTGGCGCGCCTACCCGTTCGAGATGTCGGGCGGGATGCGGCAGCGCGCGATGATCGCCATGGCGATGGTCGCCAAGCCGGATCTGCTGATCGCGGATGAGCCGACAACCGCGCTGGATGTCACGACGCAGGCACAGGTTCTGGGGCTGATCAAGGATCTGCAGAAAGAGACGGGAATGGCCGTCATTCTGGTCACGCATGACCTGGGTGTGGTTGCCAATATGGCCGAATCCGTCGTGGTGATGAACAAAGGCCGCGTGATGGAGCGCGGTCCCGCCCCGGCCGTTCTGGGGGATCCCGCCCATGGGTACACGAAAAAGCTCTTTGCCGCCGCCCCGATAATCCCTGAGGTTGCTGCCCCTGCGCGTGCGGAAAAACACGACGACCTCATCCTTGATCTGCGCGATGTGTCCAAGACCTATACGATGCGTGCAGGCGGGTGGAGCAAGCCGATGACGGTCACGGCCTGCCACGAGGTTAATCTGGAATTGCAACGCGGCAAAACGCTGGCCGTGGTCGGTGAAAGCGGGTCGGGCAAAACCACCTGCGCACGGATCGCCCTGGGCGCGGAAATGCCCGATCCCGGCGGTGAGGTTGTGTTCACACCGACCAAAGACGCGCCGCCCGTCAAGATCAACGCAATGTCGCTGGCGGAGCGTGTGTCGTTCCAAAGGCAAGCGCAGATGGTGTTTCAGGACCCCTATTCATCCCTGTCTCCGCGCATGCGGGTGCAGGATGCGCTGACAGAGCCGATGGAAATCCACAATCTGGGATCACGATCGGACCGACGCGAGAAGGCGGCGGAAATGCTGCGCTGGGTTGGCCTTGATCCGTCGATGCTGGGGCGATATCCGCATGCGTTTTCGGGCGGCCAGCGTCAGCGTCTGTCGATTGCCCGCGCCCTGACACTCGATCCGGTATTGCTGGTCTGCGACGAACCAACCTCGGCGCTTGATGTCTCGGTGCAGGAGCAAATCCTCTGCCTGCTCGAAGATATCCGCGATCGGGTTGGCCTCAGCTATCTCTTCATCAGTCATGACCTGGCTGTGGTCGCCCGCATCGCGGATGAGGTAGCCGTGATGCGCCAGGGTGTCGTCGTCGAACAGGCCCCGCCTGACACGTTGTTCTACAATCCGCGCCATCCCTACACCAAGGCCCTGATCGCAGCACAACCCGAACCGGATGTGAGCCGGCCCATCGATCTTGGCCTTGTGGCAAAAGGGGCGGGCAAACCCTCAAGCTGGCCGGACGCATTCCGCTTTGAAGGCGTTGCCGCCCCCGCTTTGACCGAACTGGAACCCGGCCATAAGGTGCGTTGTCATGTTTAGAGTTTTCGCTGCCTTTCTTATTGTGCTGACGACCGCCACAAGCGGACATGCCGACACGCCGACCCCATCTGAGAGCAGTTTCTGGCAAAAGGAAGTGGGCAAAGGCATTCTGCCACCCGTGACCCAACGCCTGCCGCAAGAGCCGCTGGTCGTTGACCTCGAAGCCAAAGGGCGCACCTTGGGGGAGCAGGGCGGCACGTTGCGCACGCTGGTGTCGCGCTCCAAAGATGTGCGGCAGATGGTGGTCTATGGCTACGCGCGGCTCGTAGGCTATGACCAGAACTACAATCTCTATGCGGACATCCTGCGCGATATCGAGGTCGTCGAGGGCCGCAAATTCACGCTGCACCTGCGCAAAGGGCATCGCTGGTCCGATGGGCATCCCTTTACCTCCGCGGATTTCGAGTACTACTGGAAACACGTCGCCCAGAACAAGGAACTGAGCCCCGCCGGTCCGCCACAACATATGGTCGTGGACGGCGTTCTAGCGGATGTCACCTTTCCCGATGCGCATACCGTGGTGATCGAATGGCCGACGCCGAACCCGCAGTTCTTGCAGCTGCTGGCACAGGCAAGCCCCTTTTTCATCTACCGGCCCGCGCATTACCTGAAACAGTTTCACGCGGAGTTCACAGACGCCAAGACCCTGAAGAAAAAGATTAAAAAGGCGCGTGTGCGGGCCTGGGCAGCGCTGCACAACGACCGCGACAACATGTATAAATTCGACAATCCGGACCTGCCGACGCTGCAGCCCTGGATGAACGCATCTGGCACGAAATCCAGCCGTCATCTCTTTGTGCGCAACCCCTATTATCATCGGATCGACACGCAAGGTGTGCAATTGCCCTACATCGATATCGTGGAAATGACGATTGTCGGCGGCGGGTTGATCGCGGCCAAGGCCAACGCGGGCGAGGTGGATCTGCAGGCACGGGGGCTGGATTTCCCGGACATCTCGATCCTGAAAAAAGGCGAGACCGATGGCGCGGGGTACAAGACGCTGCTCTGGGCCAATGGCGCGGCAAACCAGATCACCATCTATCCCAATCTGAACTTCGCCGACCCGGTGTGGCGCGAGGTGATCCGCGATGTGCGCTTTCGCCGCGCGCTGAGCCTTGGCATCGACCGGCGCATGATCAACCGCGCGCTGTACTTTGGCCTGGCGAAGGAAGGCGGCATGACCGCGCTGGCCAAAAGTCCATTCTTTGACCCCGCCAATCTCTTTTCATGGTCCATCTACTACCCGGCCAAGGCCAACGCGCTGCTGAATGAAATGGGGCTGACGGAGCGCACCCCCGATGGCATCCGCAAGCTGCCGGACGGGCGCCCGATGGAATTTGTGATTGAAACCGCAGGTGAGCGGCAGGAGGTCGAAAACGCGCTGGCCATCGTGACAGACACCTGGCGCGAGATCGGCATCAAGCTGATCATGCGCCCGCTGGACCGCGATATTCTGCGCAACCGGGTCTATTCCGGTCTGTCAATGTCTGCGGTCTGGTTCGGCTGGGACAATGGCCTGCCGCAGGCCTACACGCCGCCCGAATACCTCGCGCCGACGCATCAGGAGTTCTTCGCCTGGCCCAAGTGGGGGCAGTACTATCAAACCGGTGGCGAGGTTGGCGAAGCCCCGGACATGCCTGCGGCCAAACGGTTGATGCAGCTGAGTTGGGATTGGGATCACACCACCGACACGGACGAACGGGCCGCGATCTGGCGCGAAATGCTGGCCATTCACGCAGATCACCAGTTTGGCATCGGCATTCTATCGGAAGCGCCACAACCCGTTGTCGTCTCGGACCGGCTGCGCAATGTCCCCGAAGTGGCCAAATGGGCCTGGGACCCCGGTGCCCATTTCGGCATTCACCGGATTGATGAATTCTACTACGACGAACCGTTCCAGCAGCTCACGCAATGATGTTTCTCCGCTACGCCATCTATCGGTTCATCACGATGCTGCTCACCCTCTGGGTGGTGTCGATCATGATTTTCGTGATCATCAACCTGCCACCGGGCGACTATCTGTCCAACCAGATCGCAGAGCTGCGCGCCACGGGACAAGCCGAGGGGGTGGCCAAGGCCGAGTTCTTGCGCACCGAATATGCGCTCGACCGACCGATCTGGGAGCAGTATCTGATCTGGGTCGGCATGGCGCCCGGCCCGCAGGGCTGGTACGGGCTCATTCAGGGTAATTTTGGCTGGTCGTTCGAATTTGACCGGCCTGTGTCTGAAATCGTGGGCGATGCGTTGTGGCTGACGGTTCTGGTGAACCTTGCCGCCGTGCTCTTTGTCTATCTGGTCGCCCTGCCGCTGGGCGTCATCGCTGCGGCAAGATCCGAGACATGGGTGGATTATACCGCGGCCTTTGTCGGCTACCTTGGGCTGGCCACACCAAACTTCCTGCTTGCGCTGATGCTGTTTTATTATGGCAACAAGTATTTCGATCTGCCGATCGGCGGGCTGATGGATCCGCAGTTCGAGGGTGAACCGATGTCCTTTGACAAGGTGAAATCCATCCTTGTCCACCTGATCGTACCAACCTTTGTGATCGGGACCTCGGGGGCCGCTGCCATGATGCAACGGCTGCGCGCCAATATGCTGGACGAGCTCAGCAAACCCTATGTCGAGACCGCCAAGGCCAAAGGTCTGGCGCCGTCAAAGCTGCTCGCCAAATATCCCCTGCGCATGGCGTTCAACCCCTTTGTGGCCGATATCGGGAACCTGCTGCCCGCGATGGTATCTGGGTCGGTTCTGGTCTCTGTGGTTTTGGGCCTGCAAACCATCGGTCCATCGCTGCTGACTGCGTTGAAGTCACAGGACCAGTTTCTGGCAGGCTTCGTATTGATGTTCGTCGCCCTGCTCACCCTCATCGGCACGATGATTTCGGATCTTTTGCTGGTTCTGCTTGATCCGCGCATCCGCTACGGAGCCCGCGGCACATGACCCAATTGCCTGATGGTCGCTATGTCGACGACGCCCCCTATTCCGACACCACCGACCTCAGTGCGCTGGAACGCTCTGATATGGACGCACCCAACTGGGTGTTGGTCTGGCGCAAATTCAAGCGGCACAAGCTGGGTCTGATATCGGGTATCTTTCTGCTGCTCAGCTACCTGATGCTGCCTGTTGCGGGGTTCATCGCGCCTTATACGCCCAATGAACGCAGTGCGGATTACCTCTATGCGCCACCGCAATCCGTGCACCTGTGGCATGAGGGCGAGTTTATCGGGCCTTTCGTTTACCCCACCACCGCCACGGCGGATCTGGTCAACTACCGCTGGACCTATGAGACCGACACGACACGGCCCATGCCGCTGCAATTCTTTTGTGATGGCGACCAGTACAAGCTCTTTGGCCTGATACGCTCTGACACGCATCTCTTCTGCGCGCCTGAGGGTGCCACGATCTTCTTGTGGGGGTCTGATCGGTTGGGGCGGGATGTGTTCAGCCGTATTCTCTACGGCGCACAACTCTCGCTCACGGTGGGCCTCATCGGCATTACGGTGTCCTTTGCCCTTGGTATCTTTTTTGGCTCCATCGCGGGGTATTTCGGCGGCAAGACGGATTGGGTCATCAACCGGGTCATCGAGATTCTGCGCTCCTTGCCGGAACTGCCACTGTGGCTGGCACTTTCGGCTGCGGTGCCGTCGAACTGGAGCCCGGTGGCGGTTTTCTTCATCATCTCGATCATTCTGGGCATACTCGACTGGCCGGGATTGGCGCGGGCGGTCCGAAGTAAGTTCCTCTCGTTGAGAGAGGAAGAATATGTCAGAGCGGCAGAGATGATGGGGGCGAAACCCGGTCGGGTCATTCGCAGGCACCTGTTGCCCAATTTCATGTCCCACCTCATCGCTTCTGCCACGCTGTCGATCCCGGCGATGATCCTCGGTGAAACAGCGCTCAGCTTTCTGGGTCTCGGCCTGCGCGCACCCGCGGTGAGTTGGGGGGTAATGCTCAATGACGCGCAGAACCTGGCCAGCATCGAGATTTACCCGTGGACGGCCATCCCGATGCTGCCGATCATCTTTGTGGTACTGGCCTTCAACTTTCTGGGCGACGGATTACGCGCCTCTCTGGATCCTTATAAATCCTGAGAAATCGTTGAAGTTTGGGCAACAATTCGCCACGCAAATACCAGATTTCACATTCAGTCTGACGCGACGAACACGCGTGAGGAATATAAATGGATGTGATGTTTGCTCTGTTGGAGCGGTTCACCAGCTTTCTGTTCAACTGGGAATCCCGCCTCGCGGTGATTTATCTCTGCGCGACAGTGGTGCTGGTTTACGTACTCTGGATCCTGCGCGGCCGATCTGGCAGTTTTACCGCCTACCTGCTGCCGAAAGAAACCTATCTGCACAAATCCAATCTGGTTGATATCAAGATTTTCCTGTTCAACAGCCTTCTGTCGGTCGCGGGCATTTTCACCATGCTCACATTCACGCCGGCGATGACAATCTTCCTACTCGACGCGCTGCTCACTGCAAGCGGGTCCCAAAGACCTGATGCAGCTGCGCCCATCGCCTGGACAACCACCCTCATCGCAACGGTCATCATGATCCTAACGATGGACTTCTGTGTCTATTGGATCCATCGCATTCACCACGAGGTGCAAAGCCTCTGGCCCTATCACGCGGTGCATCACTCTGCCGAAGTGATGACGCCGTTGACGGTAAATCGCAAACACCCGATGTACATCCTGTTCGGCATTCTGTTTCGCGGCTTTGTCATCGGCACGGTCCAGGCTCTGATGCTTTTCCTGGTAGTGGGCAAGGTCAACGTCCTGACCATTGGCAGCGTGAATGCGGGGTATTTCCTGTTCAACGCGCTGGGATCCAACCTGCGCCACAGCCACATCTGGCTCAGCTACGGGCGTGTGCTGGAGCATATCTTCATTTCACCCGCGCAACACCACATTCACCACTCCATCGAACGCAAACACTACAACAAGAACTACGGCGAGGTTTTTGCCTTTTGGGACTGGATGTTCGGTACGCTCTATGTTCCGGCGAGCTATGAAAACATCAATTACGGCCTCTCGGACGAAGAGGGGAACCGCATTGAGCAACCGCATCCTACCCTGCGCGCCGCCCTGTTACATCCTTTTGTCGAAAGCTGGGAGGCGCTGTGGAAAGGCACCTCGCGCGATCCAGACCTGACGCCCGACGCGGATCAGACGGCACTGCAATGAACCGCGGTCTTTCCCTTTGGCTCGACGTTCTGCGGGTGGCCGCAACGCTTGTGGTCGTCTTGTCGCATATCGCCTATGCCCGTTTCACGCGCGGTGATTATCAGTTCATGCGCGATCTCAATCTGGGCAGCGATGCTGTCATCGTTTTCTTCGTGATTTCGGGATTTGTGATCGCTTACGCCGCCGAACGCGACAAGCATCTGCCGACCTATACCTTCAACCGCGGCACGCGGCTGCTGTCGGTTCTGCTTCCTGCTCTACTGTTGACCTTTGTTTTTGACCAGATGGGGCAGAGCATTGACCCTGGTGCCTATCCGGCTGGGTATTACGGGGCCTTGCCGCTTTGGGAGATGCTGCTGCGCGGGCTGAGCTTTTCCAACGAATGGGGCGCATTTGAGCGCGTGCGTCTGGGCACCAACGGGCCGCTTTGGTCACTGAGTTACGAGGCCGCCTATTACATCCTCTTTGGTGTCGCATTCTTCCTGTCAGGCGCGCGCCGGGTGATCATCCTGCTGGGCTTGGTCGTGCTCTTCGGTCCGTGGGTTTTGCTGTTGATGCCTGCATGGCTGATGGGCGTCTGGCTCTGGCGCAAACTGGCCGCCGGTGGCGCGGGCCTGCTCACGTCAACGACGGCGCGCATGATGGCATGGGGTGCACCCGTGCTCTACGCGGTCTGCTTGTGGATCGGCGTGCCCGACATGCTCGCACATCTGACTGCCGAGGCCATGGCCCCCGCCCGCTACCGGCATGTGCTGGCCTTCTCCGACGAATTTATCTGGAATGCGCTGATAGGTGTTTTCACGACCATGCATATCTTCGGTATGGCCCGCCTTTTGCAAAACCAAACGCAGGACAACCGCGCCGTGCGCTGGTGGGCCGGTGCGAGCTTCTCCATTTATGTGACTCATTATCCTGCGTTGCACCTGATCGACGCTGTGTTTCCGGCGGAAACGCTGGCGCGAGACGCCCTTTTTGTGGTCGGATCCATCGGCATAGGCCTGATCTTTGCCCAGATCTTCGAAAGGCGGATCGCGGGGCTGCGCAGCTGCATCCGTGCGCTCATCGGGCATTGGGGCCCTAGCGGTCGTCGCCCGCGTCCTCACCATCCATAAGCTCCTCTTCCATGGAAGCCTGCGCCGCCGCCGAGATGGATTTCTTATCCTCTTCGGACAGGTCCTCGACCTTGCCATCCTTCAGCCGCACGGTGACCTCTTTATGCGCGAACTGGATGCCCTCGCGCTCGAAAAGGATGCGGATTTCTTCGTAGACCCGCTTGCGCACCAACCATTGATCGCCGGGTTTGGTCATGAATTTGACCCGAATGATCATCGCTGAATCCTGCATTTCGATGACACCCTGAGACTTCAGCGGCTGGATGAAATTCTCGCCAATCACCGGATCGTCCAATAGTTCGACCCCCAGCTTCTTGATCAGCTTGCGCACCTTCTCCACATCGGTGTCATAGGTCACGCGCAGGGGCAGTTTCATGATCACCCAGTCGCGCGAATAATTCGTCATGACCTGAATTTCGCCAAAGGGGATGGTATGCAATGCCCCCAGGTGATGGCGCAGTTGGAAAGACCGAACCGAGATTTTTTCCACCGTGCCTTTAACGCCACCAATGTCCAGATACTCACCTTTGCGAAAAGCATCGTCAAAGAGGAAGAACCCGCCCGAGAAGATGTCGCGTACCAGCGCCTGAGACCCAAAGCCCACAGCCACACCGACCACACCGGCACCGGCAAAAAGCGGGCCAACGTTCACGCCCATTTCCAGCAGAATGATGAGGCTGATCGTGACCAGCACCACGATCAGGATGAAATTGCGGAACAGCGGCAGCAGCGTCGCCAGGCGGCTGGCACCGGTCCCACCGCCATCGCCGCCCATGTCCTCCTCTGTCACGTCTCCCTGCTCTTCGAGGATCTTGTTGTCGATCCAGATGCGAAAGGTGTGATAGACGATATAGCCGATGAATATGATCACCATAATGTCGAGAAGCTGGGCGGCGTAGCTTTCCACCATCTGGGCCGAATTATTGTCCCAGATGTAGAAAAACGCATAGACCCCGGCGACAAACGCCAGAATACCCGCCACACGCCGCGCCAGCGCTTCGAAGGAATTCAACGCATGCCGCGGACGCAGCGGCATTGGCGCCTCTTCCATCGGGATGTCGTCCGGGGTGACCCCATCTGCCGCGCCTGCTTCGTTCAATTCGCGCAAGGCCCGGGCGCGTTGAAAGCTGCGTTCGATCATGAAATTGATCACGCCATAGACCACGATAATGGACATCAGGATGATATACGCCCCGGCGATCAGCGGGATCGACGACGGGTGCCCCAGCACCAGATCATAGGTCAGTTCGAGCCACGCAAAGATCACGTAGAGGATGACCACCGGGGCCCAGATCGTTGTCATGAACTTCACAGCCCAGCTGACCTGGGTCACGGATTTACCGTTCCGCATCGCGTTGGAAATGGCGGCGCGGTTCACCAGCACCATAACGATATTCAGCAACACCACGATGGCCGACATCAGCGAAGACAGGAAGGCGTAGACGTCGTAATTCAGGCCCAGCTCACCAATCCAGACACCAAACAGAATGGCCGTGATATCAAAGGTGCCCAGCACCCAGAGCCAGGTGTGAAGCCGTTTGGCATCCCGGTTGCTCATCACAGGCACCCGGTATTGTTCAAGGTAGGGGGATAGCACCATGCGCCACAGGTTCGCGACCAGACGGCACATGAAATAGGCGGTATTGATCACGCTGACGGTGAACTGCATCGCCTTGTCTTCCAGCGGGCCAAAGATCAGCGCCCCAAGGACATAGGCCACCAGCATGGACACCAGAATGCCGATGACGCCCATGAAAAACCGGAAGACGAGAAAGGGCATCTTCTCGGCGTATCCCACCGGGTTTTCCCGAATGCGGGAGACCACGAAATTCCTGACAATCCTCTTGCCATAGACCTGGCTCTCGAAAACCATCCCCACAGCGAAAAGCAGCAGCGAGACAATCAGCGCATAGGCAAAAGCCCAGATCGTGCCATCCGGGCTGGTGGCGCGCAGGATGTAGATCACCTCGTTGAAGGCATTGGGCAAATCCAGGATGCGATCCACCAGCGCCGTGCGGAATCGCACCACCGTGTCCTGCGCCTTCATCAGGCGCGATCCTTCGACGCCTTCGGCCGGGGCATCCTCGACCTCGGCGGCTGTGCTCAGAATCTCGCCGTCATTGTTGATGACGACCACACCAACACCATTCTCCGACGCTTGACGCATGATCTCCGAAATTTGATCGCTGCTTTCGCTGCTCGACGAATTCGCACCGGGCAGGAGAGAGCCCAAACCCTGTGCATCTGTATCTGTGGGAGAAATCGAACAAAAGAGCGCCAAAAAGCAGAGAAGAATGGCAAAAAAGCGCACGCGCATAAAGAAAGTCCGGGCAATGTTAATTTGGTGTTTGACGGTAGGGGAGCGCATGACCCATTGCAATTGCACATCAGCGCAATATCTCGCGATCACTGGTGTTTTGCACATAATTCGCTTTTGTGCCAAATATGCAGTGAAAACGGGGCAAAGCGCCCCTCACCCGACCCAAGGACCGGCCGATGCGCCTGAATTATTTGCTTTGCACCGCGGCTGGTGTTCCCAAATTCCCCACGACAGGTATACGCTCCCCTGGCTCTGACAGGCGGGACATCCGGTAACATGAACGTGCATCATCAAGCCGGGTCAACGGCCCAACCGGAAAGTGCCGCGGAGCCCGAGCGGTCGCTGCGTGTCATGCTTTACAGCCATGACACCTTTGGTCTGGGGCATCTGCGGCGCTCACGTGCGCTGGCGTCGGCACTGACGGCGGCAGACCCGAAAGCCTCTGCCATCATTCTGACCGGATCCCCGGTTGCCGGGCGCTTCACCTTTCCGGAGCGGGTTGACCACATGCGGCTGCCGGGCGTTACGAAGCTGCCCGACGGGACCTATGTGAGCCAGACCCTGGGCCTGGACATCGATGATACGACCAACCTGCGCTCGGGCCTGATCCAAACGGCGGTGGAGCAGTATGAACCGGACCTGCTGATCGTCGATAAAGAACCCACAGGGTTTCGCGGGGAATTGCTGCCGACACTGGAATGGCTTGAGGGGCGCGATCAGACCCGCTGTGTTCTGGGCCTGCGCGATGTGCTCGACGCGCCCTCGGTGCTGGCGGCTGAATGGGATCGCAAGGGTGCGGTCGCAGCAACCGAACGGTTCTATGATCAGATATGGGTCTATGGGCCTCGCTCGGTTTATGACCCGACAGAGGGGTTGCAGCTGTCGGAGGCCACGCGGGCGCGGATTTTCTGGACCGGGTATTTGCGCCGCGAAGTGATTGATGCCGCAGATACCCCGGACACCCCCTATGTCTTGATCACACCCGGCGGCGGCGGCGACGGTCAGGCAATGGTCAGCCTTGTCCTCGAAGCTTACGAAAAAGACCCGACCTTGAAACCCGACGCGGTACTGGTCTATGGCCCCTTCCTGTCCGGCGAGGTCCGCGAGGCTTTTGAAGCCCGCGTTGCGAAGTTGAATGGCCGGGTGACGGCGGTCGGGTTCGACGCCAAGATCGAGGCGCTTTTTGCCGGGGCCGAAGGCGTTGTATGCATGGGGGGCTACAACACGTTTTGCGAAGTCCTGTCATTCGATAAACGGGCTGTGATCGTGCCGCGGACGATCCCACGGCTAGAACAGTGGATCAGAGCATCGCGCGCCGAAGAGCTTGGCCTTGTCCGAATGCTGGACGAAGAGCGCGACGGGATGACGCCAGAGACGATGATCGCATTCATCCGCGGGTTACCGTCCCAGAGAAAACCATCGCACGCCGGTGCGAACGGATTGCTGGATGGTTTGGATGTCGTCGTGGCACGCGCCGCACAATTGATGGCGGATAAATGACATCAAACCGCGCGCGCCTGGGCGTGATCGTTAAAGGATGGCCGCGCCTGTCAGAGACATTCATCGCCCAGGAGCTTGTGGCGCTGGAGGAGGCTGGCCTGACTTTCGAGATCTGGTCGTTGCGCCATCCCACGGATCACAAAACCCATCCGCTGCATGATCGGCTGCGCGCGCCGGTGCATTATCTGCCGGAATACCTGAAAGATGAACCGCTGCGGGTGCTCAAGGGGTTTTTCAGCGCGCTCGCCCGCCCCGGTTTCGCCGCCGCCTGGCGCGCCATTCGTGCAGATTATCCGCGCGACCGCACGCCAAATCGTTTGCGCCGGTTCGGGCAGGCCTGTGTCCTCGCGCGCGAACTGCCGCCGGAAACGCGCGGGCTCTATGCACATTTCTTGCATACCCCGTCTTCCGTCGCCCGCTACGCGGCGATACTCACCGGCGTGCCGTGGTCATTCTCGGCCCATGCCAAGGACATCTGGACCTCGCCAGAATGGGAGTTGCGCGAAAAGCTCTCCGCAGAAAGCCATGGCGCCACCTTTGGCGCCACCTGCACCAGTTTTGGGGCGGCGTATTTAAAAGACCTCACTGACACGCCCGACCGGGTGGATCTGGTCTATCACGGGCTTGATCTGGCGCGGTTTCCAGCCCCCCCGCTGCGAAAGCCACGGCGCCCGGGTGATCCGATCAAATTGATGTCCGTCGGGCGTCTTGTCGAAAAGAAGGGGTTTGACCGGCTTATCCAAGCCTTCGGTCTGCTGCCTGCATCGGTTGACTGGCACTGGACCCATATCGGTGGCGGCGCCTTGAAAGATGAGTTGCAGGCGCTGGCGCGGACGCAGGGCGTTGCCGAGCGGATCACCTGGCATGGCCCCAGCGATCAACCGGAAGTCATCGAGGAGATGCGCGCGGCGGACCTCTTTGTGCTGCCCAGCCGGATCGCTTCCAATGGTGATCGCGACGGGCTGCCCAATGTTCTGATGGAAGCGGCCAGCCAGAAGCTGCCCATTCTATCGACCCCGGTCTCCGCCATCCCGGAATTCATCGATACCGGGACCCATGGCATTCTGACCGATGATGCCCCTCCAAGCCTTGCCGACCAGATCGAATTGATTGCCGCCAGTCCGGAGAACGCCCAAAAAATGGCGGACGCGGCCTATGACAGGCTGGTATCCGCCTTCCAGATGCACCCGGGCATTGCGCAGCTGAAAGCGCGACTGACGCAGATGTTGAGCGGCGGGCCATGACCAAAGTTGCCTTCTATGCGCCGATGAAACCGCCGACCCATCCGGTGCCCTCGGGAGATCGTGCGATGGGCCGCGCCATCCTCGCTGCGCTCAGATACGGCGGGATAGAGGCTGAACTGGTCTCAAAACTGCAGACACGCGACAAGGACGGCAATGCTGACACCCAAGCGCGGCTGCTGGCGCTGGCAGAGGCGGAAGCAACACGGTTGATCGCGCAAGGGCGCTATACGGATTGGCAGGTATGGATCACCTATCACTGCTATTACAAAGCCCCTGATCTCGTCGGCCCGACGGTGGCGGCGGCGTTGAACCTGCCATATTTCCAGATCGAGGCCACACGGGCACGCAAGCGGTTGAACGGACCGTGGTCCACCTTTGCCCAGGCGGCAGAAGCGGCCAGCGATGCAGCGGATGTGATTTTCCACCTGACCGCCAGAGACGCAGAATCCCTTTATGCCTATGCGCCTGCACACCAGCGGATCGTTCACCTACCGCCTTTCCTGCCGCGCAACGATTTACCCCCCGCCAGCTCCGGCGATGGCCCAATGCTCAGCGTCGGCATGCTGCGCCATGGCGACAAATTCGCGTCCTACGAGCTTATCGCCGACACGCTGACCCTTCTCAAAACGCCCGACTGGCGTCTGGTGATCGCGGGTGACGGGCCAGCGCTCAATGCCGTCGCCTCCATCATGCAACCCTTCGGAGATCGGGTAGAGTTGCGCGGATCGCTGGACGACGCGGCATTGGGGGAGGCTTACGGGCAGGCCAGCCTGCTGTTTTGGCCCGGTGTCAACGAAGCCTTCGGCATGACCTACCTCGAAGCACAGGCCGCAGGGCTGCCCGTCGTCGCGCAGGACAGACCGGGTGTGATTGACGTTCTGGCGCCGCACCAGCATCCAACGCCCGCAGGCGGGCCGGAGGCATTGGCGCAGGAAATTGATTTGCTCCTCGGTGATTGCGCGGAACGCGCGCGGCGCGGACAGGCCGCACGCGACTATCTTGCGACCCACCATCTGCTCGGGGCTGCAAGCAAGACACTCTGCGATGCCATCACCGGGGCAATTGCATGATACGTCTCGCATTGATCCGCCACGGCCACACCGCCTGGAACCGGCAGGGCCGCATTCAGGGACGCACCGATGTGCCGCTGGATGCAGAAGCCGAAGCGCAACTTGCCAGACTGACATTGCCGGATGACTGGCGCGCAGCGATGCTTTGGTCGAGCCCTTTGCAACGTGCAACGCGCACGGCAACCCTGCTGGCGGGCAGGCCCCCCAAGACCGACCCCGCGTTGACAGAGATGGATTGGGGCGATTGGGAGGGTCAGGAGGGCGCAGTCCTGCGCGCCGATCCCTCGTCCGGATACCGGGACATAGAGGATTGGGGGTGGGATTTCCGCCCCCCAAAGGGTGAAACCCCCGCAGAGCTGCGCGCGCGCCTTCTGCCCTGGGCGCAGGACCTGCGTGAGGACGCAGTAGCGGTCTGCCATATCGGCATCATGCGCGTTCTGATGGCCCTGGCCACGGGCTGGAATTTCAAAGGTCCCGCCCCCTTCCAGATCAAGCGCAACAGGCTGTTCGTAATCACGATCTCCGATGATATCTGGACCACTGCAGATACCCCCATCAAACTAAGGGAACGCGCGTCATGAAGATCATGATCGCCGTGACACATCTTTTGGGCACGGGTCATCTGACCCGCGCGCTTACGCTTGCGCGGGCCTTCGCGGCAGAAGGACATGCCAGCACGGTTGTGACCGGCGGGATGCCTGCGCCCCAGCTGGACAGCACGAATGTGTCCCTTGTCCAACTGCCGCCACTGCGGTCGGACGGGGTGAACTTCACGCGGCTCCTGAACGCCGAGGGGCTGGATGCCGGTGAAGAGGTAATGCAGGCCCGGATGCAGGCGTTAGAAACGACGCTGCACGACCTCAGGCCCGACGTTCTGATCACGGAGCTCTTTCCCTTCGGACGTCGGGTGCTGCGTGCGGAATTCTTGCATCTGCTCACCTGCGCCGCGACACAGCTCAAGCGGCCGCTGATCTGCGCTTCGGTCCGAGATATCCTCGCACCCCCTTCCAAACCCGAAAAGGCCCATGCCACCGAAAACATCATCACCTCCCACTACGATGCAGTGCTGGTGCATTCGGATCGGGCGATAACACCGTTGGACATCAGCTGGCCGGTGACCGAAACGCTGGAGGATTACCTGCACTATACCGGATTTGTGGCCCCGCCCGCGCCGACCCCGCATCCGCAACACCTGGGATCGGGAGAGGTCCTGGTCAGTGCGGGCGGCGGCGATGTCGGCACAGATCTCTTCGCAGTGGCTATTAACGCTGCACGCCGCGATCCGGCACGGTCCTGGCGGTTGCTGATCGGGGGGGCAAATGCCCAGAATAGGGTAGCGGCGCTGCAGGTCGGTGCCCCCACAAACGTCGTCATTGAACCCGCCCGGCCCGACTTCAGACACATGCTGCACCACGCGGCGGCATCCATTTCGATGGCAGGCTACAACACCGCGCTTGATCTTCTGCAAACCGGCACACCAGCTGTCTTTGTCCCCTTCGATGCCGGTGGCGAAGTCGAGCAGAGCCTGCGCGCCAAAGCATTGGCAGCGCTGCCCGGCATATCCGTGCTCCCTACGGCGCAGTTGAGCGGCGACGCGCTCTTGCACCATCTGGCGCAGGTGATGACCGCACCCCAAAGACCGCCGCAAACCAACGCACTAGACGGCGCGCGCAAGACCGTTGAAATCGTCGAAACCCTCGTGAGCACCCGCCGATGAGCATCGACTGGTCCCCTCTGCACGCGGAGCTGGCCCTTTGGCGCGCGGAACAGATGGTCCTGCCCCTGTGGTGGCGGGATGATGATGCGATTGCTGCAACCTCCAAACTGGACCGTTTGGCGCAGCTGTCTGACGATCTTTCGCTGCCTGTGCATCTGGCCGTCATCCCCGCCCACGCGGAGGCGTCACTCGCCACCATGGTCACGACGCATCCCAATCTCATCCCAACGGTGCATGGCTGGGCGCATGAAAACAGGGCGCCCAGCGGGTCAAAGAAAGCTGAGTTTGGCCATCCGCGCGTTGGTGCCAACGACGAACTTCGGAGAGCTCTAAGCACCTTGCGCGACCTTTTCGGGTCAAGCCTGGTGCCTGCCTTTGTTGCCCCATGGAACCGTCTGCATCCCTCCTTCATGCAAAATCTGTCCGATCTGGGCTATGCGGCGGTCTCCACGTTTCTGCCCCGACACTCGGCGTATCCCGCGCCGGGATTGCTGGCCGTCAACACACATATCGACCCGATTGATTGGCGGGGCACACGTGGCTTGCTGGACCCTGATCGCATCATCGCGGGCACCATCGCCCAGCTTCAGGCCCGACGCCGAGGGGATGTCGACCGGACAGAGCCATTTGGCTACCTCACACACCACCTCGTGCACACCCCCGATGTCTGGACATTCTCACGCACCTTTCTGAGCGAAATGCTCAACGGCGGTGCGACGTGCAAACTACTGACCGAAGCCATAAAGGAGACGAAATGAGCCGATTGGAATCCATGCGCAGGCGATTGTCCGCACAGATCGATGGCCTGAACTGGGCGGCGGAACTGATCGCGGACATGCCCGGCGATGTTCTGGAATTGGGGCTCGGGAACGGGCGGACCTTCGATCACCTGCGCGAGTGCATGCCTGATCGTCGGATCTGGGTGATCGACCGGGTGCTGAAACCGCATCCGTCCTGTATTCCGCCAGAGGAGGATTTCCTGTTGGGTGAGGCCGACGACATGTTGATGGAACTGGCCAGCCGCGGTGCCAAGATGGTTTTGGCCCACTATGATTTTGGATTTGGCGTCAAGGAACTGGACGTCGAAGAGGGCGCGCGCCTCTCACCCTTCATCGCCCCCCTGATGCATCCTGGCGGCCTGATCGTGAGCCAACAACCTCTGATCGGGTTCACCCAGATCACAGGCCCGGACACCATTGATCCGGAACGCTATCTCTTTTACCGCGCCCCGTAATATCCCGCGCGGCTTGCAGGAATAGGTCGTTTGGAAAAGAGGTGCAAAGCGTCCTAATCTCGGGAACTCTTTGCACTGTCAGCGCGTTCTCCTGGTGGAACTGGAAAGGAAAAAAAACATGCTTAGAATTGCTACGTTGTGCGCTGCCCTGATCGCTCTTGCTGCTTGTGAAACCACAAAGGGTGCGGGAGAGGACATTCAGGACCTTGGTGAGGCGATTGAAGGGGCCGCAACCAACCCGACCTGATCGCTCAAATGCATCTCGCTGGTGGGAGAATGCCGTTTTTTGCGTGAAGTCAGGTCCTGAATCGGGTTATCCTGCTCTGGACAATCTTCAACAAAGGACCATCCGATGATCAGACTTGCTTTTGCACTCGCTGCCGTTCTGGCTTTGACCGCATGCGAAACCACCAAGGGCCTTGGGCGCGACGTCCAGAATGCGGGCGAAGCGCTGGATCAGGCCATCTGATCGGGGCGTCCCACGATGCTATGGGCCGCGGTGCACCGCGCCCACCCCTAACCCGGCCCAATATGCGGCCGGGTTTTTTCGTGAACCCTCTATGTTATCACCTGATCACGCGGTGCAGGATCTGCAAAACGGGGTCGCCGGCACCAGAACAAGCCGCGCATCGCTGATCTCCTCGCCACAGGTGACGCAGACGCCATAGGTGCCTTTTTCAATCCGGTCCAAAGCGGCATCGATGCTTCTCAGCTCCGCTTGATCCGCCAATCCCATGGCCTCCAGAACATCATCACCCTGCCGCTCCGAAGAACGGTCTTCCCAGTCTTTCGACGGCGACTCGTCAAGCTGGTGCTCAATCCATTGCATCATGCTTGCGAGCTCTTCACGACGGGCCAGCAAAATCTTTTTCTGCGCAGTGATATTCATGACGGCGCTCCCATTCGGCGCAGGCAGGGTGGCACACTCCCAGCCGCGCCGCATTGATTTGGGTCAAGCTGGCGAGCATGGCGATGGCGCGCGCTGTCTCACCGCCCGCAATTCGCCCGAGACCGACCGCCAAGCGCTCCGAACTACTGGCCGATTTTCCGCGCCACCAGATACGACGCGGGCAGGGCCAGCACCGCACCCGCCGCCGCCGCGATCACGATCGGCAGCACATCCGTCATACCCGCGCTGAGCACGGCAATAACGCCGCTTCCGGCCAGGGTGGCGGCAATGAAGCAATACAGGATGGCAGTGAGGCGGAACATTTTCAGGGCCCTTTGTCAGGCGCACGCAGGCGCGGTTTCAGTCTGCGCACAACCTATGCCCGGGCGGCAGAAAACGCCTTGATTTGGGTCAATCTCAGAATGGGTTTGAACGATGTGCGACGCGCCGCCGCAATAGCGAAAGGCGTCAGGGGATCGGACCGAAATCCTTTCCATGCCTTGCGGCACATCCTGACGCCTTCTTGAACCTATCATCCCCCCAGAGGGCGATATATATGGCCCAGCTTGCATAAGAGCGTTACCCCTCTCAGCCGAGACGCCTGGTCCAAAAACCAACCATCCCCCGCTCAACCCTGCCGAAACCTATCGTCCGTCCTGATCCTTGCGGACCCGTCAGGTAAGATCTGCCTCTGCTTATCCAGACCCTCGCCACGGCTCTTTCGAGCCCACACGATCCGGCCTGTATCCTCCTGATGTTCTGCGATCCGGACCTGACCCCGAGGAGCCTATCCCGTTCCGCGTTCCACCCTGAGGGGCTTTTGCGTCCACTCCTTCGTTCGAAGAACTCCGTTGCGGTGATTTAAAGGTGCACCCAAAGGTTGAGTCGCGCAACAGAAAAATGACGGTTTCGCGAAATTTCTTGTGGATAAGCTGTTGATTTATTTGGTATTTCTATTGTGGGTAACTTGGGGATAAGCGCGAAATATCGTTTAAGTCAGGCGGCTTGCCGCGCTGCGGAAAGTCTGTGGATTGGGATGGATCTGCGCGGGTTATTTTTTGTGAAGAACAAAGATCCAGCGGCCCCTTTTCGTCGAGAACGGACGGAACCCGACAGATACTAAGCTTTAGCTTGACTTCCACCCTGTCGATTGACGGTTTTGTACTTTTCGTGATGTCTCTTCTGGATGCTCTCCGCCATTTCTCGACCTGTATCTGAACAAACCATACGCACGATTTCCTCTTCAAAGACGACATCCAAAAAAGCACTATTTCCGACGTTCAAAGAGGCACCCACATCGCTTCTGGAAAACGTATAGATTAGTCGAGGAACGAACTTTTCGAAGTCCGAGTTAACAACTGCGTCATGCGGAATATCCAAAATGCGAGGAACAAAAAAGTCCAATGCCTCGTATTGGTTCGTTTCCTCTAACGCAATAACCTTGAAAATGTGTGTTCCAAAGCTGCTAGGCATAAAAAAAATTGACTGTGCCAACCCGACGCTGAGTGCCTCGCTCGAGGCGTCCTGGACGATAAGGCTGTCGAGCCTCCAACTTATACGACAAAATCCATTGGGCCGATTTGGCTCGAACATCTCGTAACCAGCTCCAAAACGCATGTCGATGTGTTCTGGGTCTTCCCATTCGCTCCTGAAAAGTATTTCGATCCAATTGTATACCATCGCCAACATTGGTTGGTACTCGTGATCAGGGCCAGAATAAGGTGCCGGCTCATTGTGAGCTTCCCAGACCAATGCATCAGCACCACTGCCAGCAACGATCACTTTAAACTCTGGATACTCCAAAATTCGGCAGTTCCAATTCTTCGAAGAACTAGTACCTTCTTTGTTGTGGCAATGAATGACGCTGATTTTTTCAGAAATGTTGTTCTGGATAATTGCATTGATTTCGGAAAAAGAGCTTGGCTTCTCTCTTGCGATCTGGATGCAAATAACCTTTGCAGCCAGTGCGCTTCCGGCAAACAAGATTAGCGAGTTCTCCCAGATGAATGATTTTTGTGTAATCGCTGCTTCATAATTTCTTTGTTGCGGTAAAGAATTTATTGACAAAGGCAGCACCACCGGGCTTGCTCGTTCAGCTGGTGTGCTGCTCGCTAGCATGTCCGAAATGGCAACTAGATTGTTATCTGAGATTGCTACAGCGATCAGCGTCATGCTTTTAAAAATAGCACAGCGAATGCCCATTTGACATGCTTATCAAATCACCAATAAACGGTGGCGTTGCGGCAGTTTTGTTCGCGTTTGCTGAAATCGTATACTGATCGCAACCAAGTGGATCCGCTAGTTGTCTGCGACAACCGCTGCCACCCACCGGCCTTCCTCAGCGCTAAAATGGACAGTCAACTGTCCATTTTCAGGGCGCTGATGAAGGCCTCCTGTGGAATATCCACCTTCCCAAACTGCCGCATCTTCTTCTTCCCCGCCTTCTGCTTGTCCAGCAGCTTGCGTTTCCGCGTGGCGTCGCCGCCATAGCACTTAGCCGTCACGTCCTTGCGCATCGCCGAGAGCGTCTCGCGCGCGATCACCTTGCCTCCGATGGCCGCCTGGATCGGGATTTTGAACATATGACGGGGGATCAGGTCCTTGAGCTTTTCGACCATCGCGCGGCCACGTTGCTCGGCCCGGTCGCGGTGCACCATGGTGGAGAGCGCATCGACGGGTTCGTCATTCACCAGGATCGACATTTTCACCAGCTGGTCCTGCCGGTAGCCGATCATCGCGTAGTCAAATGAGGCATAGCCCTTGGTCACCGATTTCAGCCGGTCGTAGAAATCAAACACCACCTCATTGAGCGGCAGATCGTAGACGACCATCGCGCGGGACCCGGCATAGGTGAGGTCCTGCTGGATGCCGCGCCGGTCCTGACAGAGTTTCAGCACATCGCCGAGGTAGTCGTCGGGCACCAGAATGGTCGCCTTGATGCGCGGCTCTTCGAGGTGATCGACCAGCGTGAGGTCGGGCATGTCGGCGGGGTTGTGCAGTTCCATCATCTCGCCATCCTTCATGTGGATGTGGTAGATGACGGAGGGCGCCGTGGTGATCAGTTCGATGTCATATTCACGCTCGATCCTGTCGCGGATGACCTCAAGGTGCAGCAAGCCCAGAAAGCCGCAGCGGAAGCCGAACCCGAGGGCCGCGGAGGTTTCCATTTCGTAAGAGAACGACGCATCGTTCAGCGCCAGTTTTTCGATGGCATCGCGCAGGTCTTCGAACTCCGCAGAGTCCACCGGGAAGAGGCCGCAGAAGACCACGGGTTGCGAGGGTTTGAAACCCGGCAGCGCGTCCTCGGTGCCCTTCTTTTCATGGGTGATGGTGTCGCCGACGCGGGTGTCGCGGACCTGTTTAATCGAGGCGGTCAGAAAGCCGATCTCCCCCGGACCCAGCTCATCGATCACGGTCATTTCGGGGCGGAAGACGCCGATGCGGTCCACGTGGTGGGTCGAGTTGTTCGACAGCATGCGGATGCGCTCACCCTTCTTCAGCACCCCGTCCATGATCCGCACCAGAACGATCACGCCAAGGTAGCTATCATACCAGCTGTCCACCAGCATTGCCTTGAGCGGCGCATCGCGGTCACCGGTGGGCGCGGGCAGGTTCTGGACAATGCTCTCCAGCGTTTCCATGATCCCCTGCCCGGTCTTGGCGGAGACCTGAATGGCCCCGGAGGCATCGATGCCGATGACATCCTCGATCTGCTCGGCCACGCGGTCACAATCCGACGCGGGCAGGTCGATCTTGTTCAGCACCGGCACGATTTCATGATCGGCGTCGATGGCGTGATAGACATTGGCGAGCGTCTGCGCCTCGACCCCTTGGGTGCTGTCCACGACCAGCAGCGAGCCTTCGACCGCGCGCATGGAGCGGCTGACCTCATAGGCGAAATCGACGTGGCCGGGGGTGTCGATCAGGTTGAGGACGTAATCCTCGCCGTTCTGGGCAGTATAGTTGATGCGCACGGTCTGCGCCTTGATGGTGATGCCGCGCTCACGCTCAATGTCCATGCTGTCGAGCATCTGCTCCTTCATATCCCGGTCGGCCACCGTATTCGTGGACTGAATGAGCCGGTCGGCCAACGTGGATTTCCCGTGGTCAATGTGCGCGACAATGGAAAAATTGCGGATATGTGAAAGCGATGTCATGGTGATGGGATATGGGGCGGAATCCATAAAGGGTCAATGGGGTTGGATGGACGAAATCACCGACGAGAACAGCGCCCGCACTTGGCTAGACCAACAGGATCATCAAACGCAAGTCTGGTTTGCTGCGCGATGCGCACTGCGCAGCTTTCCTGCTCTTGGTGTTGAGACAAGCGCAGACACCGCTATCCTCATTTTTTTGAGTTGTCGAGCATTACTAATCGGTACAGCTTCAGCCACGTGCTCTGATCGAAAGCGAAAAAGGCTCATGGACGCGGCCAGTTCGGCTAACCAAGCCGTCACGGATGCGATGATCCGAATAACTTTGACAGTTGTTGGTGGTCCGAGCGAGTCCGAGCCAACCGCATTCCCCGCGTTGGCAGCCGCACATTCAGCTAGCGACAGCTTACCACACAGATGCTTGGTCACCTAGCGAAGTTGCCGCCTCAAGCAGCGAACAATGCGCGAAAGCGCTTGAAAGACTGCACGCTTCCAATAGCTATGCCTATTTAGCTGCTTCCGCCGACGCCTCGGTTGCTCTTTATTGGCCCTCACTTTGGACCGCGTCCGCACAGCCCTTAGAATTGGCCAGCGCATGGGACACTCTCAAGGTCCAACTAGATGAAGATAAAGCCGACTGGTCCTTCTGGATCGATTGGTACGAGGCAGTCCTTGCCGGAAAATGGGAGGACTGGGGCCTGGTCTTCGAAATTGCTACTCAACTAGACGACGCCGATTGGGACAAAGGGCCCGCTCATGTCGCCGAACAGATCAAACTTATCCGGCGCAGTTATCGCACATCAGTTTCGACCCGACTGATCCGACTCGAAATCGGAAAATGGGATGTTGAACAGGATGCAGATATTCCCGCCGAACCCATTGAGTTTGCCATAGCGCAAGTAGAAATCGCGCTGGCTGCGGCACTCGCTACCGACCAGGGCAATGGCCTCTCTGAGACCTCCGGCGAAACGATCCTCATCAGAAAGGCTGGCTCCGACTTCAAGTCGCTTCCCAGCGCGGTCGCCACCTCCTATTGGAACGCCTGCATGGGGTTGCAGAGAAACCTCGGGAACCTCTACCCAGAAGATGCGCCGCTCATCGCGCTTCAGAACGTACTCTATACGTCTGTCGAAGAACTCTGCGCGCAAGATCCGCTTATCCGAGATCGTGTCGCCAAACTGGCGGCGCTGGAAACACGGCGCATGCCGACGACGCAGGAGCGCGAGGATTTGCAGCAAGTGCCAGACCTGGTCGCGGAAGATTTAACTGCGCCCGCACTAGAACAACTCTCTGATGCAATAGACGCGGTATCAACGACCGAGAGACCCGCTCGGTTCTGGCGCGCAAAGCTGGTCAATTGGCTGAACACTCTTGGCAGAGGGTTGGATCAAGCCCAGAAAAACGAAAAACGGGCAATGTGGCTGTTGAAACTGGCCCACAGGATTTCCGGATGGTTCTTCGATGGAGACGAGTGACAACCCAATGCCCAATCTACGCTTGGGCAGCGCCCGAACCGCCCCTCGGTTCGGGCGCGATACACTAAATTGAGCGCGCTGAATCAATTGTGCGTCCTCGGCGCTCCGCCTATCCAATCCCGAAGCCATTAGCCAGACAGTTTCGGAGAATAGCATGCACGCAGGATGCGGCGGATCAAACACGATCGCGGCCTGACCGGGCAATTCAGCTTTGCGGTCCTGCGGATGCGAAATTTTACCCTTCATAGTTGAACTTTCTGAATTTCTCTGGGACCATGCGTATAATTTGACAGGACATGTGCGAAATTGCGCAGTGGCACGGCGCGGAGCAATTCTTAAGTCGCTCCTGTAAATCCCTGAATATGAGGTCTTCCAATGAGCCACTCCCCCTTTCTCCGCACCATTGCCCCTGTCGTCGGTGGCCTGGCCATTGCAGCCCCGCATGTGGCCAGCGCCCAGGACGCCACATTCGAATTCTACGGGCAACTCAACTTTGGCCTCTTCAGCGTCGATGATGGTACCCAGAGCGAAAGCTTCATCACCGACAATGACAATTCCAACACGCGGTTTGGGGCCATCTGGGAATCTCCGCTCGCCAATGGCGCAAAGCTCAAATTTCATTTTGAAACGGCTGTCGGCCTGAACGGCTCCGGGTCCGTGTCGATTGACGATACGGATTTGGAATTCGACTGGCGCCGGACCGAACTGCGCAAGGTCGAAGTGGTTTATACGACCCCAACCATCGGTGCGTTCTCCTTCGGTCAGGGCAGCACGGCCACGGATGGGTTTGCGGAGGCAGATTTTTCCGGCACCTCGGTGATCGCCTATTCCGCGCTGGGTGATCTGGCGGGCGGCATTGATTTCCGCCCCTTGGGCGGCGCAGCATCCGGTATCGATGTGGGGGACGCTTTTTCGAACTTTGACGGCGCACGTCGGTTCCGCATCCGCTACGACACACCGGACTTCAATGGGTTTTCCGTCAGCGCCTCCGCGGGAGAAGAGGTCCTGCGCGAGGGCGATGATCGTGAATTCTATGATCTTGGCCTGAAATATGCGCGCGACTATGGCGACATCAAGGTCGATGGTCGTCTGGGCTATTCCTGGATCGACAGCGACGAAGAAGTCGCATTTGGCTCACTGGCCGTGCTGCATGAGCCGAGCGGCTTGAACGCGGCGGTCTCCACCGGACGGCAGCAAGAAGGCGATGACGACTATGTCTATGTCAAACTGGGATACATCCAGAACTGGTTCACGGTCGGTTCGACCGCGCTTTCCGTTGACGTCTACGAAGGCAATGATTTCGCCATCACCGGATCGGAAAGCTCCTCTGTGGGCCTGGGCGTGGTGCAGCGGTTCGATGACCAGAACCTGGAGGTTTATGCGACATATCGGACCCTCGAATTTACCGAAGCGTCGACACCTGTCGAAGATATCGACGTGATGGTCATCGGCGCGCGCTGGAAGTTCTGATCCCATCGCTGCGCGCGATCTGACTGGGCGGGCAGGTGAAATTGCGCCTTTTGTGCAATTGCAACCTGGCCGCGCCTGCGGCATAGCTTTTGGAAAAGGCTAAAAAGCGGGGCATCGGATCGGATGTTGAAGGGGTTTGTAATAGTAGCAGCAGTTGGCCTGATGGCGGCCGGATGCTCCGGCAGGGCACCTGAACCGACGCCCGGGCGTCTCAACATCAGCGATGCAAACGCGTTTTCGTCAGGGCCCATTCAATCTGCCTGTCTGGTCCAGCGACGCCCCGATGCAACCCCGGAACGCTGCGGCTGTATTCAGCACGCCGCCAATCGCACGCTCAGTGCGTCACAGCAGCAGCGTGGTCTGCAATACTTCGAAGAGCCCCACCTTTTGCAAGAGGTGCGCCAGTCGGGCACGCCCAAGAATGAACGGTTTTGGGAGGCCTGGAAGACCTTTGCAGAAACCGCCGGGGCGCTCTGCCAAGGGGTTTAGGACCGCACCGCTTGTGAACTTCAGATCACAGCTCCCGCATCCAGAACTGCAACGGCTTGGCTGTCTCTTCTATCTCGCCCACATCTTTCCAGGAAAATGACGCGATGACATCCGGCAGTGGCGCATAGCCCCTTTTGCGCCAGAACCTGTCCAGCGGCCTGTAATCTACTGGTCGTTTTGGGTGGTCTTCGGGTCGGATAACTGAACAGAAACAGACCTTTGAGTAGCCGAACGCTTGCGCATGTGCTTCGCGGACATCGAAAAAAGCGTGTCCAACCCCCTGCCCGCGATATGCAGGCAACAACACGCTTTCTGCGCAATAAAATACCTCCGAAAGCGCCACACCCGTGCCAGCGAAGGCGCCGGCAAAATCATCCGCGTGATCCGTGAGCGGCGCACCGGTTGCGGCCCCGACCAGCCGCGCGCCGTCAAAAGCACCCACAACCAGCGCGCCCGCGCTCTCAACATAGTGGCTCAGGTAAGCTTGCTCATAGGCCGCATCGCCATCGTAGAGATAGGGCCAATCGCGAAACACTTCGATCCGAAGTGCGGCGACATCCGCCAGCACATTTTTCAACGCGTCACCGGTCAAAGGGCGGATGTCGAGCGCCATCGCCTCAGGACACCTGCGAAATCCAGTCGTTGAGATTATACCGAGTTGTTACCCGTGTGATTTTCCCATCCGCGAGGTCAAAGAATGACCCCGCCGTCAAAGTATACCGCTGGCCTCTGGCCTCGGGCAGACCGTCATCGGTGGCGATATAGCGCCCCTCGACAACATATTCCGCCGCGGCCCGATCAAACTCGGGCGCCTCAAAGATCACCATATCCACCAGCGTTTCATCATAGCAGAGCGACATGTGGGTGCAGAATTCCGCAAAGGCCTCTTTGCCCATGCGCACCGTGCCTTCGTTGACGTGATGGGCCACGTCATCAGAAAGGCACGCCAGCATCGCCGGGATATCCTTGGCATTGAACGCGTCGAAGTATTGCTTGACGATATCTGGCATTGGGTCCCCTCAGATCATCTCGGTAGGTGGACCGAACCGCGCGATGAGCCGTTCCATGATCTGGTCACGCGCCTGCCGGTAGCTCACCAGTTTCGCCTCGCGGGTCTCGCCCAACCCGGTCGGATCAAGGATCGGCCAGTATTCGACGTCCAGATGATAAAACCGCGTCAAATCTAGCGCGCGGCGTTGGGAGGCCGGGCTGAGCGCGATCACCAGATCAAACGAGCCCAGATCATCGCCCCAGTTTTCCATCTCGTCAAAACTGCGGCTGCGGTGCCTGGACAGTTCCACATCCATCTCCTGACAGACCGCGATGGAAAACCCGTCGATTTCCATATCATTGGTTACGCCCGCTGATTGCACATAGGTGCCTGTGCCATAGAGCTTTTTCATGATCCCCTCGGCCATCGGTGAGCGCACTGCGTTGTGATCGCAACAAAACAGGACCGACTGGGGAAGCTCCTGGCTCATTCAGCCCCCGAAATGCAAAACGCAGATCAGCGTGAAGAGGCGGCGCGCCGTGTCGGTATCCACTTCCGCCTTGCCTTCAAGGCGTTCTTGCAACACGCGGGAGCCTTCATTGTGGATCCCCCGCCGCGCCATATCGATGGTCTCAATCTGGCTGGGCGGCAGCTTCTTGACGGCCTCAAAATAGCTTTCGCAGATCTGAAAGTAGTCTTTGACCACCTGACGGAAGGGCCCAAGCGACAGGTGGAACTCCGCCGCCTTCTCCGCGCTTTCCGTATTCACGTCAAAGACCAGCCGCTTGTCGCGGATCGCCAGCCCGACATGATAGGGGCCGTCCGGCACCACACGTCCGTCTCTTTGGGGCAGGACAAATGTGTTGTCTTCCAACAGGTCGAACATCGCAACGCGACGTTCCTGTTCAATTTCCGGTGTCGCGGGCGGCAGGCCGGAATCGTCTAGAATGATCTCAGATATACGGGACATGGTCAGGATTCTTTACGCGGGTACAAGTCAGTCGACAATCCTTAGCGCAGGTGCCCGCCCGCGCGCAATGATCAAGGAGGCCGCTAGCCCTCGTTGAGTTTTCTCAGCCGCGCCGTCACGGAGAGACCGTGTGCTTCAAGGCTTTCGGTCTGGGCCAATACTTCCGCTGCCGGACCAATGGCGCGAAGGGCAGCAGGCGTCATTCGGGCCAGTGTTGTGCGCTTCATGAAGTCGAGCACCGAAAGACCGGAGGAAAACCGCGCCGACCGGGCGGTGGGCAGGACGTGGTTGGGTCCGCCGACATAATCGCCGATGGCCTCGGGTGTCCACTGCCCCAGAAAGATTGCACCGGCATGGGTAATCTGCGCGCTCAGGCTCTCGGGGTCTGCGACGCAAAGTTCCAGATGTTCGGGGGCAATCCGGTCGGTCAGACGCGCGGCTGTTGCAAGGTCCGGCACCGTGATGACCGCGCCAAAGTCGCGCCAGCTTGGTCCCGCGATCACTCGGCGTTTTAGCGTCTCCAAACGCGTGTTCACCGCGTCGGCCACCGCCTGCCCGAAAGCGGTATCAGTCGTGATCAGAATGGATTGCGCGCTTTCGTCATGCTCGGCCTGGCTCAGCAAATCCAGCGCAATCCAATCGGGGTCGTTGTCGGCATCGGCAATCACAAGGATCTCGGACGGACCCGCTATCATATCGATGCCGACCTTGCCGAAAACCCTGCGCTTTGCGGCTGCGACAAATGCATTTCCCGGTCCGGTGATCTTATCGACCGGCGCGATGGATTGCGTGCCATAGGCCAGCGCCGCGATGGCCTGCGCGCCACCGATCCGGTAAACCTCATCGACACCCGCCAACTGTGCCGCCGCCAAGACCAGCGGGTTCAGCTCACCTTCGGGCGCGGGAACGACCATCGCCAGGCGCGGCACCCCGGCAACCTTGGCGGGCACGGCGTTCATCAGGACAGAGGATGGATAGGAGGCCAGCCCACCCGGCACATAAAGCCCTGCGGCGGCAACCGGCGTCCAGCGCCACCCCAACGTTGCGCCCGTGTCATCTGTCCACTCTTTGTCTTCAGGGCGCTGGTGTTCGTGATAGGCGCGAATACGGTCCGCGGCGAGGCTGAGCGCATCCCGCTGATCCTGTGGCACATTGGCGGCCGCTTCGACAATTTCGGCGTCAGACACCCGCAAGGTGTCCGGTGTCAGGCTAAGCCGGTCGAACTTTTGGGTCAGGTCAATAACCGCCGCATCCCCCTCCTCACGCACCCGCGCGATGATTGCGGCGACCGTGTCATCCACATCTGGACTGTCCTCACGCTTTGCACTAAGCAGCGCTTGAAAACCGGTTTCGAAATCTGCGTCGTCGGTGTTCAAAAAAACGGGCATTTTGGAACCTTTGGCGGATCACCAGAAGAGAATAGTGCCTTCGGCGAGGATATTTGCGGCCAGAAGAATGGCCTATTCGGGATGCTGCGGTGTTTTCTTTGAGGGCGCCTGGTAGGGCTTGGTCACATCTTTCAATGTCACCTCAAGGGCTTCCACGGCGAGGCGAATGGCACCATCACCGGCCAGAGTCAGCAGAACATGCCCCGCTGGCGCTTCTGTTTCCTCGAAACTGGTCGAGAGGATCGACAGTACCGTATCGGTGTCCTTGCGATCAATCCCGTTGCTGGCAACGGCGGTGACCCCTTCGAAGACCAGAAGCGATTGGACGCGTTCCGGAGAAGCAACACGCGCGGGTCCTTCCTCCCACCGGAACCGATTGATCAATAGCACAAAACGATTGGCAGCGCGCTCCCAGCGCATTTCACTTGCCGGGAATACGGAATCCTGCACCAGCGCCGAGATCACCGAGAGATCTTCGGCATCCAGCGCGCCGAGATTTAGCGGCGCCTCGCGGCTGTCCTCAAAACGTGCGTCTGTCATGTGTCTGAAATCCGTTCGATATTCGCGCCGACGCCGGAGAGCTTTGTCACCACATGCTCGTAGCCACGATCAAGATGGTACACCCTGCCGACACGGGTTTCGCCCTCTGCGGCCAAGCCTGCGAGGATCAGAGAGACGGAGGCGCGCAAATCTGTGGCCATGACCGGCGCCCCTTTGAGTTTCTCAACACCTCTGACCGTTGCGGTCCCGCCATGCACTTCGATATCCGCGCCCATCCGCATCAATTCCGGCGCATGCATGAAGCGGTTTTCGAAGATCTTTTCTTCCAGCACAGACGTGCCGCTTGCTATGCACAAAAGCGCCATCATCTGCGCCTGCAGGTCCGTAGGAAAGCCCGGGAAGGGCTCTGTGGTCACATCGACCGCGTGAATATCACTGTTGCGGCGTTTAACCGACAATCCGTTTTCCGTCTCTGCCACATCAATTCCTGCAGCGTCCAGCTTTTCGCAGAAGGCCTCAACCAGATTGATCCGCCCCTCCAACAACTCGACCTCACCACCGCAAATCGCAGGCGCCAACATATAGGTGCCCAATTCGATCCGGTCGGTCACAACAGTGTGCGTGGCACCGCCCAGACGGTCGACACCTTCAATGGTGATGATCGGCGTTCCTTCACCCGCGATGCGCGCGCCCATCGCCCGGAGGCAGCGCGCCAGGTCCACGATTTCGGGTTCGCGCGCGGCGTTGTTGAGCACAGTTGTGCCCTTGGCCAACGTGGCCGCCATCAACGCGTTTTCCGTGGCCCCGACGGAGGCGAAATCGAAATCGACAGTGCCGCCCTGCAATCCGCGTGGCGCTTTGGCGTGCACATATCCGTCTCTAAGCTCCAATTCCGCCCCCATCGCTTCAAGCGCTTTGAGGTGCAGATCGACAGGCCGTGCACCAATTGCGCAACCGCCTGGCAGAGACACAACAGCATGGCCTTCGCGCGCCAGCATCGGCCCCAGCACCAGGATAGACGCGCGCATTTTACGTACAATGTCATAGTGTGCTGTGTGGTTATTGATTTCGTGGCTGGACAGGGCAATCACCTGACCGCCTTGTAAAGATGTGACTTCAGCGCCCAGCGATTGCAGCAGTTGGGTCATCGTGCGGATGTCGCTGAGGCGCGGCGCATTGATTAAAGTCAGCGGTTCCTCAGACAACAGCGTTGCTGGCATCAGCGTCAGGCAGGCGTTTTTGGCACCCGCAATGGGGATTTGCCCGGAAAGCGGGCCGCCGCCTGTAACAAGAATGGAATCCATACGCCTATGCGTCCTTTTCTGATCCGGTGGCTACCGGGTTGCCTGTTTGCGCCCCTTTCACGCCTGCCCGCGCGCGCGTTTGCGCCTTGCGCCGCGCCAGGTTCGCTTTCAACGCAGCCTTGAGCCGGTCTTCGCGCGTGTCCGCGACTGCGTTGGGCGTTTTGGGGTCTGTTTTCTTCGCCATGGCGCTTGTCTACCGCAGGGTGCAGGCAGGGTCCAGATTAGGCTTGCGCAGATGTCCGATTGGGTCTAATCAGCCACCGCATCGGCGCTGCTGTAGCTCAGAGGTAGAGCACTCCCTTGGTAAGGGAGAGGTCGAGAGTTCAATTCTCTCCAGCAGCACCAGTTTGTCTCCTTGTTTTTAGGACTGTCCCTGTATTTAAGGGCGAAGCGTTGCCACCACTGGTACATGAAGGCGGTACATGATGAGACTGATAGTACCCAACCCTACATTGCTGAACGGCGTATACCATATCCGAATGAGCATTCCCTCGGACATCGCCGAAAGGGTACGAGGAATACGAATTACAATCCCGATAAGCCAACTGTTGAACAGGCCTTGTTCAACGATGATGCGATCCCTGAAAAACAACAATTGTTCGCACAATGAAAGTTGTGCGACTGTGCTATTCCAATCTGCCAGAGGATGATCAGGAGGCAGCACGGCAGCGCGTGGTCGCTGCGATAGGGTCGATTGAGACTGCAAAAAAGACCCTGACAAGCTTGAAGAAGAAGGCGCCGAAATCAAACCAAACACTCATCTATTGGATGGAACTAGGCGGTACGTGATGGATGTTCGAGACTTGGACGTCCGTCTCATTGATACAATCAATCCGTTTCAATCCGCGTATTCTATCCTTTCTAAGAATGTGGATGAAGGAACCCACCCCAAAATAGGTCGGGTCTGGCTCTCGCGAACTGAACCCGCTGCGGGGTTTCAGCCATTCGGCTTCGATCCCCTTCGCGTAAACTGCCAGCCTTGGAAGGTTGGCAATTTCTCTTTGTTGAAGTGGGGTTGCGGCCCCCAGGCTATCAAGACCTGAGCACCCTTAGCCGATTGGTACCATCGCAGGCCCAGGCGCACCTAGCTTAGCAAAATTTTCTTGCTTGTTCATGCATTCTGGGTGGATGGTGGCGTTGGGACGGTGAAATGTCGATCAAGCAACACAGAGAAAAACGAGCCTTTGACCAGCATTTGAAATCTGCGGTCAACGGCACTGCTGTGCGCGCTACGTAACCAACATTGATCACTTACGTCCCGGTAAAAGAATAGCCTGAAAGGGAGGTAATTTATGCTCAACTGTCGAAAGCGTGCTTATCGATGGCGGCCAGCGGCATGCGCGGCGCTGTTTCTTGTATTTCAACCGGGGATCACCAGCGCTCAGGAAGCGCAAGGAGCAGAAACACTTGTCGCACCGCCTGCGCCAGAAATCACCTTCACCTCCTGGACCGGCCCCTACATGCGGAGCCAGATGCTGGGCTTTGTGCGCCCCTATGAGCAGGAAAACAACACCAGCGTGCACGTCGCGCATTACAACGGCGGGATCAATGAAATCCGCGATCAGGTCGAAAGCGCCAATGTGATCTGGGACGTGGTGGACCTGACCCAGGCCGACAGCCTGCGCGCCTGTCGCGAGGGTTTGCTCGAAGATCTCTCGGACATCGATCTGCCGACGGGCGCGGATGGGACAGCCGCGAGCGAGGATTTTGTGCCCGGCGCGCTGAATGAATGTGGCGTGGGTGTGATCGTCTGGGCCACGGCTTTTGCGCATAGCAATTCGACCTATGGGGACAATCCGCCGAGCACCATTCAGGACTTCTTTGACGTCGACACCTATCCCGGGGCACGGGCCATCCGAAACGATCCATCGGTCATCATGGAATGGGCTCTGATGGCGGATGGCGTGGCGCGCGAAGACGTCTACCCCATGCTGGAGACCGAAGAGGGTGTCGAACGTGCCTTTGACATGATGGACAATATCCGGTCGGGTTTGCAGCTCTGGAGCGCGGGGCGCGAGCCCGTCCGCATGCTCAACGCCGGCGATGTCGCAATGTCGATGATCTGGGCGACGACGGGGGCCACTGCCTCTCAGGAGGATGGCGCGGACTTCTCGGTGAACATGGATGGGCGGGTGATCGAGCTTGATCTCTTCGGCATCCCGAAGGGCAGCCGCTACAAGCAGGAAGCGATAGATTTCATCCGCTACGCCAGCAGCACGCAAGCCCTGGCTGACATGGTCGGATACCTGCCAAACGGCCCGGCGCGCAACTCTTCGCTTGACCTGCTCAGCGCGGAGACCCTGGCGCAGATCCCGAATGGCCCAGCCTATGAGGACCAGGCTTTCATCCGGTCGGATGCCGAATGGTGGGCTGCCAATCACGCCCGCCTCGAAGAAGCATTCAAGATCTGGACATCCGCCGGGGCCCGTCAGGGCGCGGCCGGAACCGTGCGCTAAGCGCGGACCAACAGGAAAAAAGGTAAGAAAATGAGTGAACAAACAACACAAAAACCCGATAATCTTGTTGCCAAGTCCGGGCTGTTTGCCGGGATGAACCCGGTCATGGGCATCTTGTCGATGATCATGATCATCGGCTTTGTCGGCTATACGATCATGGACGTCGAACGCTCCTCGGAGGTGTTCCTGTTGGGCAAGGACTTCATCATCAACACGATGGACTGGTTCTACGTGATCGTGGTGAATGCCGCGCTGTTCTTCGTCATCTGGCTGATGATCAGCCGCTTTGGCGACGTGAAATTGGGCAAGGATGACGACACACCGGATTTCTCGACATTTTCATGGATCTGCATGCTCTTCTCAGCCGGGCTTGGCTCGGGCCTGATTTACTGGGGTGTGGCGGAGCCAATGTTCCACATCCAGGGCAGCCCTTTCATGGAACGCGCAGGATATGAAGCCGGCAGCGTGGACGCTGCGGTCAAGGCCGTCACCGTGACCAATTTCCATTGGGGGTTCCATGGCTGGGGTCTTTATGTGCTTGTGGGCCTCTGTCTGGCTTACTTTTCATACCGTCGCGATCTGCCGCTCACCCTGCGCACAGCGCTCTACCCGGTGCTGAAGGAAAAGATCTACGGCCCCTGGGGTCATCTGGTTGACCTTATCGGCGTCTTTGGCACCATTTTTGGTCTGGCCACATCGCTGGGGCTGGGGGTCACGCCCATCGCCGCCGGATTGGAAAATCTTGGCTGGATGGCGAACACGCAAACCAACCAATTGATCCTCGTCGCCATCATTACCTGCCTCGGCACCGCGTCGGCAGCCTCCGGCGTGGGCAAAGGCGTGCGCATTTTGTCGGAATGCAATGTGATGGCATCAATTGGCCTGCTGGTGCTCTTCATTATTCTCGGACCAACTGCCTTCCTGCTGGGGATCACGATCTCCGGCTTTGGCGACTATCTGTGGAATGTCATCCCGATGGGCTTCTGGATCAACGGCGATCCCGAGGTGCAATGGCAGGGCTGGTGGACGATCTTCTACTGGGGTTGGTGGATTGCCTGGTGCCCCTTTGTCGGGCTCTTTATTGCCCGTGTCTCAAAGGGACGCACAATCAAGCAATTCTGCTTCTGCGTGCTGCTCATTCCAACCTCGGTTGTGATGCTATGGATGGGCGTTTTTGGCGGTGCGGCCACCGGTGTGGATCTGTTCAACAACGCCGGTGTTGTGGACGCGGTGAACAATGACTACGCCGCTGGTGTATTTGCCACCGTTGCGGGGTTTGGCTTTGACTGGCTGACCTATCCGATCACGGTGCTGATCACGATCCTGCTGATTTCCTGGTTCGTGACGTCATCGGATTCCGGGACGTTGGTGATGTGCACGATGCTGTCGATGGGGGATGAGCATCCGCCGGTCAAGTTTCGCATCTTCTGGGGTCTGACTGCGGGCCTTGTGGCTGCTGTGCTGATGCTGGCCGGAGGTTTGAGTGCCTTGCAGACGGCCTCCATCGTGGCCGGTCTGCCCATTGCGGTGATCTTGCTCCTGATGATCTACGGCATCGTCAAAGCGCTGCACGAGGACAATCCAGCTCCGGAGTATGTGGACAAATTCGACCTCGAATTCCTGAACCGCTGAGGGCATAGGACCATACGAGGGGGAAATGGCATTTCCCCCTCGATATTTTCGATCCACCAGCGTTCTGAGATTTTTGCCTTACGATTGTCTTTGCAAGGCGTGGATGATGATGACGTCGAAACCCGTGTCATCAGCAGTAAAAAGTAGAACGGAAAGCGCCGCGGCAAGAGGTCCTTTTATGCCAACATCCAACGGCAAATTCTGTCTAGCCGGTAGTCTTTGAATCACTCCGAACGCGTGAATGATTGCGAATGCGCGCCGAAGCCCTATGCTACGATCATGGAACACCCGCAACCTGATGACGAACGAGAAACTTCATTCAATTATGTCGTGGCAATCGGTGCCTCTGCGGGTGGTCTGAAGGCTATTCAGGAACTGATTGCCGAACTGCCCGCGGATCTGGACGCCCCAATTGTCATTGGGGTCCACAGCGAACCGTCTTCGAAACTTACCGAGATTTTGAAGTCCAAGAGTTCCCTTAAAATCAGAAAGACCATGGACGGCGACATCCTGAAAAAGGGGTGGATCTATGTGGTTCCCGGAGCAAAACATGCTTTGTTTCAAAACCAGAGGATTCACCTGTCCGATGTGGTCCGGGACTCGGGTTTTCGTCCGTCCATCGATGCGATGTTCATGACACTTGCTGCGGAATACGGGGGGCGTGGCATCGCGGTGGTTCTTTCCGGAACGATGAAAGACGGCATGAGGGGGGCCCAGGTTGTTTATGACATGGGAGGGCAAACGATTGTTCAGGATCCTGAGGATGCGCAGCACGCGGGTATGCCGAACAGCGTGATTTACAACGATCATCCTGAGACAATCCGAACCGCCTCCGAGCTAGGTGTTTGGTTGCGTAACCTTATCGGAGATAGATGATCCTACTGTTACACGTGTTTCTAGGTTTGGGCATGTAAGATTGGGTCAGGCTCATCTTCCGCAGTCCGGCCCTTTCTTGAACGTCAGCTCCGAGGCGCCTGTGTGGCTGGAGTTCAGACGCGGGCGGATTGGCGACTGGAAGAAGGTGCAGACTTGAAGCTGGACCAACCTCAGCAGATATTCACAAAGCCTGAAACCTATCCATCTGAGCAAGAGGGGCGTTCCGCCCTCCTCCTTTGAGGTTGCGTGCAACCCGAAACCCATTTCGAGAGTGTCATTTATCCAATAAGGGAAATTCCGCGCGAGATACGCGCGGTTTGACATGGGTCAATGGTAGCGAACTCATTTTCACGAAAATGAATACAACTCAAAAAAGGAAGGAGTTGTTGTGCCCGCAAACCATTGGAAAAAAGTATTGCTTGTTCCCCTACTCATGGGACTGTTCTCTTGCACGGAGGAAGCGATGCCGGACGCTTCAGATGGTGCCGCTTTCTTTGCCGAGAACTGTGTCGCGTGTCATGGCGCAACAGGACAAGGCGATGGGCAGAACGCAGACGATTTGTCGGCTGTGCCAACCGATTTGACAGATCTGAGCCGTCGAAATGGTGGCGTCTTTCCCGCAGCGCGGGCTCTCAGCTATATTTATGGCGATCCGCAACAGGGCCACCTTGCACGCGTGATGCCGCAATTTGGCGGTGCAATGGCGGAAGATTTGGTTCCGGTGGAAATTGACGGCGTATTTACCCCGACCCCCCGTGCTTTGGCTGGCCTACTCTTCTATCTTGAGAGCATTCAGCGCTAGCTTTGTTTCGAATGTGATCGCACTGCCCTGACTGTGAACACAGTCGACATTTGTTACCCCGCACTGCCAGCTTTCGGCGGTCTTTAGGTAAGATGGAAAGCCTGCTTGCGTGATTGATCAACCAATGTAGAACTGATGCGGTATCCCGCAGTTTAGTCAGTGGCGACAAGCCTGCCCGTTCCTTATTCGAGCTGGGCACGAAAATGAATTCGCTCCAACATATCCAACTCGGCGAACGATTGAGGGAGGGACGGCGATCCGTCCCTAGGGAGCAGATGCAAAACGACGAACTTCGGCTTCGAAAGAAAGCCGAGTTGCAGGCTGTTCAGCAGCGTATTGCACCCGATCTGTCGTCGTATAGTCCGTTTATGAGGGTGTTTCCGCTTCGGAATGATAGGGGCATGCGACAAAGTGGTCGTTTTCGAGCACTGCAACCGCGGGCATCGCCTCTGCGCAGCTCGCGCGGGCGATGGGACAACGCGTGCGAAAAACACAGCCGGACGGTGGCGCCATTGGCGACGGCAGCTCACCCTCCAGAACCGGGCGGTGGCGTTGTCGTTCTGCTTTTGGTGAGGGGATCGGCACCGAGGCAATCAGCGCCTTGGTGTAGGGGTGGCGCGGATTTGCAATCAACTCAGGCGCCGCTGCGGTCTCCACAATCCGGCCCAGATACATGACCGCGATCCGGTGCGAGATATGCCGCACGACGCTGAGATCATGCGCGATGAACAAAAGCGCGAGCCCCATGTCGCGTTGCAGATCCTGCAGCAGATTCACGACCTGCGCCTGTACGGAAACATCCAGCGCACTGACCGGCTCATCACAGATCAGCAGTTCAGGGCCGGTGATCAGCGCGCGGGCAATCCCGATCCGTTGGCATTGCCCGCCTGAGAACTCATGCGGGTATCGATTGATAAGCGCAGGCAGAAGGCCAACCCGTTCCATCATTCCACCAACCTTGGCGCGGACCTCTTCCTTCGAGAGGTCCGGGAAATGGGTCAGCAGCGGCTCAGCGACGATCTGGCCAACGGTCATCCGCGGGTTCAGAGCGTCCAGCGGATCCTGAAATACCATCTGCACATGCCGTCCGCGCGCCCGTTGGTGGGCAGCACTCAAGCCCACCACATCCTCGCCACGCCACAGCACCTTTCCGGCGCTGATCGGTACGGTGCCAACAATCGCGCGTGCCAGCGTGGATTTGCCCGAACCACTTTCCCCCACAAGGCCAAGTGTCTGGCCGGGTTCCAGCATGATCGAAGCCTGCTTCACGGCCTGCAATGCATGCGGCGGCGTCCAAGGCCAACTACCCTGCCGGGCCACATCGAATGTGACGCTGACGTCGTGGACCTCAAGCAGCGGCGCGCTCACACCACGGCCTCCCGTGCAGCATGACAGGCCCGAATGCGCCCGGTGCCGAACCCTTCGAGCGACGGCATGGCTTGCAGGCAGGGTTCATGGCTGGCCGGGCAGCGGGGGCTGAACGGGCATCCCGGCGGCAGCGCTGTCAGATCGGGTGGGTCCCCCGGAATGGTCTGCAGCTTGTCCTGCGGCACATCAAGGCGCGGCACCGCTTTCAACAGGCCCAACGTGTAAGGATGGGAGGGTGCTTCGAACACATCATCGGTGGCGCCAATCTCCATCACCCGCCCGCCATACATGACCAGTGTTTCAAGACAGGACCCTGCGACAATCGCCAGATCATGCGTGATCAGGATCAGCGCCGTGCCGAAATCACGCTGGATCTCAGCCATGAGGTTCATGATCTGGTTTTGCACGGTCACGTCGAGGGCCGTGGTCGGCTCGTCCGCAATCAAGAGTTTGGGACGACAAAGCAGCGCCATCGCGGCCATGATCCGCTGACGCATCCCGCCGGAGAACTCGTGCGGGTACATCCTGAGCCGCGCGCGCGCGTCGGGGATGCGCACTGCATCGAGCATTTTCGCGCTTTCATCCAGCGCCTGGCGCTTTGACGTGCCCTTGTGCAGCATCAGCACCTCGGCCATTTGGTCGCCAACGCGCATAAAGGGATTGAGCGAGGTCATCGGGTCCTGAAAGATCATCGCGATCTCATTGGCGCGGATCGCGTTCAGCTTGGCCTCTGGCAGGTTCAGGATCTCCTGCCCGTCAAACCGCACAGAGCCCGCAGCCATTCCGTTCTTTGCCAGAAGTCCCAGGATTGCAAAGGCCAGCTGGGTCTTGCCCGACCCACTTTCGCCGACGATGGCCAGACTGTCGCCGGGTTTGAGCGTGAGGTTCATGCCGTTCACGGCTTTGACGACCCCATCGGGGGTGTCGAAACTGACGGTGAGATCGGTGACGTCGAGCAGTGCCATGGGTTACCGGTCCTTCGGAAAGTTTGTCATTACCGATCCTTCGGGTCGAGCGCGTCACGCAGCCCATCGCCGACAAAGAAGAAGCCGAAGAGCGTGATCACGAAGAAGAAAAGTGGCACCAGCAGCATCCAGAGCGTGCCGTTGTTCATCTCGGAGGCGCCATCGTTGATCAGCGCGCCCCAGCTTGTGAGCGGTTCCTGCACACCGAGGCCGAGAAAGCTGATGAAGCTTTCATAGATGATCATCGAGGGCACCAGCAGCGTGGCATAGACGATCACCACACCCAGAAGGTTTGGGATGATGTGGCGCAGGATGATGGTGAACGGCCGCACCCCCGTGGCGACCGCGGCTTCAATATAGGCCTTGCCCTTCAGTGTCAGCGTCTGGCCCCGTGCGATGCGGGCCATGTCCAGCCAGCTGATCAGCCCGATGCCGATGAAAAGCATCAGCAACGAACGCCCAAAGACCACCAGCAGCAGGATCAGGACGAACATATAGGGGATCGACATCAGCACATCGACGATCCGCATCATCACATTGTCGATGCGCCCGCCGAAATACCCCGCGATTGCCCCGTAGAGCGTCCCCACAACCACCGAGATCAGCGCGCCGACGATGCCTACCAGCAAGGAAATCTGGGTGCCTTGCACTGTGCGGGCAAAGAGGTCGCGACCCACGGGATCGGTCCCGAACCAATGGCCGCTTTCGAGCGAAGGCCGACCAGCTTCAATGATGTTGCCCAGCACGTTCCAGTCGATGTCTTCATTGTTCCAGGGCGCGATAAACGGACCGATCAGCGCGAAGGCCGTGACCAGCATCAGTACGATCAGCCCGGCCACCGCCGCCCGGTTGCGAAAGAAGCGTTGCCGCGCATCGGCCCAGAGCGACCGACCCTTGATCGGGGCCGCGCCCGCCAGATCATCAGCGATGGATTTGGTCGCAAACATCGGCCTAATACCTGATTTTCGGGTCGATCCAGGCATAGAGCACATCGACCAGAAGGTTGAAGAAGATGGTAAGCGCGCCCAGCAGGATGGTAATGCCCATCATCACGCCGTAGTCGCGGTTGAGCGCCGAGGCGACAAAGAACTGTCCGATGCCACCGGTAGAGAAATAGATATCGATGACCACCGACCCGGTGATCATACCCACGAAAGCGGGCCCGAGGTAAGAGATCACGGGCAGCAGCGCAGGTTTCAGTGCATGGCGGAAGATCACACGCCGCATCGGCAGCCCCTTGGCCCGGGCGGTGCGGATGTAGTTCGAGGTCAGCACTTCGAGCATGGAGGCCCGCGAGATCCGCGCAATCGAGGCCATGAAGCTGGTCGAGAGTGCAATCACGGGCAGGATCACGAATTGCCACTGGCCGCCCTGCCAACCGCCGCCGGGCAGCCAACCGAGCCAGAGCGTGAAGGTCAGCACCAGAATGGGCGCCAGCACGAAATTGGGCAGCACCTGCGCCCCGATCGAGATGCCGACCGCCAGATAATCAAGCCAGGTGTTGTGGCGCACCGCAGCGAGGATGCCGAGCGCGCCGCCCACCACCACCGCGACCAGAAAGCTCCAGAACCCGTAGGTCAACGTCACGGGAAAGCCCTGCGCGATGAGACTATTCACATCCTGATCGCGGTAGATGAAGGAGGGGCCGAAATCGAATTCGGTCACGACGCCGGTGATGTAGCGCCAGATCTGCATGTGAAAGGGTTGATCCAGCCCATATTGCGCCTGCAGATTTGCAAGGACCGCCGGGGGGATGCCGCGCTCGGTCGCGAAGGGGCTGCCAGGGGCTGCATACATCAGCACGAATGTGCAGACGATCAGGATCAACAGAACCGGGATCGCGACCAGCAGGCGCTTGATTATGAAGACAATCATCTAAATTAGGTAGCTCTGGAGCGGGTAAAGTCACCCGCTCCGATGAGCATCACTCAGGTGCGACGCGGTAAATGTCCCGCACGTACCAGTTGTTTTCCACGTTCTCCATCGGCCAGTTGTTAATGGTCGGGTCGAGCACGAAGTTCTGCGTGTAGTGATAGATCGGCAGGATCGCCATATCCTCAGCAAGAATCTGTTCGACCTGCGTATAGACCGGTTGCGGGTCGGACATGGTGACGCTTTCGGCCATCAGCCGGTCGACCTCTTCGCTGACGTATTTGCCGTCATTGTTGGCGTTGTTCGAGGTCAGAAGGTCGAGGAAAGTCGAGGCCTCGTTATAGTCCCCACACCAGGCCGAGCGTGCGATGTCGAAATTCTGATTGCCCCGAATGTCCAGGTAGGATTGCCATTCGTAGTTGTTCAGCACCGTCGTGACCCCCAAAGGTCGCCACATCTGGCTGATCACGGTCGCGATCTGCTTGTGGTTTTCCGAGGTGTTGTAGATCAGGTTCAGCTCAATGGGATTATCCGGGCCATAGCCCGCTTCTTCCATCAGCGCCACGGCCTTTTCCATCCGCTCCTGCTGGCTCCACAAGGCATATTCGATGGCCGGCAACTCAAAACCTGCCGTTGCCCAATGGGTGAAACTGAAGGCTGGCGCCTGACCTGCCTTGAGCACCTGATCGGTGATCACCTCGCGGTTGATCATATAGCTAAGCGCCGTGCGCACGCGCGGGTCCTGCAGCGCCTCATGGCCGCTCTCGGACTGATTGACGGTATAGTAGTACGAGCATAGCCGGGGCACAGAATGCGCCACATCCGGCGTCTCTGCCTCAAGGCGCGGATAGCTGCCCGCGGGCAGATCATCCATCATGTCGAACTCGCCCGCCTGAAACCGGGTCAACGCCTGATTTGCATCGTTGATCACAAAGCCGGTGATCTCGGTGATGATCACATCCTCAGCGCCCCAGTATTCCGGGTTCTGAACCAGACGCACAAATTCGTTCGTCGCCATGTCATCAAGCTTATAGGCCCCGTTCGAGACGATATTCGCGGGATTGGTCCAGCCCGCACCATGCGCCTCCACCGTCGGTTGGTGCGTCGGCATGAAGGTGTAATGCACAGCCATCTGCGGAAAGTAAGGCAGCGGCTGGGCCAGCGTGACCTCAAGCGTCAGATCATCTACCGCGCGCACCCCAAGCTCTTGCGGGCTTGCGTCACCGGCAATAACGACCGCTGCGTTGGTGATCTGGCTGAGCTCCACATACCAGGCGTATTCAGATGCGGTCGCCGGATCGGCGGCGCGCTGCCAGGCAAAGACAAAATCCTGCGCCGTCACCGGGTCGCCATTGGACCAGCGCGCATCCTCGCGCAGCTTGAAGGTCCAAGTCTGATTATCCTCGGACGACCATTCCTCGGCGACCCCGGGGCGCAAGGTACCGTCCGCGTTCTGAGTCAAAAGCCCCTCGAACAACTGGCGCGCGAGGTGGCCGCCAACCGTTTCCTCGATCAGTTGCGGGTCAATCGATGGGAACTGATCCAGCAGCCGGTATTGAAAGGTCTGATCCTCGGCAAGCGGCTCTCCCGTGACCGGGTGTGTGTCCGCGGCCCAAATTGGGGGACAAAGAGCCAGCGTCAGAAGTGTCGAGGTAGCCAAAATTCCATGTTTGGTCATTATTATCTCCCTGATGTTTGCTGTTGCGGCGTCTGATAGGTTTGCACCTGGCATCGCCATATGGCTGCAAAGATTGGTAGAAATGCCCGCATTGTACACCAAGAAATTTGGCATCGACCGCCGGATCGGCGACAAAACTCCGATACAGGCTTAAACGCCGCGCTTTAGATGAATAGACGCAATGAAAGCCGAGGGCCTGTAACCCGCAAAGCTCCTATCCGAAACTAGCGGGGCGATGTGGCGGCATAGCGCGCGATTTCGCGGATGCTCCATTCAATCGCATCTCGCATGGTGTCGCCGAGCGCCTCGTCGAAGGCTGCTGTCACGTCGCCGGGCGTATCGGAGGTGGCGGGGACAATTTCCTCGAAAGACCGGGATCCGATGATGCGATCAGAGAAAGCATCGATGATCTTGATATTCAGGCGCACATCAATCTGCAGCGCAGACCCTTCGGCACCAACCGGCACAATCGCCTGGAATTCGCGAATGTCCGTCACGATCAGATAATCCGCACGCAGCCCGATGGTGGAGCTTCCGACCGCGGGCACCTTGCCCGTGTTCTCAAAGCTCTCGATCAACAATGCCTGAACAATCAGCGGTGCCCGGTCGACCCAGCGCGCACCGGGCAGATATTGAACCTGCAGCGGCGTGGGCTGCACGGCGATCTGATCGGTATCCACCGCCGCCGTCGCGGTTGGCTGATTGACCACGATCTGATCGCGCAACTGGGGCAAAGATGCGCTGAACGTGCTTTTGGGGCTGAGCACGTAGAGGTCTGTCGGCGTCGCGACCTCGGTCAGGCTTGCCAGCCCCGTGCAGCCCGCCAGTGCCGTCAACAGCAGCAGCCCCCTCATCCATTTCATACTATGTGTTATCATCGGCGAAACTCGGAGTTTTGGGTGCCAAGGAGGAACCGCGCGGGGTCACGTTCGATCTTGTTCACAAGGCGTTCCAGATTAACGACAAGGCTGCGCGCCTCCTCGGTAAAGCGCAGGAACTCAGGTAGCCCCAGCCGCAGGAACTCGGACACCTGTCGTTCATTCCCTGTCACCACCTCGTCCAGCGTATCGGTGAAACTCGCCGCAGATTGCGATGCTGCGAGGACCTCATCCGAAATGGCATCGATATTGGTCGCGGCCCCTTCGACGGCGGTGGTGAAGGCCGTTGCCGCGCCGCGCAGATCGCTGATGATCGTGCCAAAGTCATCTTCGATCAGCGCATTTGCCGAAGAGAACGTCTGATCGGCCGAGTTCAGCGTTTCGGATGCATCCCGCATTGCCGTGTCGATCAACGCCAGCGTCTCGGTCGCGTTTTCAAAGGCCTGCGTCGCGGAGGCCAGCGCCGCCTGCCCATCGTCCGCCAGCACACCTAACCGCTCCGTCACGGCGCCGACGTTTTCGCCAAGCCCCTCGATCACCCGCTCCCCTGTCTGCACGGTTGTGCGCAGATCGGAGGCCAGCGGCGTAAGCTGGTCTTTCGTGAAGGTATCGATGGTCGCAATCGTATCGGTGGCGCTCTCAAACGCCTCCCCCGCGCTGTCCAGCGTCTCGGTGGCAGTCGTCAGCGTCGTTTCCGCCGTATCCCCCAGCAGCGCAAGCCGGTCCGAGAAGGCGGCAACCTCGCGCGCCGCCGAACCCAAATCACTGGACAAGGTTTCAAAGTCGCCAAGCACGCCGTCCAATCGACCCGATGATGTCGCCAGATTATCGAGGATGGTGCTGACAGCCGCCCGGTTTTCGGCGTCAAAAACAGCATTGACGTCTTCGAGCAACGCAATCGCGCGTTCAAGCAGTTCAGGCGCCCCTTCGAAAACCGACTGCAAGGGCGAGCGTTCGGAGCGGATGACAGCATCTTCTGTTAGTGGCTGTGCCATGATCGATCCGCCCGACAATGCAACATAGCTCACGCCCGTCACACCCTGGGCCTGCAATCTGGCGACTGTCTCCGTACTGACCGGTGTGTCGGCATCCACTTCGATGCGCACGCGAACGCGGGAGGGGTCCTCTTCGTCGAGCATCAGTTCGATCACCTGACCGACCGGCAAACCGCTGTAGCGTACGTCGCTCGCCGCGGCCAGTCCGGCCACGTCTTGAAACAGGATATCGTAGTAGGCGTATTGCCGGTCCACTTCGATCTTGGCCAACCACAGCAACAGCCCGACCGCGCCCAGCACCCCTAGCAGGGTGAAGACGCCGATCAGAACGTAGTTGGCCTTGGTCTCCATAAACTGCTGTCGCCTCTACATCTTTTCCTGCGCGGCCCGTGCGCGCGGGCCGGTGAAGTATTCCTGAACCCAAGGGTGGTCCACCTGCGTCATCTCCTCAATCGGCCCTTCGACCAAAACCCGCTGTTCCGCCAGCACTGCAATTCTGTCGCAGATCGCGTAAAGACTGTCGAGGTCATGGGTCACCATAAACACCGTCAGGCCCAGCGAGCGCTTCAATTCGCCGATCAGGTCATCGTAGGCAGCGGCCCCAATCGGATCCAGCCCCGCGGTTGGCTCGTCCAGAAACACGATCTCGGGATCCATCGCGAGCGCGCGGGCCAAGGCCGCCCGCTTGCGCATGCCGCCCGATAACTCCGACGGCAACTTGCCACAGCTGAAAGGGGGGAGACCGACCAGACTGATTTTCAGCTCGCCCAGCGCCTTCATCAGGCTATGGGACAGGTTCAGATGCTCCCGCATCGGCGCCATGACGTTTTGCAGCACGGTCAACGACGAGAAGAGCGCCCCATCCTGAAACGCGACCCCCCAACGGCGTTCGGTCTGCGCCCGCTCCGCGCGACTGCCATGCAGCACATCTGCACCAAGCACATGGATCGAGCCTGCTGCGGGACGGTTCAGACCGACAATTGTGCGCAGCAAAACCGATTTTCCGGTCCCGGACCCACCGACAATCCCCAGGACCTCGCCGCGCCACACATCAAGGTCCAACTGGTCATGCACCACCTGCGGCCCGAACTGGTTGCGCAAGCCGCGCACCCTGATCACCGCCTCGCGGCTGTCGTCCTGCAGACGCGTCATACCCCGATCTCCGCAAAGAAGATGGAAAACAGAGCGTCCGCCGCGATGACCAGAAAAATGGATTGAACGACGGAGATCGTGGTGTGGCGACCCACACTGTCGGCTGAACCGCGCACCTGCATTGCCTGCCAGCAGGCGACGATAGCGATGATCGCTGCAAAGACCGGTGCCTTGATCATGCCGATGGCCAGATGCCAGACATCGGTGTTTTCCTGCAGACGGGTGATGAACATGCCCGGACTGACGTTCAACTGGCTCCAGCTCATCAACGCGCCCCCCAGAAGGCCCGAGATATTGGCGATGAAGCCCAGGATCGGCAGCACGATCACAAGCGCGATCACGCGCGGCAACACAAGTACTTCGATGGGGTCAAGGCCAAGCGTGCGCATGGCATCAAGCTCTTCGCGCACCTTCATCGACCCAATCGACGCGGTAAAAGCCGAGCCCGACCGCCCGGCCACGATGATGGCCGTCAGCAGGATGCCCAATTCGCGCAGGATGGAGATGGCGATCAGGTCGACCACGAAAACCTCCGCCCCGAACTGGCGCAGCTGCGAAGCCCCCTGGAATGACAGGACCACCCCGATCAGGAAGCTCATCAGAACCACAATCGGGATGGCGTTGAGGCCGGTCTCCTCCATCTGGCTGACCAGCGCCGCCGTGCGCCAGCGCCGCGGACGGAACACGGTGGTGGCAAGTGACGCAAGCGTTTGGCCGACAAAGCTGAGCAGAGACAAGATCGACTGGCCCACGCCCGCCGTCTTCAACCCCACCCCGGCGATCCAAGGGAGAATACCGCGCGGCAGATCCTCGATCCCTTTCTCCGACGGCAGCGCCGCGGCGACCGTCGCAATCAGATCGGTCCGCGGGGTGGCCTTTTCGGTGAATTCCACCTGCACGCCCTGTTTTTCCAGACGCGCCTTCAGATCCGCGATCAGCCAAGCGCCACCTGTGTCCAGGGCTTCCAGATTGCTGAGATCGACGTGCAAAACTCTCGCCTGAACCGATGCGCGGGCAAAATCCGCTTCAACCACGCCCAAACTGTCGGTCACCAGCCGTCCGGAGAGGCGCAGAGTGGCCATTCCGTCGGAGTCGTCCAAGCTGAGCATCGGTCGTGACATCAATCGTCCTGGTCAGGCCGCAAAAGACCAATTGGGGCGCGTTTTCGGTATCTTAGAGATTGCGCGCCGGGCAACAAGTCAAGGATGGGCCGTCAGCGCGATTGCGCATGTCCCATATCGGCAAAAAGGGACGGTTTTGGTTGAATTGGGAAGGGCGGGCTTCCGGCCATCGCACCCACCAAGGCGCGGTGATGGGGCAAGAGCAAACTGCGCAAGGCGCCTGTCTGCGCACCGGGAAGCTGGAAAGCTTCACGCGGACGCGCGCTGAGGAAACAATAGAGCTTCCGGACCCAAATAAGCCAATGATCCCCTGCCAATGTCGGCTTGCCATCGAAAGAATTCGCCTGAATACTTTTAGGAGAGTCGACAACCCAACTGTCCAGTTATAGGTGTACTGTCCTAATATGACGCGTCGAAAATCCCGGCGCCAAAACCTTTACGTTAGAAAGTAACCCAATGGGCATAATGCGTTATCCATTGGGCAAAACGCAAATCCGCGTGGAGAGCGATAGTTTGTATCAGACCAAAGGAAATGCCGAAGTCACCGTGGCGATGCTCCGCGCATTTGTGACCTTAGGCAAAAATTTGAATTTAACGAAAACCTGTGAGGAATTGGGCGTTGCCAGGCAGACGGTGCGTCGCCACATCAATGAGCTGGAGGGGATCAAAGGCCAGCCGCTTTTCTCGGTCCAGAACCGCGAATACTCCCTGACCCCCTTTGGGAATGCACTGCTGGCCGATGCCGAGATCATCCTGCGGCAGATCAAAGCCTGGTCCGGTCAGTCCAGATTGACCCGCCGAAGCTCGAACTGGTTGGAAATAGCTCACTATCTGGACGCCAGCGAAAGAGAGTTTTTTTCGCAACAGCATCCCATTAGCAAAATCGCCGAAGACGGCCTTCCAATCATGAAACGGACCCTCTCCGCCTGGGGGAAGGCGCATACGCAAATCGAAGATCCCGCAATGGCCGACGTCCGGCCATATCTGGTGATCTACAGAAAGAACCCGAGTGGTTGGATCTGCGTCGAAATCGGTGTGAAATCGGCATATGCGAAATGGTTCGGGTGGACCTGGTCAAAGAGCGCGATCGGAAAACTCTCAGAAGCAGACAACGCCGGGGACGACTACAATGACTTCATTTCAGGCGCCTATGCCCGGATCCACGGCGAAGGTGGCGTGCGTCTCGATCATCTCTTTGCCTATCTGCCGCGTGAAAGTAATCCAGACCCTATTCCGATCAGTTTTCAGCGCTTGTTGATGGGCTGCGCCTTCCCGGATGGCGCCCCGGGGCTCGCAGTTCTCGTGTTGATGACGAATCAGGTTGAAATCGACGCGCTCCCCGAGAAGGACGTTTTATTCGTCCCGAACGACCTTGTTATGGACTTTGAACCCTGAATTTTACCGTTGCTACAAAGACGTATGCCCTAAAATGGTATTTCGATGATATTTTTCCTTTTATGACTGTAGTCATTCAAAACAAAGGAAAGCAAATGTCGGCACTCAACCTCTACACAATGATTGTTAACGTCGCGAACATAACCAAGGAACTTGAAGCTGCGGGGATGCGCTTAGAGATTGGAGATGATTTTGCGGCATACCGAAGATTACGGAACTCCCAGACGGATCGTTCACCGCTCTACCCGATGTTCGATGTCGCCTGTTCCTATGTCGATGTCTCCAACGCCTTCTGGGTGTGTGGTTTCAACGACAACAACCAATTGATCCACACGCAGGCGATCAGGCTGCTGGACTTGTCCGGCGTGGCTTTGGGCGAACACATCAATATGCATCGCCACAAATACATCACGCCCAATTCAACGCCTGATCCTGACAGAACCTTTTACTCGCGACCGCCTTCCCTGGACCAAATCACCGGGAAGGTTTGCTATCACGGCGAGTTCTGGCTGAGCGGTGGCGAAGGCGGGCACAGAAAACAAGGCTTCACGGCACTGCTGTCACGCGTCGTTTTCGAAATGGCGCTGAAGATGTGGGTGCCGGATTATGTTTTCGGCCTGGTGCCGGAACCGCTTGCGTTCAAGGGCATTCCCAGTCGTTATGGGTACACCCGGTGTGAGCCAGGCGCCTGGTACGGGCCAGACAACGAGATCACAGAAGAGGATTCGCTTGTTTGGATGAACACAGACGACATCGTTCACTTCCTCGAAACCCCGCCAAAAGCGCTTTCGCGTGAACGTCAGATCCCTGCACGCAGATTGAGGACGAATACTATTGATATGGTCGCATGAAAGAATGTCAGGAATCGATAGAGCGTATCTTGGAACCATGACAGTGAGTTGTTGAGTTGAATAAGTTATTTCGGTGGCGGTTGTGACCATGTCCCTGTTCAGGGCAATTGCAGGTCCAATCGCCGCCAGCATCGCCTTCGTCATGGAACTTACGCTGGTTCCTCTCATTCTTCCTGCGATTCAATCGCACTATGACCTGAGCCTTGGAAGCATGGCTTGGGTTTTCAATGCCTATGGCATTGCTGTGGCCGTGGGTGTCATCGCCGGCGGCTGGATCGGTGATGCCTTCGGCGCCAAACGGATCTTTGGCATCGGCGTTCTGATGTTTGCGTTGGGTGCGGCCATTGTCGCATCCTCGGCAAGCTTTGAGGCGTTGATTGCCGGGCGCGTTTTGCAAGGCTTTGGCGGCGGTGTCTTCTCTCCGTTGGTGCCGCTGCTGCTTACAAAAGCCCTGCCCCTGCGGCCCGGGAAAATTCTGATCATCTGGGGCAGCGTGACAGGCTATGTGGCTGCGTTCGCCCCATTTGCAGCAGGTCAGGTGGTCGCCTTCGTCGGATGGCAATCCGTTTTTGTGTTCTTTGTGGTGCTCTCCGGTGCCGTGCTGTTGCTCTCCGCCGGGAATGGCGCCGCACAAACCGAAGCTGCCCCACGCACGACGCCAAATCTGTTCCTGCTGACGAAGGCACGCGTTCTGTGGCTGGTCTTCGGCTACATCTTTTGCACCTACGGGGCGATCACGTTCTATCTGTTCCGGTTGCCGCTCTTACTTGCGGAGACAAACTACACTGTCGAAACGATTGGCGTCGTTCTTGCGACCATATGGATGAGTTTCTCAATCGTCGGCACTCTGCTTCGGAACTGGGTCGATGGCTCCCACATTCGCAGCATCGTGTTGGCGGCACCTGTTCTGATCGCGGCCAGCTTTTTGACGGCATATCTCTCCAGCGACGCGATCTGGCTCATGATCTCCGCGATTTTGATCGGGGCTGGGTTTGCCTGCAGCAACGCGCCGTCCACGCAGTTGGTTCTGAAATTCGCGCCGCCGGGCCTCAGTGTCATCTCTGCCAGCCTGGACATCACCTTCGCAAGGCTGGGCGGCGTCGTTACTGTCGCATGGCTGGCGCAGTCGGATTTCAGCCATTCCGTTTTGGTCATCGCAGGCCTGTCGCTCGCAGCGGTGGTTTTTGCGATGGTTTTCCTGCGCAGAAATAGCGAGGCCTAGCCCGGAGGCGACGGTCGAGCAACAGCCGGAAAGCTTCAGGCTAACAAGAAGAAATCTCGCCGAGAGCCCTCAGCGGTAGGATCACTCATTCGGATATCAGCATACCACCTAAGGTTGACTGACCCTCGGTTATCGCGTTTCATGGCGTGACTAGGGGAATGAGCCATGAAGTGTGCCAAAGCGCCCGGTGCGACGCCTGTGGCTCAAACCGCTACCAATACTGCATCAGCCCGTCGCGAAACATCAGATGGTGCTTTGCGAGGCTTTCAACAATCCGCCGCTACAAGTGCAGCTGTGACACAACTGCAAGCTTTGCAACGCGCCGCAGACGGCGCTGCTGTGGTGCAGCGCTATACGACGATCAAAGGCGATCCCGACAAGCGCATGTCTGGCGGCAAAAAGATCGTGCGGACCGGCCCCAAGACCGTCTTTGCCGACGAAAGCCTGATCGCCGAAGCGAACTCAAAGCTGGAGGGTACCGCCTCCTATGTCCGCCTTGCCGCAGATAGCAGCCGCGAATATGCCACGGATGACAGCGGTGATACCTTGCCGATGATCAAGCTGAACTGGAACGCGCGCATTGATGACAGGAGTTTTATGGACGCGGCATCGGTGGCAAACGAGGAAGGCGGCTTCAAGAGCTTCGCGGACTGTCACCGCACCGCCCAGGCGGTGATGGGATCGACCCAGACCGAAGGTGTCGATACTGAAAAACCGGTGCGGCGCAATTCCAAAGGCGCAGAAACGATTGAGCCCACATCGAAGCGGGAAGTGCGACGCGGTGTCAATGTACGCGGCGACGCTGCCAATCGGGGCGCTTATGCGGTTCTTGGCGATGCTTTGCCAAAGGTGAAAGCCGCCGTGCATGGCATGGGTGAAGTGATTGGGGATGCGCTCAATACCGCAGTGCCAGATGGCGGCGGCCCGATCTCGGGCAAACCCTTCAAGCAGTGGGCGGCCTATGCCGCGATTTACGCCGACCCGTGGCGGCGCGATCTGTTCAGCAAGTTTTCAGGCAGCAACGAATTCGCGACACCGGAGGTTGGCGAAGCACTCACCATCGTGTCGGGTTTCATGGCGAAAGACGCCTTCAAGAACCGTGCCACCTACGATGATCTGGTGGCGCGCATTGGACAGCAGGACGTGGATGCTCTCCACATTACCGCTGACGATAGCTTCGATCAGATGTGGCGAAAACTCGGGGACGCCGGGGATGCACAAAGGGAGAAACTGGCAAAAACGCATATGCTCGCCAAGCTGAACGCCAACGCGGCCGTCTTGGAGGGCTTGTCGGTCTCCGGCACTATTCTGGACGAGTTGCGCGGCGATACCGCGCTGGAGGCAATCGTTTCACGCCTCTCGCGCGAAGATTTCCTGGCGCTCTATAAGTCCGGCGCGATCGACATGGGCCAGACAGCCACCGCCAAGGCAGACGCGAGCATCGATCACGTACCGCCTGACATCGTCGCCGCCTCGGGTGCCATCGCGGCAGGTGCGAGAGACGCATCGACAGCGACAGTGCGCCAGCCCTGGAATTTTCACTGGGCTGGTGTCATCCTGAAAGACGGGGGTGACTATGTCACGCTGGAAAACCTATCGGTCGAAGATCCCGGTACGCTCAATGAGAATTGGTTCTTCCAGATGTTTGGAACAGAGCAGAAAGATCAGACGTTCCACGCACAATACGCCGAAACGGGAGAGTTCGGGAACGTGCCTCTGACGATCAACTACAGCAACCATCCCGAAACGTGAGGTTGTTTCAAAGGTAATGAGGGAGAGCGTCGGGGGCGACCCCTCGCCTACACCCTCTCGCCGTGATCTTCCACAACCTGACTACAACGACGGCAGCCACAAAGCGATTTGCGGAAAGGCGATCAAAAGCGCGACCAATAGCAGCGAACATCCGATGAACGGGAAGGCCGACGTATAAATGACGCGCATCGTCGTGCCTTTGGGTGCCACCCCTTTCATGACAAAGAGCAAGAGCCCGAAGGGTGGTGTCGTAAAGCTGATCTCAAGCGCCAACAGCATGATCAACCCGAACCAGACCGGATCGAAACCCAGGGTCTGGGCCAGTGGAAAGAAGATCGGCACGGTCAGCAGCATCATCGAGATCTGCTCCATGAACATGCCCAGCAGAAGCAAAACGGCAAACATCACCATCAACATGGCAAGGGGCGCCAGTTCAAAAGACGTGGCCCAATTCACCAATCCGCGTGATGCGCCCGAAAACGCCAGCAGCTGACTGAAGGTCGCGGATCCAAAGACGATCAGATAGGCCATCAGCGTCACCCGCAGCGCGCCGACGACGGATTTTTGCATCGCCTCCCACGTCAGGCACCGAAACACGGCGGCCAGGATCAGCACACCAAGTGCGCCGAAGGCGGCGGCCTCGGACGGGGTGACAAAGCCGCGGATCATCAGCACGATGATCACCACCATGACGCCGACCATCGGCACGACCTCGCGCAGCAGCAAGGCCAGCTTCTGTCCGAACCCCATTGGCACAACGTCATAGGCGGGTGCTGCTGTCGGATCGATCTTCGTCTGAAGCCAAATCGTCGCGATGTAGAAAAACGCAAGGATCAGCCCCGGAATGACACCCGCAATCAGCAAAGCCGCCACGTCGATCTGCGCCAGGGTGGCCAGCAAAACCGCAAGGGCCGAGGGTGGGATGATGATCGCCAGCCCGCCAGTGCCCAGGATCGGGCCAATGCTCATATGCGATTTGTAACCCCTGCGGCTCATTTCCGGCACCATCAGCGACCCCAGCAGGGCGGTCGAGCCCATGGACGATCCCGAAAGTGTGGAAAAGGCGGTCCCGCCCAGCACCGTGACATAGCTCAACCGGCCCGGTAGCCGCCCCAAGAGCTTGTCAATCGCATTGAACATCCGCCCACCAAGACCGGTATGAAAGAAAATCTCGCCCATCAGCAGAAACAGTGGGATTGGGACAAGGGCATATTTCGTGAGCGATCCAAACCCGTTGTTCAAAAGCTGGGTCACACCACGTTCCCCGCCCATGAACACCCAGGCGCCGAGGATATTGGCCGCAAGGAACGCCAGGGCTACCGGCATCCCCATGGCCATCAGAAACAGGATCGCGCCCAGCAGCAGCGCGAGCGCCTCAAACCACTCCATTACTCGTGTATCCCCGCTTCGCCCGTGTGCATCAGGTCGGTCCCGAACACGAAACGCGCAAATTCGACGGCCATCAGGCCAAAGCTGATTGGAAAGGCGATGGTGAGCATCCAGCGCGGAACGTAATAGGCGCGGGTATCGAAATCGCCGCGTTCGATATTGGTCAGAAACAGCTCTGCCCCTTTCCATGCCAAAATCAGGCAAACCACCACACAAGCAACCGCGACAGTCCTGCTGACAATGCGGCGCAACCCGTCGGGCAGGGCCGCGGTGACCAATTCGATGTGCACATGCCCCTTTTCGCGCACCAGCCAAGGTGCCCCGAGCATGGTCATGTAAAGAAGCCCGTATTCAGCCGAGGTGAAAAGCCAGGCAAAGGGTTGCAGACCCGCGTTGCGCATCAGCACTGAGGCAATGACCGAGATCATCAGCCACACCAATGTGACGCCCGCAATGACCGCCAAAGAATAGACAAGGGCAGAATACGCCTTGGAGATCATCGCCTTGGGTCTTTCATTGAGAGAACATGCGGACCCGCCTCAGAACGGGCCCGCAAACTGCTTACTTGGCGGCATCGAGGTCGTAGAACAGCTCCAACAGGCGGTCGTAGTTGCCGGTGCCGCCGGGTTGCTCTGCCATCACGCTCTGCATACGCTCCCAGGTTTTTTCACGTGCGGCGGCAAGGTAGTTTGCCTTGGCCTCACCCTCCAGCGACACAACCTGCATGCCTGCGGCCTCCAGTGCGGCAAAATCCTCGTCCCGCTTGATCCGCAGGGCCGCCACGCTGTCTTTTTCATGCTGGGTCGCCACGTCCTGCAGGATCTTTTTCGCCTCGTCGGACAGGGAATTCCACTTTTCAAGGTTCACGATGACCCCGAGATCAGTCGAGAAAAAGCACGGCTCGATCCGATAATTCAAGAACTCGTTCCATTTCAGATCAATGAGCCCGATCTGGGTCCAGCCGGTTGCATCCACAACACCGCGCTGCAGGGCCGAGTAAACCTCGCCGGTGGGCAGGTCGATCACCTGCGCACCCAGATAGTTGTTAAAGAATGCGTTGTAGACGTTGTTGCCGCGCAGCTTGAGCCCTTCGACTTCAAGGTTGCCGTCGGCATCAAAACTGGGCGCATCCCGCGTCCAGAGATTGTAACACACGCCGCTGTCAAACCAGCCGAGGTATTTCAGGCCCATCTTTTCCTGATGGATCTGGTCAATCAACTCGGTGCCGCCATTGGCGCGTGTCTCCACCGCCGTAAGGTTCGACGCCACCATCGCGTCTTTTTCCGGCAGCGCACCGCCATAAAAGGAACCCGGTGTGTAGACCATATCCACGATCCCGTCACGCACGGCATCAGGCTGCTGGAACATGCCGATCGCCTCCGGACCACCGCGCACATCGATCTGGATCACGCCCGTGCCCACATCGTTGACCTTATCCACGAAGGTTAGAAAGCTCTTGGTGTAGATCAGTGTCTCAGGAAACGCGTGTACCGCCGAGATCGTTTCTTCGGCCTGCGCCATGCTGGCGATCAGGGTTGAACTGGCGAGAACACCGCCCAGAAAATTCGTCTTCATGTGATAACCTCCGATTTATTTTGGGGTCGGCGCTGTGCCCTGACCCTTACTTTTTGACATCTTTGCGATGCCGATCTGCGCTATTTTAACCTGCGCGTTTCACTCCACCGCTGCGGGCCAGGCCCAAGCGGCGGTTCGTCTTCGATGATCCTTGAAAGTGTCGATACTGTTGCGGTGCTGCTGCGTCAGATCGATGTCGTCCCAGCCGTTGATCAATTTGATGCGCCAGCTTTCATCGAGCACAAATGTGACGATGGTTTCAGCCAAGGTGATCCGCCCCGCTTCCAAATCAACGCTGGCGCGCACCGTGCCACCTCCGAGTTGATCGATCAGGGCGTCATAGTCAGCGGCGCCAATCCGTGCTGGCAACAGCCCGTTGTTCACCGCGTTGCTGGCAAAAATATCGCCGAAGCCCGGGGCGATTACCGCGCGAAATCCGGCATCAACGAGCACATAAACCGCGGCTTCCCGCGATGATCCGCTGCCGAAATTATCCCCTGCGATCAGGATGCTTGCGTCCGCATGCGCATTGAGCGCGCAGTCTTGCTTCAGGGTCCCCTCCGCGTCGCGACGCAGATCGTGCAGCAGATATTGGCCATAGCCGTCCGCCCGCGGCACAGACATGAAACGCGCCGGGATCAGCTGATCCGTATCGATATTGGCCAAAGGCAAGGCAACGGCCAGCCCCGCATGTGTGCTCCATCCCGCCATCACGGGGCTCTCCCCTGCAACAAAGGGCGCACGTCGGCAATTGTGCCCGTCACCGCAGCCGCGGCCACCATCGCGGGGGACATCAGATGGGTGCGCGCCCCGCGCCCTTGTCGCCCACGGAAATTGCGGTTGGTCGAAGAGGCGCAGCGCATGCCCGCGCCCACCAGATCACCGTTCATCCCCACGCACATCGAACAGCCCGAAGCGCCCCATTCCAGCCCGGCCTCGATAAATATCTCGGCAAGCCCTTCCTGCTCCGCCTGCGCTTTGATCGGCTGGGACCCGGGTGATACCAGCCCCGGCACCTTGGCACGGCGTCCGGCCAGCACTGCAGCAGCTGCGCGCAAATCCTCGATCCGCCCATTGGTGCAGGATCCGATGAAAACCTGATCCACCGGTGTGCCTGCCAGGGTTTGACCGGGGCTCAGACCCATATACTCAAGCGCAGCACGGGTGGCTTCGGCTTTGCCCGCGGCAAGCGCGGTTGGGTCTGGCAAGGTGGCATTTACGGGCAAGGCCTGCTCCGGACTTGTGCCCCAGGTGACCGTGGGCGCGATTTCCGCAGCATCAATCCGGATTTCGCGGTCAAACTCGGCGTTTTCATCGCTTGCAAGATCGCCCCATGCCGCGACGGCTGCTATCCAGTCTTCGCCCTTGGGCGCAAAGGGGCGGTCTTTCACATAGGCCTGCGTGGCCTCATCCGGTGCAACCATCCCGAACCGCGCACCCCCCTCAATCGACAGATTGCACAGCGTCATGCGCCCTTCCATCGTCAGGTCCCGAATGGCGCCACCCGCATATTCAATAGCGTACCCCTGCGCGCCCCCCGTGCCCAACCGCGCGATCCAGTTCAGCGCGATATCCTTGGCAGTCACACCGCGGGCCACCGCCCCCTCGACGATGATCCGCATCGCCTTGGGCTTTTTCTGCCAGACAGTCTGCGTGGCCAATACATGCGCCACCTCGGTCGCCCCGATCCCGAAGGCAAGCGCACCAAAAGCACCATGGGTCGAAGTGTGGCTGTCGCCGCAGGTGATAAGCAGCCCCGGCAGCGTCAGGCCTTGTTCCGGTCCGATCACATGCACAATCCCCTGCCGAGGGTCGTCCAGATCGAAAAGCTGCAGCCCGTGTTCACGCGCGTTGGCCCGCAGTGTTTCGATCATGCGGGCAATCTGCGGGTCGGCGATCTGGCCTCGGTTTCGCGTGGGCGCGTAGTGATCCACCACAGCAAACGTCAATTCGGGGGTTGCAACTTGCGCCTCACGGGCCGCAAGCTTTGCAAACGCATGATGGGAGCCTTCGTGCACCAGATGCCGATCCACCCACAAAAGCGAAACACCATCGTCCCGCCTGAGGATTTCATGAGACGCCCACAACTTGTCGAGCAGAGTTCGCGGCTGGCTCATGCGCCCCCCTGCTCAGCTTGTCCAATGGCAGGTTCCCAATGTCGTCCGCCCCCGTCACCGACACGCTCCAGCGGCATTTCAAGACTGAACATATCGGGCCGATAGAGGCCCGACAGATACTCCACACCATTGCCATCGACATCCCGCACCACGCGTTTCAGGGACAAAAGCGCCGAGCCCACTGCGACCTCCAGCGCCTCGGCGACATCCGGCCCCGCCAGCGTCGCAGATACCGATTGATGCGCTTCCTTGATCTGCACGCCACTGCGTTCCAGCAGCTTGAAAAGCGGGGTGGTCGCCAGATCGTCTTCGGAATAATTCCGCGCGATCGCGGTCGGAACATATGTCGTCAGATGGGAAAAGGGCATGCCATCCGCCATCCGTACGCGTGTCGCGATCTGTGCTTTTTCACCGATCTCCAAACCCATCGCACGCGCGACAAAATCTGGCACCGGGCTGTAGGAAAAGGACAGCAGCCGCGCGGTGGTGGCCTGCCCCATTTCCACCAGTTGCGGCATCAGCGTGTTGAAATTCATCGCGGCCCGCCGACCTGTAAGCGCCTTGGCCCGGACTGTTGTGCCGCTGCCCGCGCGCTTCTCCACCAGCCCGGATTCGCAGAGCGCGTCCAGTGCCCGCCGAACCGTCACCCGCGAGACACCGTAGCTTTCAGCCAGCCGCAATTCACCGGGCAGGTTTTCCCCATCACACAGCCGCCCATCGGATATCTGATCGCGCAAGGACAGATAGACCCGGCGCGCTTTTGCGCCTTCAGGCAATGGTGCTGCGCCGACACTGTCCAAGCGATGATTCCCCTTACGAGACACTTGATAATGGTAAATGTGTCATATGAAAAATCAAGGGATTGTATATCATGGCAGCCAAATTAGACTTAACAAAATCATGAAATATGTATTATCTATAATACTGATATCTTGGAGAGGGCATTATGCCGACGGTCGAGCTTCATGTTCTGGAAGGCTGCTCTGCGACGGAAAAACAGCGACTCGGGGCGGCGCTGACGGATGCCGTGCGTCTCGTCATTCCAGCGGCACCTGACCTTGTAACGGTCATCATCCATGACATGGCGCCCGAAGAGGACTACCGGGGGCGCAGCACCCGCGTACCAGCTGCGGCACGTTCCGATCCCGCCAAGCTGGTGCGTAACTATCTCGCCGCCATGGAAGCGCGCGATCTGGCCCGGGCCGAGGTGATGCTGGGTGACAGCTTTGAGATGCAGTTCCCTGGTGCGGCCCCCATGCGCAAACTAAAAGAGCTGATCGATTGGGCTAGACCCCGCTATCGATCGGTGACCAAAACCTATGAAGGTTTTGACGCCCTGCAAAGCACCGGCGCGGCTGCTATCGTCTATTGTCGCGGAACACTGTCAGGCGAATGGTCCGATGGCACCCCCTTCAGTGGCATCCGCTTTATCGACCGGTTCGAGGTCATTGACGACAAGATCACGCGGCAGGATGTCTGGAACGACATCGCAGAAACAAGGGCACAGTCATGACCGAAATTGACCCGATCACCCTATCCGTCTTGTCGGGGCGCATGGAACAGATCGCTGACGAGATGGACGCAACGCTGTTTCGCGCTGCCTTCAACCCAATCATTGCCGAAGCCCATGACGCCAGCCATGGCCTCTATCACGCGCGCACCGGCGACACGCTGGTGCAGGGCAAATCCGGCCTGCCGATCTTCGTGGGTGTGATGGCCTTTGCCGTGCAGGCGGTGATCGAAAAGGCGGCGAAAGACGGCGATCTCGCTGACGGCGACATCTACATTTTCAATGACGCACATATCGGCGGCACACATCTCAGCGACATGCGGCTGGTGCGCCCCTATTTCCGGGATGGGGAACTCTTTTGCTACCTGGCGTCGGTCGGGCATTGGCACGATGTCGGCGGGGCGGTGCCGGGCAACTACAACCCCGCCGCCACCGAGGTGTTTCAGGAGGCCTTTGTCCTGCCCCCGGTCAAACTGGCACGCCGTGGCGTGATCAATCAGGACATCATCGACATCCTGCTGCGCAATACGCGCCTGCCGCAATCCGCCATGGGCGATCTGAACGGGCAGCTGGGCGCATTGGATCTTGGCATCAAGCGCATGGACGAATTGCTTGACGAATATGGCGCCGCTACGGTGGCGGCGGCGCTTGAGGCCTTGGGGCATCGGGCGGAGGCGCTGATGCGGTCGGAGCTGCAAGACTTACCCGATGGCCGCTGGGAGGCCGAGGATTTCCTCGACAATGACGGCATCACCGATGAACCACTGGCGATCCGCGTGACCCTGGAGATCAAAGACGACAGGATGACGCTCGATTTCACCGGTTCGGCAGCGCAATGCGCGGGTCCGGTCAACATTGCCCTGCCAACCACTGTCGCCACTGCCTATGTGGCGATCAAACACATCTTCCCGACCCTGCCCGCAAACGCGGGCGTGATGCGCCCGATCGAGGTGGTTGTACCCGAAGGATCCCTGTTATCGGCAGAATTCCCGGCGCCCACCGGCGGGTACACCGAAACGATCCTGCGGATGATCGATGTCGTCTTTTCCGCCTTCGCCAAAGCGGCGCCGACCCGCGTGGTGGCCAACGCCTATGGCACAATCAACGCGCTGTCGATTGCCGGCAAACGCAGCAACGGCCAGCCCTGGGTCATGTTCAGCTTTTACGGCGGCGGGCACGGCGGATCGATTGATAGCGACGGGCTCAACCACGGGAATGCACCAATTTCCACCGCGACGATTCCGCCGATGGAAATCCTCGAGGCCGCCTATCCCGTGATGTTCCGCACTTGGGCGCTGCGCCCCGACAGCGCTGGCGCAGGAACCCATCGCGGCGGGCTGGGCGCGATCTATGAGATCGAAGTACTTGAGGAAAACGGTGCGGAGGCCTTTCTCTTTGGTGAGCGCGGGCGGTTTGCGCCCAAAGGCATTGCCGACGGGTCAGATGGTGCCATGAACGTCTTTTCCTATGAGCAGGATGATGGCTGGGCGCATCCCCCGCTGGCCTCGAAAATGCGTGGCATCACCCTGCGACAGGGACAGGCGGTGCGGTTGGAAACACCCGGCGGCGGTGGCTACGGCGCACCGCAGGACCGCGCGCCCGAGGATGTCGCACGCGATGTGGCCCGCGGTCTGGTCAGCGCTGCAATGGCCGATCAACTGCATGGACCCTCCTGGCGGGAGGTTTCACCGTGAGCGGGCGCATGATTGGTGTCGATGTCGGCGGTACCTTCACGGATGTCTTTGTGCTCGATGAAGCCAAAGGTACCGCCACGGTTGCCAAGGTGCCGACCACCCGCCCCGATCAATCGGCTGGGTTTCTCGATGGTATCGGGCGCGAGGTGACGGATCTGTCGCAGACTGCTGTGGTGGTGCATGGCACCACGGCGGGCACAAACGCCCTGCTGGAACGCAAGGGTGCAAAAACCGGGGTGATCTGCACGCAAGGCCTGCGCGATGTGCTGGAAATGCGGCGTCGGGACCGACCGCGCACCTGGGGTCTGCGCGGGAATTTTGAACCGGTGGTGGACCGGCAGAACCGGCTTGAGGTACCTGAACGCACGCTCGCAGACGGTTCAATCCGCACCCCCGTTGATCTGGATGCTGTGCGTGCCGCAGCCCGGCAACTGCAGGCGGACGGATGCGCGGCCGTGGCGATCCTCTTTGCCAACGCCTATGCAAACTCTGAAAACGAGGCCGCGGCGGTGGCCGCCGTGCGGGCGATCTGGCCTAATGACCACGTCTCAGCCTCCCACGAAATCCTGCCGGAAATCCGCGAATTCGAACGGTTTTCTACGACGGCTTTGAACGCCTATTTACAACCCGAAGTCTCTGGCTATCTGGGTCGGTTGGAAAGCGCGTTGCATCAGGGTGGCTTCGAGGGGGAGTTCATGATCGTGCAGTCCAACGGCGGTGTCATGGCGGTGGATACCGCCTGCCGTCTGCCGGTACGCACCGCCCTCTCCGGACCCGCCGCCGGGGTGATTGCGGCGGGCTACATCGCCCAATCGGCGGGCTTTGACAATGTGATTACCGGCGATATGGGCGGCACCAGCTTCGATGTGTCCCTCATCGCCGAAGGCCACTCCATGCTGTCCCCGCAGACCTCGGTTGATTTCGGTATGGTCGTTCGCACGCCGATGATCGAGATCACGACCATCGGGGCCGGAGGCGGTTCCATCGCCTGGGTCGACAAGGGCGGGCTTTTGAACATCGGACCGGAAAGCGCCGGGTCAGACCCCGGCCCTGTTGCCTATGGAATGGGCAATGACCGCCCCACCGTGACCGACGCCAATGTGGTGCTGGGTCGGATCGATCCGGACAATCCGATCGGCGGCAAGCTTGCGCGCCTCGATGTCGAGACCGCAGCCAAAGCGATTGATCTGCATGTGGCCGCACCCCTGGGCCTTGGCACATTAGAGGCCGCCGAGGCGATCCTAACCGTCGCCAACAGCCGCATGGCCGGGGCGATCCGGCTTGTGGGCATCGAACGCGGCTTTGATCCCAAGCGCTTCGCCTTCATGCCGTTTGGCGGCGGCGGCGCGCTGCATGCCGGGGCGATGCTGGCGGAGACGGGCATCGCGCGCGCCATCGTGCCCCGCTATCCCGGTGTAACCTCTGCGATGGGCTGTGTGATCGCGGACATGCGGCAGGACTTCGTGCAGACGATCAATACGCTGGTGAGCACGCTCGACGCAGCGGCGCTGACACGCTTCATGCAATCCCACGCCGATCAGGGCATGGCGCTGCTGGACGCCGCCCGCACCATTTTCGAGGCCCGCGACATCAGTTTCGAGCTGGACATGGCGTACATCGGGCAGACCCATACCGTGTCTGTCCCGCTCAGCGTGACGGTGCAGAACGGCACGGTGCAACCGCCCACGCAGGCAGAGATCGAAACCGCTTTTGACACGGCCTATGACGCAACCTTCGGGCGGTTGCTGAAGGGTGGCGTGCGGCGCATTCTCAACCTGCGCAGCGCCGTCACCGGCAGGCGACCCAAGTTCGATCTCACCACGCTGGCCCCAACACAGGAAGGCGCGGTCAACCCGACCGCGACACGCCCGGTTCATTTCGGGGACGACTGGCAGGACACCGCGATCTATGACCGATTGTCCCTGCCCGTTGGTACGGTGATCAAAGGTCCCGCCATTCTGACACAACCCGATACCACGGTGCTAATTGAGCCGGATCTGCAGGGCCGCGTGGACCAATTCGGCAACACCATCATTGAACCTGCGGAGGAGGCATCATGAGCAGCCCAAGAGACTGGGATCTGGCACGCACCGCGCTGTTGACCATCGATTTGCAAAACGATTTTCTCCACCCCGAAGGCGCCTATGGTCGCGCCGGGCAGGGCTCCGACAGTATCGCCGCGCTGCCGGATCGCATTGCGCCGCTGATCAAGGCCCTGCGCGATCAGGGGGGGCGGTATTTCTCGGCGCAGTTTTCGCTTGTGCCGGACCGCGACGGGACACCACTGATTGCGCCACATCTGAAAGAGTTGCGCCCTTTCCTGGGTAAGGGCGATTTTGCGCCCGGCGGTTTCGGTCACAGCTTGGTCGAAGCGCTGCAGCCTGCGGATTTCGTGATCGAGAAAGTGGCTTATTCCGCGTTCTATCAGACGCGACTGGAATACATCATGCGGGCCGTCGGCGTGGAGCATCTGATCGTCGGCGGCATCGTAACGAATGGCGGCGTGGCCTCGACACTGCGCGACGCCCACCTGCGCAACATAGAGACCGTGATGCTGACCGATGGCTGTGCCGCCTTTCGGCAGGAGATACATGACGCCACGCTGCTTTCTCTGGGCACCGTCACGCATCAGATGACCTGCCGCGATGCCCGGGACTGGCTGGAGGGCACGGCATGAGCCTCAGATCCCGCCTGCAAAGCAAGGACATTCTGGTCGCGCCCGGCGTTTATGACGGTCTGACGGCCTCCCTGGCGACAGATGCGGGGTTCGAGGCGCTGTATCTCAGCGGAGCGGCGGTGGCCTACACCCGTCTAGGGCGCCCGGACATCGGACTCAGCACCGCAAGCGAGATGGCCGACACCATGACGCTGATTGCGGATCGCACGGCCCTGCCGGTGATCATCGATGCCGACACCGGGTTTGGCAACGCGCTGAACTCTCAGCGTACCATGCGGCTCTATGAACGCGCGGGGGCCTCAGCCCTGCAGTTGGAGGATCAAAGCTATCCCAAGCGATGCGGTCATCTGGCGGACAAGTCCCTGATCCCAGCAGCCGAGATGGCGGGCAAGGTCACGGCAATGGCCGACGCGCGCGCAAGTGGTGAAACGTTGATCATCGCCCGCACAGACGCCATCGCGGTTGAAGGGGTCTCGGCGGCGCTCGACCGGGCCGAGATCTATCTGGAAGCGGGCGCCGACGTGCTTTTCATCGAAGCGCCGCAGAGCGCGGCGCACCTGCAAAGCATCACACGACAATTCGCCGGGCGCGTGCCGCTGCTGGCCAATATGGTCGAAGGCGGCGCGACCCCGATCACCAGCGCCGATGATCTCGAAGCGCAGGGCTTCTCCATCGTGATCTTTCCAGGCGGGATCGTTCGGGCGCTGGCGCGCACCGCGCAGGATTATTACAAGAGCCTTCAACAACATGGCAGCAATCGCCCCTTTGCGGATCGGATGTTTGACTTTGACGGGCTGAACAAGGTGATCGGCACCGCGGACATGCTGAAAAAAGGCGTGCAGTATGACGCCAATGACTAGGACGGCGCCGCCGCCCGATACCTTTGATATTACAATCGAAACTCTGATCATCGGCGCGGGTGCCTGCGGGTTGGTTGCCGCCTTGTCCGCTACAGAAACCGGCCAGCAGGTTCTGGTGATCGAGGCAGACCCGGTACCCAGCGGCTCAACCGCATTGTCCGCCGGGCTGATCCCGGCGGCAGGTACGAAAATTCAACGCGCGACTGGCATCGACGACAGTGCGGCCCTCTTTGCATCCGACATCCAGGCCAAGGCGCAGGATGAAAACGACCCAGCACTTGTTGATCTGATGACGAGCGGGGCCGCCGAAGTAATCGACTGGTTGGCGGAAGTACACGGCTTGCCGTTTTCGGTTGTGACGAATTTCGACTACCCCGGTCACTCGCGGCATCGCATGCACGGGTTGCCCACGCGGTCTGGCGCTGAACTGATCGACGCGCTGCGTACCGCCTGCGAGGTCAAGGGAATTGACATCATCTGCGACCGGCGCGCCAGCGTGCTTTTTCATCGCGATGGCGAGGTTTACGGCGTTACGGTGAACCGGCCTGATGGCGGGGTCGAAACCATTGGATGCAAGCGCATGGTCCTTGCCTGCAATGGATTTGGCGGCAACCGGGCACTGGTGAGCCAACACATGTCGGAAATTGCCGACGGGCTGTGGTTTGGCCATGATGGCAACCGCGGCGAAGCAGTGCTTTGGGCCGAAGATATCGGCGCTCAGACCCAGCATCTCGGGGCCTATCAGGGGCATGGCAATGTGGCCCACCCACATGGCATTCTGATCACCTGGGCGGTCATCACCGAAGGGGGCGTGCAGGTCAATCGGCGGGGCGACCGCTTTTGGAACGAAGCACAGGGGTATTCCGAAGCCGCGCGCGCTGTGCTCTCGCAACCGGGCGGCGAAGCTTTCGCCATCTTTGATCATCGTATCGCGGGCATCGCGCGGCAGTTCGAGGATTTCAAACGCGCCGAAACCGCCGGGGCCGTGCGCACAAGTGACACCTTGGAGGGGCTCGCGCAGACGCTTGGCCTGCCGCCCGACAGGCTTGCAAAAACACTCGCTGAAATCCCGCTGGAGGGCACGGACCGCTTTGGTCGCCGGTTTGGAATGACCCCACTCGCGCCACCATATTGCGGCGTGCGCGTGACCGGTGCCCTTTTCCACACACAGGGCGGCGTGCAGGTGAACGCGGATGCGCAGGTCCTGCGCAGTGATGGCACGCCGTTTGATACGCTTTACGCCGGCGGTGGCGCAGCATGCGGCGTGTCGGGCAAGGGCGACAGCGGCTACCTCTCTGGCAACGGTCTGTTGAGCGCGGTGGTTCTGGGCCGACGTGCCGGTATCGCCTCTCCAAGATAAATCGATTTGACAGCGGTAATCCTCACCGGCTGCTTTCGCTGCTTGCGACGCAGATAGATCACCCGCGTTTACCCGGCGCAAAACGCGGCGATCACGCCCCGCTGCCCGCGCCGATATAACGAACCATTCCTGTCTTGAAAGCCACATGAAAATTAGATGAATTCGGCGTTAAGAATTTCTTATTTTCATGTTAAAAAACAATAGCTTGATTGATAATCAAAGTAAACCCCTTCATGCTTGAACCATGCCTGCTCAGCGGCCGCAAGGTCCGGACAGTAGGTGCTCAGCAGACACCGGTTCCAGCGTGTCGAACCCAAAGAGGAGATTCAGATGAAGTACTTCAAGCGCCTTAAGGCAGACGTAGATCCGACCCCGTTTCTCGACGAAATCAACGGCATCGATCATGCATGGGACGCCTCTACCGGGCGGCAGGATAAGATCGCCGTGCAGCGCGAAGCAAAAGCCATTCCCCTACGCGGCCTGCGCAAATCGGCCATCGGGGACCGCAAGCGGCGCGATGTTCATGAAAGCCGGTGGACCACAGGCTCAAAGGACTATCCCGTCGCGCGGGCCTTTCTTGAAGAATTCGCGCGCGATCAGGACAGTATTCTGGGCCGCGCAAAAATCGTCTGCCTGCCCGCCGGGAAACGCGTTTATCCGCATATTGACCGCGGGCTCTATTACCGCGTGCGCAACCGCTATCACTTCGTCCTGACCTCCACCCATGGGTCCTGGATGAAAGCGGGCGACGAAGAGGTGCGCATGCAGCAGGGCGAGCTGTGGTGGTTCGACAATGATCAGATGCATGAGGCCAACAACGATGGCGATCAGGACCGCATTCACATGATCTTCGATATGCTGCCAGGCCATCTCGCCGAAGAGGTCCTTGGCACGGCCGCCTGAACCCATTGCAGAAGGGAGCGTCGCCATGTGCGTCAGTTTGAACACCACGAGACCTGAGGGATCGTCCTATCAGGTGATATTTCGCCCCGGGAACGGCCGAAACGGATTGGCCTGTTGGCTGGCGCTCCCGCATACCATTACCCCCGACGCGCCACCGCTGGTGGCCGTTCATGGGATACGGCGCGGTGCCGAATTGCAAGCAGCACTGTTTGCCGACCGGGCCGCGGCGCTTGGACGGCCCGTGATCGCACCTGTTTTCGACACAACCAACTGGCTTGGCTACCAGCAGGCGTTCCTGTGTGGGCGCGCCGACTTGGCGCTGTTGGATTTGATCTTGTCACTCCGAAACATGGGGGTCGTGCAATCAGAAAAGCTTGATCTCTTTGGATTTTCCGGTGGCGCGCAGTTTGTCCATCGCTTTGCCCTGCTGCATCCGGAACGCGTCTCGCATCTGAGCATCGCGTCGCCGGGGTGGTACACGTTTCCGGACACCGCCTCCTATCCTTATGGGCTATGGCCCCGACCTGAACATGCGGACGAATGGAGCTACAGCATCATCGCGAACCTGGACCGTTTTCTGACCTTGCCGATGAATGTCTGTGTCGGCGAAAATGACCGTGTGCGGGACAAGAATACCCGCAGCGGCGCCGCCATCGATGCGCAGCAGGGGTTGCACCGTCTGGATCGTGCACGCCGCTGGACGGACGCGGTGCGCACGGCGGCAACCGATCTGAAAATCGAACCCGACGTGTCCTTGCACGTGTTGAAAGGCTGCGGTCACGACTTCGAAACATGCGTCACAAAGGGCCAGTTGGACAGGATTGTGATCGCCGATGAACCGACAGAATCCGCTGGCATCTGCCGCGGTACCTGTTCCGCACAACAGCAGCGCGCCTGTCACGTGGCTCGCCACCTGAAACCCTTTGACCAGATGGAGGCCACGGCATGAGCACGATACCCAAAATCCTGGGCGAAGGACGCCGCCGCGGCATCTGCTTGCTGATCGGATTGGCCTTGGGCCAGGCCACGGCAACCGGTCTGGCGGCATTCGCCACCCGCGATGTTTTCGCCGCCTTTCGCGATACGTCCCCGGTCCTGCCAGTTTTTGCGCTGGCCGCACTGGCGATGGCCGGTTTGGCCATTGGCACCTTTCGGTTCTACGAACGGCTGGCGGCGGAAAAGGTCGGCCAACATTTCGCGGCGTCGCTTCGAATGAAACTGTTCAAACATATGGCCCGGGTCTCCGCACGGGACATCGCCGCACGGCGCAATGGATCCTTGGCCCTGAGGTTCGTGGGCGATCTAACGGCGGTGCGGGCCTGGGTCAGCATGGGGTTGGCCCGGATGATTTCCGCGCTGATTGTCCTGCCCGTCGCGACCGGCGTTTTGTTCTACATGAATTTCGAAATCGGTTTGGCCGCTGCTGTTCCAATTGCGCTTGGCCTGTTGATTTCGGCGATGCTTGGGCCACGGCTTGGCCCCGCACACAAGCGGCTGCGCGCCCGACGCGCCCGGCTCGCGGCGGATATGAGCGAGCGGATCCCACATGCGCCGGAACTCCGGCTGCTCGGGCGTATGCAGACCGAAACCCGGCGGATCAAGGTGAAGACCGACAAGCTCGTTGACGCGGCCCTTGCGCGTGCGCGCGGCGCGGCCTTGTTGCGTGCGATCCCGGATGTGGTCTCCGGAATAGCCGGCGCAAGCGTCTTTCTGGTGGCGCTGCACCGCGGGCTTCCTGCCGCAGAGGCCGCTGGCTGTCTGGCCGCCGTCGGGCTGATGATCCAGCCGATGCGGGATCTTGCCGGTGTTTGGGATCGCCATCGCGCCTGGCGCAATGCGCGTGAGAAATGCCTCAAACTGCTGAACATGCCAAAGCTTGAAATTGACCGCTCCACGGATACTGCAGTGCCCGATGCCCCGCCCGCGCTGATTTTTTCGGATGTCTGCGCCGGGGCCTTGGCGGATATCAATCTGACCGCACTGCCCGGTCGCAAGATCGGTGTCGTCGGCGCAAACGGCGCTGGCAAATCGACATTGCTGAGCCTCGCCGCCGGGCTGGAGCATCCGCAGTCCGGCAGCGTGTTGCTGGGCGATATCTCGCCCGCAGCTCTCACCACACGGGAACGGCGTCAGATGATTGCTTTGATCGGTACCCGGTCACCGATCCTGAAGGGGTCGCTGCGCCGCGCGCTGACGATGGGGGTGCAGGGGCGGCCTGATGATGCTGACATTCTGCGCCAGGCCGACAATTTTGGTCTGAGCAAGGTCATCGACCGTCTGGATGGGCTGGACGGCACCGTCGCCGAGGGCGGGCGCAACCTGTCCGCCGGGGAAATTCGCCGCATTCTGCTGACACGCGCGGCGCTGTCCAAACCACGTCTGATGTTGCTGGATGAACCCGACGACGCGCTGGACCGGGACGGCCCGGACCTGGTGCGCGCATTGGTTCAGGGCAGCGACGCAACCACAATTCTGATCACGCACAACATGGAAATCGCCAAAATGATGGATGAGCTTTGGGTGATCGAAGACGGGCGCATCGCGCAAACGGGCACACCGGATGCCGTGCTGGTTGATTTTTGAGATCAGGTAGATTGGCATGCGGCGCTTGCGCAGTTTGAGGTCTGCTCCCTCCCTCAAACTGCGCAATGCGTATTTAGGTCAGGAGCATGCTCCTGGCCGATTACATGATGAAGATGGAGGAGTGGCACGCTTTTCGGTGCTGGCCTTGCCACCAGCCCCCAGGTGCGATCAGCCGAAACGATACCCCGCGCCGCGTACGGTGGTGATCAGCCTGCCATAGGGGCCGAGCTTCTTGCGCAGGCGACCGATATATACGTCCACAACGTTGGTCATCGGATCCTCGTGGGTGCCCCAAACCGAATTCAGGATACGCTCTCGGCTCAGCGCCTTGTTCTTGCTGGCCATCAGAATAGCGATCAACTCACGCTCCTTGGCCGACAGATCCACGGCAACGCCATCAACCGTGAGCACCATAGCGCTGCTGTCGTAGATCAGGCCCTGATGCTGCAGTTTACCCTCGTTCGCATCACTGACATAGCCGGTGACACGGCGGTGCAGCGCCTGAATACGTGCGATCAGCTCATCAAAATCAAAGGGTTTGGGCAGGTAGTCATCCGCCCCCAACCGCAACCCGGCGACGCGTTCATCTGTGCTGTCCAAGGCTGTCAGCATCAAGACCGGCGTGACATTCGAGCGGGCACGCATTTTCTGGCAGACCTGTTGCCCGCTGATCCCGGGCAACATCAGATCAAGCACAATCACGTCGAAGTCCCGATCCTGCATGATTTCCAACCCGGCTTCGCCGTCGCTGGCATGTTCGACGACCCAGCCTTCGGCTTTCAATCCGCGCCGCACAAAATCGGCGACCCGCAATTCGTCTTCAATCAACAGGATATTCATAGTCTTTGCGCCTTCTCGTTGTCTTTCGGGCGCGTTGCTGTCGCCCCTCTGAAAAGACAAACGGGTCGGACCGCTGGTTATTCCCAATTTTATTCTTGGACCCAAATTTTCCTGCAAAAACTGTTTCAGGATTGGGAGACAACCCGCAAGGGCGCGGAGACGGGCAACTCCATGATGCTCGAAAGTCCGCCGCCGTCCCGGTCACGCAACAGCGCATTTCCGCCATGCGCACGCGCAATGGAGCGCACCACGGGTAGGCCAAGACCGGCCCCGTCCTCATATTGATTGGCCGCGTTTGATCCACGAAAGAAGCGCTCAAACGCTTTCTCTTTTTCGCTGTCCGGCAGCCCTGGTCCGTTGTCCTCCACGCAGACGCGGTATCCGGTGGCTGTCCGTATCAGACGCACCGCAATCTCCGGACCACCATAGCGTCGGGCGTTCTGAATCATCGCCGCGATACATTGGCGAATGCGGGAGACGTCCAGCGACATCTCGGCAGTTTCCAGATCACTGATAACGGGAATGTCCGGGCCGAAGACGTCAACCGCGTCTTGGAGCAGCTGTTTAAGGTCGACCCGTTCCAGCTTGAGGCGGGTCTGACCAGCCTCTTCGCGGGAAATGAACAGCAGATCGTTCACCAGTAGATTTGTGTGTTTGGCGGTCTCGCGCGTGCGGCGCAGAGCTTCGCGATATTCTTCGATCGTCTTGTCCTGCCCACGCAGGGCAACATCACTTTCGCCCTGTATGATGGTCAGCGGCGTGCGCAATTCATGACTGACATCCGCAAGCATCTGGCGGCGCGCGTCCTCGGCAAGGCGCGATTTCTGGAGCAGGTTTTCGAGCTCCGCCGTCCGGTCCTGAACGGCTTCCTCCAATTCGATGTTTTGTGTGGTGAGCGATGCCGTGCGCGCTTCAACCATGGCGGCCATATTGTCCATGACGTCGCCGATCTCGGAAATCTCGCTCCGCCCCCGCAACCCCATACGATGAGAGAAATTCCCATCCGCCAGAGCGCTTACACCTTTCATCAAATGACGCATCGGTTGCACGATGGCGCGAGTATAGATCCATAGGGCGCCACCGGCCACGCTCAGCGCCAGCATCACAAGAAAAAACGCAACGCTATTGGCCAACCGGAGATGTCGCTCCGCAGCGACGCGGGTCTCTTCGACCTCTTCCAGCTCTTCCGCGAGGGCGGCGTTGATCATGGAATGGAAATCGCGATCAATCTCATCGTCCAGCATGACGGAGAGACCTGTCCAGTTGCGCCCGAATTGCTCCACCGCGGTGTCTTTGCGCACGATTTCAAAGCGCGCGATCAGGTCTTCGATCTTGCGCTCGATCTGGGACAGCAATTGAAGTTCCTCGATCTCCTCATTGCCCACCAGGTCAATTTCCTGACCGATCAGGGAACGGATGCTGCGAATGTTCGCGCGGATCAGGCGAATCAATTCCGCTTCACCCGCACCCTGGTCGCGATCCCCGATCAGCATGGCATCGCCGTATTGCTTGAACAGCTGATAGGTATTGCCGCTCAGCTGCAGATGCTCCTCATAGGACTCATGCGCCAGGTTGATGCGCGCGTTGAAGAATGCGGCGCGTTGTGCGGTCCAGTAGGCAAGAACAGTGCCGCTCAGCGCAACAACCAACATGATCGCGGCAAGAACGCGTAGCAGATTGGCGATGGTCATCGTTTACTCTCCGGTGGCCCAAATGGATGCGATCTTCGACGGGTATTCTCTCGGCAACGGTGCACGGCTTCGCATAACCTAGCGCGATAGCGCGGCGTTACACTACGCGCAAATAGGGCCGCATGAAACACGCGGCCCCTCCTGACAGATATCAAGATTGTACTCATGCGGCGGTCATCTTTTCAACCAGGACAGGTTCTTGGGCGTTGTGAGACTTGGGCGTGCGCAAAATACCCCGCGCAACCGCCATCACCGCGGCGGGTGTGCACAGGTCCTCTCGCGACAATTGCGGGATGCCCGTCGCGATCTTCGCCTCCATCATCGCCAGCGGTGACTGCGTCAGCTTCCCCGACATCGCAAACGGCCGCAGCCCGTGATCTGCCAGCACCTTGGTACCACCGACAGCGCCCAGAGCATCAGGTGTTGCAAACAGGATGGCATCCAAACGATCCCGTATGGATGATCCGGCGAGTATTTCCTGGGTTTCCTGCTGGAACACACCGTCCGCAATCTCCACCACCACGATATCCGCGCCGTTTGCAGCCGCCGTGCCCACCAAAGTCTCGAAGCCCTGCTCGACCCGGTCCATTGGCATCCGGTAGGTCGTTGGCATACCGGCATCCGTGAAGTCCATGGCGCTGACGCCCGCGTCCTCGAATGCGTTGAAATCCCCAAAGGCGCCGGTGCCGGTCGCCTTGATGCCCGCAACGCTGAAACCAGCACGCGAAAGACCATGTGCCAGGCTGACCGCCGCTGTGGTTTTGCCCGCATTCATCGACGCGCCAAACACGCCGATGACGGTCACATGGTCAGGAATTTCAGCGGCTGGCAGCCCGTAGCGCGCAATGTTGATCACCTCGCCGGAGCGGTCAGTCAGCAAGCCAATCGGGCGCAGTTTCGTGGGTTCGGCCATCCGCGCGTGGGCGTGCTCCATGGTGCCGACAACGCCACCACCGGCCAGCAGATCCGCACCGTCGGCGGTGATCCGTGCGGCCCCCTCAAACTGATCGGGGGCATAACGGTCACCGATGCAAAGGACCACCTTATCCCCCAGATAGCTCGTCGACGCACGCCCGCTGGAAAGCTGGATTTTCTGGTGTTGGTTGATTTCAGTAATCTCGCAGAGCACCAGATCACCGGCAACGCCAAGGGCGACCGCAGCGTCCAGACCAGCGACATCATCATGATTGACGCGGCGGGTGGTGAACGCCCATTTCGCACCCAGGTGCAGCATTGTCAGGTCGAAATCAAAGTTGTGAATGGTCATGTCAGTCATCCTCTTGGGTTGGTTTGTCTGAGGATCAATTTAAGCAGGCGGGGTGTCAGTATCCTGTTGGCGGAATGAATGGTTTGATAAAATTAAATGAACGGAGGATGAACTTTTAATGTACTGTTTTAAAACAATAAAAACGGCCCCGAAGAAGAGGCCGTGGCGCGCCGAGAATTTTGTGTGAAGGGCTTAGCGCAGCGCCGCCAAAGCAGCGGCTTCGTCACTTGGATCGAGCGGCGGACCGGCATTATTGGCGGAAAGATACGCGTCCAATGTATCCAGCGAAGAGGCAGGTGCGTAACCGGTGTCCGTCGCCGCAGCAGCTGCAACCGCCATCTGAACATCCCACTGCCCGCCTCGTTGGCAGGCGACGGAAACGATTGTCATGCCGTCCGTACGGTCAAACTCAAATTCCCGACACAGCGTTTGCGCACCGTCAAAGAAGGTGGCAATTGGGGCAATGCGCGCACCATCCGTCAGCAAGGCGTCCTCACCAGACGGTACCGTATTGAGGGCCGCGATGATCCGCGCATCCGTGAGCGCCGCGATTTCGATACTCCCCAAGCCACCGCTGCTGTTCGGTGACAGCATCAGGCCTGCGCCCAGGCCAACGGCCAGGGCCAAGCTCGCCGCCAGTGGCAGCTTCCAAAGTGGGGGCGCCGCTGGTGCGGAGGGTTTCGGCTGAAAGGCGACCACTGTGTCATCGGATACGGTTTGCACTTTCTGACCCGCGGCCGCCAACTCCCGCACACGCTGAACCAGATGGTCTGGCACGGGCGCATGCAGCGCCGGCTCCCAGGCTTCTTTCGCAACAGCCCTTGTCTCAATGAACAAAGCCAACCGGTCCGCAAGCTCGACACTGTCGGCCAGGGCCAGGTCCATTGCGGAAGCACGATCCTCAGGCAATTCACCGTCGGCATAGGCCATCAATTCTTCATCTGTAAAATCAGACTGTTGCATCTCAGCTGTCTCCTTGACTTCCAGAAGAACGTGCAGTGTCGCGGTTTATTCCCAGTTTTTCGCCAATGGCGATACGTGCCCGTGCAAGGCGGCTCATGACAGTGCCGATTGGCGTGCCCAAAACCCCCGCCGCTTCTTTGTAGCTCATCTCCTCCACGCAGATCAGCATGATCACGTCGCGTTGATCCGCCGGTAGCGTATCAATCGCGGCCTTGGCGGATTGCAGCATCAGGGCGGTTTCGGTTACCTTGGTGCCATCAACGGTGCTGGCATCGGGCGCATCGTCGATATCGATCTGGGTGCCACGCGTTTTGGTGCGGCGCGTCATGTCGATCCAGGCATTGCGCAGGATGCGAAACAACCACGCCTCAAGGCGCGTGTCCGGATCAAATTGCGTGCGTGCCGCAAAAGCACGTTCAACCGTGATCTGCACAAGATCGTCAGCCGTATCCGGCGATCTGCACAGCGAGATTGCGAAACGCCGAAGGTTGGGGAGAAACGCAATGATGTCGTCTGCAAACTTGTCTGACATCGTTGTTCTTTTCTCTCACTTTTATGAGTGGAATTTTTCGCGCTTTGCATCGTTACCTTTATGGCAATCTGGAACTGTGGCGCAATAACTAGCGACATGAGGCTGCCAAAACGTGCAACTTGCGGCTTAGATGGAGACCCCGAATGCTGAAGTACTTGTTTCATATTGCGCTGACGCTCTTGGTAATCGCGGCGCTGCCACTTGTCTCATCCGAAGGTCCGTTTTCCGCAGTCGCTTTGGCGGATGACGACGACGGCGACGATGGTGACGACAGAGATGATGATCGTGATAACGACGATGATGACGGGCCGGGGAGCCGGGGCAGAAACGGCAATGGTGCAACAGGTGGGGCCAATCCGGGTGGCAATCTGCTCGACCTGCTTTTCGGTCGAACACCGCCCGCGCGCACCACACAAAGCCCGCCGCCGCAGCCGCTTCCAACCCGCGCCGCTGATGAAATCGTTGTCCTCGATTTGTCGCAGGAAGATTTGGACGGATTGCTGGCACTTGGATACGAAGTGCTGCAGGTCACCGAGGTCACGCTCTTTGACAGCACCCTGCGACGGATGCGTGTACCTTCCGGCACACCGCTGGAAACAGCCCTCGAAGAAATCCGCCAGCTTCCCTCCGGGCAAGCGGCTGACTTCAACCATTTCTACAGAATGAGCGAGGGGTTCAACACGCCGTGCGAAGGCCTGCACTGCACCTCCTTTGATCTGATCAGCTGGCGACCGCCTGCCTCTGCCGTGGCGAGCTGCGGCCGGCCGACAGTGCGCATCGGACTGATCGACACCGACATCAACCCCGACCATGAGGCCTTCATCGGCAGCCAGCTCTCGGTGTTGGACTTTGATACCGGGGGCCTTGCGACATCGGGCGCGCAACATGGCACAGCCGTGGCGGCAATCCTCATTGGCTCGCGCACGGGGCGGGCACACGGGTTGCTCCCCGAGGCCCAGCTTGTTGCGGTGGACGCCTTTTATGCGGCTGGTCGGGATGAACGCAGCGATGCCTTCAACCTCGTGCAGGCGATGGATCAGCTCGCAGAGGCTCAGGTCGATGTTATCAACATGAGCCTCGCTGGCCCCCACAACGTCCTTTTGGAAGAGATGGTGGCGCAGATGAGCGACGCGCAAATTCTGATTGTCTCGGCGGCAGGCAATGACGGCCCGCGCGCAGCACCGGTTTTCCCGGGCGCTTATGATCCGGTTCTGACAGTCACCGCAGTGGACGCCTCGGGCCGGGTTTATCGCCGCGCGGGCCGAGGACCACATGTCGATCTGGCAGCCCCTGGGGTTGAAGTATGGACGGCCGCATCGGTGCGGGGGGTGCGCACCAAAACCGGCACTTCCTTTGCCGCGCCATTTGCCACCGCCGCCGCTGCCGTTTTGATGTCCGAGCAGCCCGACATGACGGTCGCGCAGGTCAAAGCCTTCCTGCGCGAGACCGCATTGGATTTGGGCGACGAAGGCCCGGACGAGGTATTTGGCGCGGGGCTCGTGCAATTCGCGCCGATCTGTTCCGGGCTGCCGCCAACAGAACCGCTGCTTCTGGAGTAAACCTTACCGCCACCCACTCTCTGATCACCGCGCCAAACAGCGACATCAGGTCAAAAGGAATCCGCGGGACAGGCGCCCGGCCGTGGCGTTCCGGTGCATAGCAAATGTATCCCGTAACGGTTGGTTTCTCGTGTCGGGAGGCGCTTGATTTTGGAGTTATTGCTCTGCGGTCATCCGACGATGTGTTGGAGAGAAAGCCAAGACCCAACGCTTTCAAGCGGACTTCCGGGGGCGATATTCCCCATACTGCCGCGGGTCTGGGCGGATCTGCGCCAATGTTACGATTTTATGACAACCGCAGGAATAACCGGCCCGACATCACGTATTCCCCCCAACACTGTTACTGCGGAAGGAAATCAGATGACCGGCCTTGCACTGTCCCAAAAGCTGTTTGGAGATTGCCCGTTGCGCGAAACGGAGGTGCTGGCGGTTCCCTTGGCTATGGCCGCCGCGCTGCTGTTCTGGGCGGTGCCTGAGACGCTCGATGCTGGCGGTCGCAACGCCCTGACCATCACCGCGTTTGCGGTGATGGGCTGGACGATGACGCGTGTTCCGGATTCATTGGTGGCCATTGCCGCGGCACTCGCCCTTGTGCTCACCGGCACCCTGCCAGAGGAACGGCTTTTTGCATCATTGGGTCGAGAACTGGTCTGGTTGCTGGTGGCGGCTTTTGTCATTGCCTCCGTGTTGAAAACCAGCGGATTGATGGAACTGCTGGTCGCCCGCGCATTGGTGCCTTTCGGCAATTTCATCTCGGTCGCCTATGTTTTGACCTTCATGATCACCGCTACGGCTTTCTTCATTCCATCGACATCGGGCCGGGCCGCGCTCTTGCTGCCCGTCTTTCTGGCCCTCAAAGAGCAATTGCCGGACACGCGGCTGATCCGACCCCTGGCGCTGCTTTTCCCCACGGTGATCTTACTGTCTGCTGGTGGTTCGCTCCTGGGGGCCGGAGCGCATCTGATTGCGGTGGACGCCATTGCCCGATCCGGTGGCGCCGCTATTGGTTACCTGGAGTGGATGCTGCTCGTCCTCCCGGTCTCCTTGATCTCCAGCCTCCTCGCAACCGGATTGATCCTCTGGCTCTTTGTACCAGCCGACCTGCGCCGCGCACCGCTTGCCCTGCGCCGGCCCCCTGCACCGCTTGATACACGGCAAAAACGATTGGCCCTCATCCTCATCACACTGCTTGCGTTGTGGGTGACAACCGGCCTGCATCATGTGTCGATTGTCGTGATCGCATTGGGCGGTGCGCTGGCGCTGCTTGCCAAACCCTTCACCGACCGCAAAACCAAGGATATTTTCCGCGACGTTGACTTGGAACTGATCCTGTATCTGACGGCGACGATTGTCATTGCGGATGCGATGATCGTGACCGGCGCAAATCGGGGGCTCGCTGACGGGATGCTTTCGTTTTTGCCGGAAGCTTTTGCCAAAAACCGGGCGGTCGCGGTCGGGTTCATGGCGCTGATTGCAGTGCTCTCCCATCTGGTGATCACCTCGCGCAGTGCGCGCGCCGCTGTTCTGATCCCCGCCGTGGCCCTCCCGATTGCTGCATTCGGACATGATCCCGCGCTCATCGTGATGGTGGCGGTGCTTGGCACCGGATATTGCCAGACGATGATGGCCAGCGCCAAGCCAGTCGCGATTTATGGGACGATGGACCAGCCGACGTTTGCGCAGCGTGATCTTTTCCGCCTTGCGCTGCCGCTGATGCCCGCAGTTGCCGTGCCGCTCTGCGCCGCTGCACTGATCCTATGGCCATGGCAACTCGGTGTGAAACCCGCATCGCTAACGCCCTCGTTAGAGATCGAAATTACGATGATTGAAGGCCCTACCCTAACGCAAAAGCAGTTTGCGATCCAACACGCGGGTGGTGGTGTTTCCGCGGCCATCCCGTTGCAAAGCGCAAGGCCAGTACCGCGTCCAAACTGGATGTCTGAAGCGCGCGGTATGGAAGTTACGACCATCAACAAGCGGCCCATCGCATCGTCTCGTCGCATAACGCAGCTCGAAGCTGATCTGCGCGCGGTGAGGCGTGGCATCGGTCAGGTTACTCAAAATCTGCGCCAGAGGCTCGGCCTGCGCTAGGTGGGCAGAACACCGCTTGCGTTGCAAAGTTTCTCCCACAATCCGGAATAATTCCTGATCCCTTTCGTTCTCCTTTTATGAAGAAAATTCAAGGAGATAAAGAAATGTCTTTCACGATCCTGGTGGCACCTTCGGGCTTCAAAGAATCTCTTTCTGTCAACGATGTGACCCGCGCAATCAGCTCCGGCGTTCAAAGCGCGCTGCCGTCCGCCCGTGTGCTCGAAGCGCCTATGGTCGATGGCGGCGAGGGTTTCACCGAAGCCCTGATCAACGCCACCAAAGGCACGCTTCATGAGGCCACGGTAACCGGCCCGGTTGGGGAAAAGGTCTCTTCCTTTTTCGGCATCATGGGGGGCGACGGCCCGCGCACGGCGGTTCTGGAAATGGCGGCAGCGGCGGGCCTCAGCCTCGTGCCCAAAGACAGGCGCGACCCTGGCCGCACCACCAGCTACGGCGTTGGCGAGCTGATCTTGCGCGCGCTGGATCATGGTGCGGACAGGATCCTGATCGGTTGCGGCGACAGCGGCATCAATGATGGCGGCGCTGGCATGGCGCAGGCCCTCGGCGCGCGCCTGCTGGACGCGAGTGGGCAGGAAATTGGCTTTGGCGGGTACGAACTGGCGCGAATTGCACAGATCGACACCAGCCCAATCGATCCGCGATTGGCGCAGGTCTCCATCGACGTGGCGGTAAACTGGCACAATGTCCTGCTTGGCCCAAAAGGTGTTGCCCGCGTATTCGGCCCGCAAAAAGGCGCCTCCCCCAATCAGGTCGACGCGTTGGAAGCAGGGCTTGAACGCTACGAAGCTGTCATCCGTCAGGCCATCGGTCTGGACCTGGGGCAGGCCAACGGCTCCGGCGCATCCGGCGGGCTTGGCACCGGTCTTGTCGCTTTTGCGGGGGCGACGCTGCACCCCCGGTTTGACATCGTGATGCAGTATCTTCGGTTTGATGACATGCTGGAGAATGCCGATCTGGTGATCACTGCAGAAGGCTCTTTGGACGGGCAATCGCCCTACGGCAAAGTGCCCTGCGAAGTGGCGCGGCGTGCGCGTGATCGGGGCATCCAGACCATCGCGTTGGCGGGCACCATTGGCAAAGGCGTGCACGAAACTCTGGACAACGGCATTGATGCTTTTGCCTCGATTATCAAACGGCCCTGCTCGCTTGATGAGGCCATCGACAAGGGCGAAAAGCTGCTCCGGCGCGCGGCAGAAGACGCAATGCGCATGATGATCGTCGGCATGCGATTGACAGATCGGGCCATCCCGATCGCAATCTGATCGTGCGCTTTTGTCCTGCCGAAACCTGCGTCCTGGCATCCACCCGTGATCTCTTGCCAGATCGCTGGTGGTCAATGCTCCGCCAGGCTGCAGGCATTGTACTTCCGGGCCAAATGGCATGGCATGGATCACTTCACCGCCATGGTTTTGGGCAGCGGTACGGACTTGCGGCCCCGTCCCATGAGGATCAACGCGACGCCCACGCCAATGATAAGGGCGGTTATCACCTCAGATGCGCCGGCCGGTTCCGCCAGAATGGCCAGACCCAAGCCCAACGTCACAAGTGGAATAAGCGCGGGCAGCGTGGCACCAATGACTGGGCCCAGAAGCTCCGCAGAGCGGTTGAAAGCGAAGACTGCGAAAACACTGACCAACACGCCCTGAAACCCGGCTTGCAGCATGATATCCTGCAATGGCGCATCGGCTATCCTTTTCGGGAGCAGGGTGAAATAGATCGGTAAATACACAAGCGCCGACCCCACAGCGACAATTGCGGTTGCATGCAGCGCCGAGATCCGCGCCCGGCGCACCACCGCCGCGTAGGCCGCCCACATCACACCGGTCGAGATCAGGATGACGTGCCCGGTGGTGAGCCCGGTCGGATGATACCATGCGGAGCCCAGCAATCCGGCAAGGATGCAAAGGATACCAATTCCCCGCAACCATCGCAGGCGGTCTTGAAACAGCATCGCTCCCAAAACCGCGGAGCTGACGGCCATGATGCCGGGATTAAACGCACCCGCCGCCGACGCAGGCGCGGTTTGCAGTGCCTGTGACACCAGAACGATGTAAGGCGCGCCAAATCCGCAGATCACCAGCACAAGGCCAACCGCGCCCAATCGTCGAAAGGCAAATCCGGTTTTGAGGATGACCGGCATTAGCACCAGAGCGGCAGAGCCGAACCGCAAGGCTGTCAGGTCATAGGCGTTCAGATGCGTCGTCACGCCCAGGCGCAGCAGCACCAGCGACCCGGACCAGACAAATACCGCCGTAAGCGCCCACAGCGTTCCAATCAAAGTCGCGTTCTGGATTTTAGCCATGTGCCCTCCATTTTTTGGGAGAGCCTAGGCTTTGACCGAGAGTTAGAAAAACGATATGTTCTCTATTTGTGAATCACTTTTCCTCAACCATTACTGACAAGCAATCACCGCCCCTTGCGAACAGAACCTTCAACATGGAGGCGCTGCGCAGCTTCGTGGCGATTTGCGAAACCGGCACCTTTCGACGAGCAGCGGCACGTGTGAACCGGTCGCCCTCGGCGATCAGCTTGCAGATTGGCAAACTGGAAGAACAGATCAACGCCAGGCTGATGACCCGAGACGCCCGCCATGTCGAATTGACGGATCAGGGCGAGGTCCTGCTCGGCTATGCCCGGAGGCTGCTGGGGATCAGCGACGAGGCAATGGCGCATTTTCGCGGCTCACCGCTGACCGGGCATCTGCGATTGGCGGCGCCACATGATCTCGGGGTGTCGCAGGTGCCTGGGATTTTACAAAAGCTCGCTGAAACCCACCCCGGCATTGTGGTCGACGTATCCCTGGGAACGAGCAAGGCAGTACAGAACATGTTTGCGAACGGAGAGGTGAACGTCGCGCTCTTCAATGAGGTCAGGGACACGTCCATGAAGGTTCAGCAACTCTCTTCCGAGCCGCTGATCTGGGCGATGTGCGAAGGTGGACGTGCAATTGAGCGCTCTCCCCTGCCGCTTGCGATTGCAGAGGTTGGTTGTGCGTGGCGCGAGGCTGCCCTGCAGGCCTTGGAAAAGAAAGGGTTATCCCACCGTGTCGCCTATTCAAGCGATACCTCAATGGGTCAGATCGCGGCGTTGAATTCAGACCTGGCAATCGCTGTTTTACCCAAATCGCTGGTTACTGGAAAACTGGTCGAAGCCCCCTCTGACTACGGATTGCCGCCGCTGCCCAAGACGCACATCTTTCTGGCGCATGATGGCGGCGATTTGGCAAAGGTGCTCATTACCAGCCTGCCGCATGAGGGTGGTAGGTGACGGGCGCGCGTGAACCGTTTGCATAGGCATAGAATATCGCCTTTTAAATCTGGCTGATGTGGCCTGCGACGACTAGCTGAGAAGCCTATGCGAACATATGTCATGACCCGTATTTACCCATTTGCCGGCATGACCATTGGCGATTTCGAAACCGGTTCTTTTTGCACCCCTCACCTCGCGTTTTTCAACAAAATCAAGCCGATCCCTACCACTGGCGTCTTGTCTGAGTGGAACCCCTCCCCACATATAAAGCAGGTCGAAAACACATGGATCCGGGAGGGGGATAGGAAAGTGAAAAGCATCATCGTGGCGAGCGATTTGTCAGAGCGGTCGCGCCAGGCGGTTCGGCGCGGCGTCAACCTGGCGGCGGATTTGAATGCCAAGCTGACTGTATTGCACGTGGTCGACGATGCCATGCCCACAACGCTGTCGAATCAGGTCCAACGCGAAGCGGCTGGCACGCTGTCCGACGAGGTTGCAGCAGACGCAGACGGTCGCAAGATAGACCATGAGATCAAGGTGGTTGTCGGTGACACAATCGAAGAAATCAATGCACAGGCCCGGTCGTTGAATGCCGACCTGTTGATTGTCGGCCTGCATCGCCGCAGGGTCTTTCTTGACCACATCAAAGAGACCACGATGGAGCATCTCATCCGTTCCAGCCGTTTGCCAGTCCTCCTTGTGGCAAATAAGGCAGATGAAGCCTATGCCCGCGTTTTGGGCGGCGTTGATCTTTCACGGGTTTGCGCCTCGGCCTTGCACAAGATCCGAATGATCGCGCCGCGGGCCGAATTGACCCTTTTTCACGCCCATGAGGTGTCGTTTCGCAAAGAAGCCGAGCGTGATTATGCCACTTGGAAGGCCGTATCCGATCTTCCAGGTGACCTGCCCGATCCGGTTTTTGTCGAAGCGAAAGCGCGTGATGCGCTGCATGAGGTCATGGACAAGGGACACTATGACCTGCTGGCCATCGGGGCGCATACGCGATCAAACGCAGGTCGGTACATTCTCGGCGGTTTTTCCGCCGGTTTGATCCGTAACCCGCCCTGTGATCTCCTGCTCGCCAAATAGATCGGAAGCGCGGGGGATACGCCGCGAAATGTCAGATCGGTCAGCTTTGAACCTTCAGGATACGGCTATGTTTTTGAACTTCGGCCCGAAGCGCGCCGAATGTGCGCAGGCCGCGCGCTTCAAGAATGGGCAGCATGGACACAAAAGCATGAGCCGTGGCCATCGCATCGCCCAGGGCCGTGTGACGTAGCGCATCGGGGATTTCCACCGCGAGCCGGTCACAGATAGCATCCAGCGTGTGCTCTGCCGACCCGCCAAAAACAATGGCGGAGAGATGCACCGTGTCCAGCACCGGGTTGTCGAAGTCGACACCACTTTCAGCCGCGCAGCCGTGCAGAAACGCCATATCAAAAGGCGCGTTATGGGCAATGATCACCGCCCCCTGCGCAAAGGTATGAAAATCCGCGCAGGCCTCGGGAAAGCCGGGGGCGCCTGCGACCATATCGTCGGTGATGCGGTGCACCTTGGTTGATCCCGGCGGGATCGGCCGGCCCGGATCCACCAGCGTCTCGAACGTCTCTGCGGCGATGACCTTTCCGTTGACAACCCGGACCGCCCCCAATTGCACCACCGCGTCCGTCGTTGGATCAAGCCCGGTGGTTTCACTGTCAAAAACAGCAAAGGTCAGATCCCGCAGGTCGGCATCGTCGGGGTCATCGGGCCGGTTTCTTTCAAACAGGTCAAAGTCATAGACGAGGGGTCGGGCCGCATCAGGGTCCAGCGGCTCCAGCATCAGAACGTAACCGGCTTCCGCATCGAACCGGCGGATATGTCCCGTGTAGATCGCGCCGGAGCGCCCCTTTGTGGTGATCTCGCAGCGTTCTATGCCCTCGGTGCGCATGCGAGCCAGCGCTGCGTGAATGGCGGTGTCTTCCAGATAGTCGAACACCGAAGCATTCAGCCGGGCGGGTGCTTCGCACTCCATCAGATCGGCCGCTTGCCCGTCATAGAGTACGATCTGATGATCAGGTGTGGCGACGATCATAGCCACGGGAATGTCCGAGAGAATGCGCAACAATTGAGCGCGGTGCCGTTCCAGCCGGGCGGTTTTCTGGGCGACGGTCTCTGCCGTATCTTGTGCCGCAGCGCCAAGCTTTGCATGGATCGCCGAGGCGGCAGGGGCCAGATCGCCGAGATATTTCGCCGCTGTCGCATCGATCTGTCCGCTGATGTCTGCGTTGGCGCGCACCCGGAATTGCGCCGCGATATGTTCGATCGGTTTGCAGACATTTTCGTCGAAAAGTCGCCAGACAAAGGTCGCCAGCGCAAGCAACCCGAAGGCCGAAACGATGCCCACGGTCATGAAGGACGACAGCGCCTCGGGATCACCAAGCTGGCGAAACCCCAACCAGAGCGCGCCGCCAATGACCGCCAGCCCGCCGCCCCCGATCAGACCGAAGAACAGAAACACCCGCAAGCGGAGGCTGAGCGTGGACATGTCAGACCTCCTCGCAGGCAGCTTTCAAAACGGGATCATCCGTCGCAACCGCGCGCCAGTCTGCATTAAGCACATCGCCGCCCGTGTCAAACTCAATGCCATCGACCACATCCGCCCGCTGCGCATTGGCGCAGTCAAAGAGCATCGGCACCTTTGCCGTGCGTGCCCAGCGGCCGTAAAACACCAGATCAACGATACGCCGCGAGGGCTGTTCAGGATGGGTACGCAGGCTCGCCTGATCGACGGCCACGAAACGGGATACGAAGGGCCGCGCGTAGGTCCAGGGGCGGTAGAATGCCTGTTCCTCCACCGTCTGGGCAACCACCAACCCCTGAGGCATATTGGCCGTGGTGCGCCCGTACCAGCCGTATTCGCTGGAGATCGTCGCCAGCAGCATTGCAGCGCCCGCCGCCGCGGGCACCAGCCATTTCGGCAGACGGCCCTTGAGCGTCCGGTTCACGGCCCAGACGATCAGCGCCGCAGCCGCTCCTGCAACAATCGTTCCGATCAATTCAAAAAACATGTGCCTCCCCCTCTTGTCGCGATCCTAGCCCAATACACCCCGTCCCTGCATCAACGCTGATTGCATCGTCTTGATCACCACAAAGGCGTCCCGCAGATGGCTGCGCTCAAAAGCTGAGAGCCGGGCGGGTGGCAGGAAATTATCGGGTGCCTCACCCTGCTTGATCAGGTTGGCCTGATGGTTCAGCCGGGTTTGGGCGACCAGATCGTAGGCATCGAGCAAATCGCGCCCACCGCTTTTGCTGACCACATCCGCCGCCATCGCGGCCTCCAGCCGGGCGCGGGTATTGATCACGTCGAGCTTGCCCTGCAGCGCGTACATGCGTCCCAGATCGACCACTGGCACCACGCCGTTGAGCTTGAGATCAATGGTGTTGCGCCGCTCGCCCGACCGAATCGTCGCCAGCCCCTTCAGCAGGCCCAGCGGCGTGGCATGGGTCAGCGCGTTGCTGGCCATATGCGCGGTGAAGATGGAGTTGGCGGCTGAGGCCTCCAGCGTCTCCATCTGCAAGCCTTCGAACAGGCTCGCATCCCCGCCGATGGGCCGCAGGTCGAACATGACGGAGGCCAGCATCTGTGCCTCTTTGCTCGGGCTTTTGATCCAGGATCGAAAATACTCGCGCCAGACCGACACCGGCTGGCACCAGCGCGGGTTCGTCGCCATCATGTCACCGGGGCAATAGACGTAGCCACAGGCGTCCAGCCCGTCGCTGACAAACTGCGCGAATGGTCCGAAATAGGCGAGCGCCTCGGCGTCCAGACCATCCTCCAAAATCAGGCAATTGTCCTGATCGGACACGCCCGTCTGTTCCTGCCGCCCCTGGCTGCCACAGGCGAGCCAGACATATCGTGCGGGCGGCGGACCGAATTCCGCTTCTGCCAGATGCAGGAGGCGGCGGGTGACCACATCGGCGATGTCGGTGATCAGGCGCGTGACCACATCATGGCGATTGCCTGCGGCCACCAGTTGCACCAGCAGGTTTGGGATGCGTTTGGTCACTTCGGCCAGCGCTTCGGCGGTCTCCGCGCGGGCGGCCTCTGCCACAAACCCTGCGGTGTTGGAGGCCTGAAACCGGGTCAGGTCGGTCTGTGTGACGATGCCCACCAAGCGGCCTGCAGAGACCACCGGCAGGTGGCCCAAACGGTATTCCATCATCATATGCAGCACGTCCGACCCGATGGCGGAGGGTGGCAAGACACGCGGGTTTGCGGTCATCACCACGCTGACCGGCGTGTCATGTACCAACCCATCAGCCAGCGCTTTTCCTGACAGGTCGCGTATCGTCAGGATGCCGATCAGCGCGTCATTCTCGACCACACAAAGACAGGAGATATGGCGATCCCGCATCAGCTGCGCCGCGGCCTGCACGGTCATCGTCGGTGGGCAGGTCAAGGGGCTTGGGACCATCAGGGTTTCCACCCGGACACTGGTCAGATCGAACGCGCGCAGGGCTTCGGCCGCCTCACCCGACCGCGAGCGGTCAAAGAAACGGTGGAACGGCTCATGCTCCGCGCGGAGCTTATGAAATAGATCACGCGGCAGGCAGATCAGCTGGCTGTCTTCGGTGGCACTGGCCGAGGTCGCGGCCTTGCCGTCCTGCAAAAGCCCCCGTTCGCCAAAGGAGTTCTGCCGCTGAAGCTGGGAGACTTCCTTACCATGCGCATCGCGCACCGACACCTGACCGCTGAAAATAATGTAAAGACCGTGTAGCGGCGCACCATGTTGGTAGATCGAATCACCAGCCGCCATGGCCACCCATTCCACCCGGTTGGCAATTTCGCTCAGCACCCCGTCCGGCAAAGCATCATAGGGATGGATTTGAGCGAGGAAAGACTGCGCCGTCTCGGTCATGAGGAAGTCCTGGATGTCAGGGCGTCGAAACACCCCGCGGTTGCAAAAGTCAAAGGTGGGGCCAGCGGTATCTGCACCGCTGGCCCCCTTGGTTTAGTGGTCGACCGCGGCACCGGCACCGGCAGGCACCCGCACGCTTTCGACAAGGTCCTTGATCTCCTGCGGGGTGTCCCTGGTCGACATCGACACCGCGTAAGCGACCCCGAAGTTGATCAGCGCACCCACTGCACCGATTGCCGTGGACTGGATGCCAAAGAGCGATCCGTCAACGGTATCGGGGAAGGAATTGGTGCCCGCGATGAAGAGCCACCCCTTGTGCAGGAAGATGTAGACCAGCGTGAAGATCAGACCGGCCAGCATGCCCGAGACTGCGCCCACGTTGTTCACCCGCTTGGAGAAGATGCCCATCATCAGCGCCGGGAAGATCGACGCCGCTGCCAGACCAAAGGCCAGCGCCACGGTTTGCGCCGCAAATCCTGGGGGGTTGAGCCCGAGGATCGTAGCCACACCAATGGCCACGGCCATGGCGATCCGCGCGGAGAGCAGTTCCGCCTTTTCCGACATGTTCGGCGTCAACTGACCCTTCAGCAAGTCGTGAGATACCGCTGAAGAGATCGCCAGCAGCAGACCCGCCGCTGTGGAGAGCGCCGCCGCAAGGCCGCCCGCCGCCACCAGACCGATCACCCAACCGGGCAAGTTCGCGATCTCGGGGTTGGCCAGCACGAGGATGTCGCGGTTGAAGTTAGTCAGCTCATTGCCTTCCCAGCCGTTTTCCGCGGCCTTTGCCGTCATCGCGTCGGACTCGTCGTTGTAATATTGGATCTTGCCGTCGCCGTTCTTGTCTTCCCAGTCGAGAAGACCGGTTTTCTGCCATGTGGCCATCCAATCATAACGCTCATCGCTTTCGATGGTCTCGACCGATACCGCCTCACCGTTGGTACCATTGGGCCACATCAGCTCGGTGATGTTGAGCCGCGCCATCGCACCGACGGCCGGGGCTGTCAGGTAGAGCAAAGCGATGAACACGAGCGCCCAGCCCGCCGACCAGCGGGCGTCGGACACTTTCGGCACGGTGAAGAAGCGCATGATCACGTGCGGCAGACCCGCTGTGCCGATCATCAGCGACAGCGTGAAGAGCACCATGTTGAGGTTATCCTTATGCGCTTCGGTGTAGCTCGCAAAGCCCAGGTCGGTCACGATCTGGTCGAGCTTGGTCAGCAGGTAGACAGAGCCCTCGCCGCCGGTTGCAGTGGTCTCGGAGAAGAGCCCCAGCGCTGGGATCGGCATGCCCGTCAGCTGCAAGGAGATGAACACGGCCGGGATCGTATAGGCCATGATCAGCACCACATATTGCGCCACCTGCGTATAGGTCACGCCCTTCATGCCGCCGAACACCGCGTAGGCAAAAACCACACAGGCCCCGATCAACAGACCAGCCGTGTTGGAGATTTCAAGGAACCGCCCAAAAGCCACGCCCACCCCTGTCATCTGACCAATCACATACGTCGTGGACGCAACGATAAGACAGATAACAGCGACGAGGCGTGCAGTTGGGGAGTAAAACCGGTCACCAATAAATTCGGACACCGTAAACTTGCCAAACTTACGCAAGTAAGGGGCAAGCAACAGCGCCAGCAACACGTAACCACCGGTCCATCCCATCAGGAAGGAGGAGTTGTCGTAGCCGGTAAAGGCAATCAGGCCGGCCATAGAGATGAAGGAGGCCGCAGACATCCAGTCCGCCGCCGTGGCCATGCCATTGGTCACAGGGTGGACACCCCGACCGGCGGCATAGAATTCAGATGTGGAGCCCGCCCGGGCCCACACCGCGATGCCGATGTAGAGCGCGAATGACGCGCCAACAAACAGCAGGTTTAACGTAAACTGGTCCATCAGATCAGTCCTCCTCTACGCCGTATTCACGGTCGAGTTTGTTCATCCGCCAGGCGTAGAAAAAGATCAGGCCAAGGAAGACGAGAATGGAGCCTTGCTGGGCAAACCAGAAGCCCAGATCGGTACCGCCAACCTCGATGCCCGCGAGCACAGGCCGCAGCAGAATGCCGAAACCGAAGGATACCAAGGCCCAGATGATCAGGCTGATGGTGATGATGCGAATGTTTGCCGACCAGTAGCCGGTGCCATCCTCCGCGGCCTTTGTTCTTATCGATTGATCCGTCATTGAGTGTCCCTCCTCATTTGATGTTCCCAAAGCGCTCGAGCACCCCAAGCGGGTGCGCAAGCTTTTGATTTCAGGCCGTAATAGGGGTCACCACGCGGGCGATCTCGCGCCGTATGGTATCAATTTCCCCCATCGCGTTGATGCGTTCCAGCGCCCCTTTGCTGTCGTAGTAACGGATCAGCGGCTCGGTCTGTTCGTGATAAGCATCCAGCCGCGACATCACCGTGCTGGCATTGTCATCGGCGCGGCGCTTCATGTCCTGCGACCCGCAAGCATCACAGATGCCGTCGGTTTTGGTCGGTTTGAAGGTGTCGTGATATCCTTCGCCACAGCCGCCGCAGGTGAAACGCCCGGTGATGCGGATGACCATTTTCGCATCGTCGACTTCGAGCGAGATCGCCGCATTGATCCGTTGACCGGCTTTCGCCAGCAGGTCGTCCAAGGCTTCGGCCTGGCCGGTGGTGCGGGGGAACCCATCCAGCACAACGCCCTGCGCGCAATCCGCAGCCTTCAGCCGGTCGCTGAGAATGGCCAGAACAATCTCATCACTAACCAGACCGCCTGCTTCCATGACCGCGTTGGCTTCCTTGCCCGCCGGGGTTCCACGGGCCACCGCCGCGCGCAACAGATCGCCGGTCGACAGTTGCACCAGCCCGAATTTCTCTTCCAGCATGCGCGCCTGCGTACCCTTGCCGGCGCCCGGTGGGCCCAACAGGATCAGGACCGGGGCAACGTGAGGTGTGCGTGTTCCGTCCATCATGTGTCCTTTCTGTTCATGCGGTTATCAATCAGGTCATCCACCACGCTGGGATCGGCCAGCGTCGATGTATCGCCAAGGGTCGCGTAGTCGTCCTCGGCGATCTTGCGCAGGATGCGCCGCATGATCTTGCCGGAGCGGGTCTTCGGCAGGCCCGGCGCCCATTGGATGAGATCAGGCTTGGCAATCGGGCCAATCTCCGTGCGCACCCAAACCTCAAGCTCCTTGCGCAGCTCGGGCGATGACACTTCGCCATTCATCAGGGTCACGTAGGCGTAGATGCCCTGCCCCTTGATGTCGTGCGGATAGCCAACAACAGCGGCCTCAGCGACTTTTGCATGTGCGACCAGCGCGCTTTCGACCTCAGCAGTACCCATGCGGTGACCGGAGACGTTGATCACGTCATCGACACGGCCGGTGATCCAATAGTCCCCATCCGCATCGCGGCGGCAGCCGTCACCCGTGAAGTAATAGCCTTTGTAATCAGAGAAATAGGTTTTCTCGAACCTTTCATGATCGCCCCAGACGGTGCGCATCTGACCGGGCCAGCTGTCGGCGAGCACCAGGACACCTTCGGCCTCGGTTGTCGTGATCTCAACACCCGATTGCGGGTCGAGCACCTTGGGGATGATTCCGAAAAATGGCTGTTGAGCGGAACCCGGTTTCAGCTCGGTGGCCCCCGGCAGTGGTGTCAGCAGGTGCCCCCCCGTTTCGGTCTGCCACCAGGTGTCGACGATGGGGCATTTGCCCTTGCCGACAACCGTGTTGTACCAATTCCAGGCTTCGGGATTGATCGGTTCGCCCACGGTGCCGAGCACCCGCAAGTCAGACAGATCATATTGGTTCACGGGGTCATCGCCCGCCGCCATCAGCGCCCGAATGGCTGTGGGCGCGGTGTAGAACTGGTTCACCTTATGCTTTTCGCAAACCGCCCAGAAGCGCCCCGCGTCGGGGTAGGTTGGCACCCCCTCGAACATGATCGTCGTCGCGCCATTGGCCAGCGGGCCATAGACGATGTAGCTGTGCCCGGTGACCCAGCCCACATCCGCCGTGCACCAGAAAACATCGCCATCGTGATAGTCAAAGGTGATCTCATGGGTCATCGCGGCATAGGTCAGATAGCCACCAGATGTGTGTACAACGCCCTTGGGCTGCCCGGTGGAGCCGGAGGTGTAGAGGATGAACAGCGGGTCTTCGGCATTCATCGGCACCGGTGCGCAGGTGTCGTCTGCCTCCAGCGCCATTTCGTTGTAGTCGTAGTCGCGGTCGGTCCAGGTGGTTTGACCGCCCGTGCGTTTGACCACCAGACACTTGACCTTGTCATTGCAGTGCAGCAGGGCCGCATCGGTATTTGATTTCAGCGCGGTTTTGCGGCCACCCCGTGGGGCTTCATCGGCTGTGATCACAACCTTCGCGTCGCATCCGTTGATCCGAGCGCCAAGCGCATCCGAGGAGAACCCGGCAAAGACAATCGAGTGGATCGCCCCGATCCGCGCGCAGGCCAGCATCGCGTATGCGGCCTCCGGGATCATCGGCAGGTAGATCACCACCCGGTCACCTTTGCGCACGCCAAGCGTTTCGAGGATGTTGGCCATCTTGCAGACGCTGCGATGCAGGTCCTTGTAGGTGATGTGCAGGGCGTCGTCCTTTGGATCATCTGGCTCCCAGATGATCGCGGTCTGATCGCCGCGCGTGGCCAGATGGCGGTCGATGCAATTGGCCGCGACGTTCAGGACACCATCTTCGAACCACTTGATCGAGACATTGCCCAGGGTGAAGTCGACATCTTTGACTTTCGTGAAGGGCTTGATCCAATCAAGGCGCCCGCCCTGCTTGGCCCAGAATGCCGCCGGATCGGCGACCGACGCCTCGTAAAGCGAGGCATATTGCGCCGCATTCACGTGCGGCGTTTTTGCGTCGGACGTCGCCACATTTGACGTTTCAGATTTTCGGGTGATGGGCTCTTCTACGGTGTCCATTTCGGCCTCCTATGCGTAATGGCGGCGGGGAAATTTCCGTATCGACAGGTGGATTTCGCCCCGAGGAATTGTAAATACCTTTAAGGCACTCAATGTAAAATAGTCATTATCTTACTGTATTTGGTCATTTTTTTTGTAACTCTATTTTCAATTTAAAGTTGAAACTGTAAACTATTGGTGCGACAATTTGCCAAAACCCAACGATCACAGGGCCTTGTGTGTTAACGTGTTGTTAACCAAATTTACTGTTAGCGCCCCAACAATTTGGCGGCCCACAGCCGCGATTTATGGATCGCTTGGCAAGCGGAGTTGGGGCAGCGATCAAAAGTTTTTTTCAATGCCGCTGAGCGCCGAATCTGGCGCGCCGCGGTCAGGCGACCGAGCGGGCAAAAACTGGTCATACGTTCGCGGTTTTTCGGGGAATTATTTGGCGCTCAGGACGGCAATCACACCAACCAGGATCAAGCTCAGCGCCCAGACCACATCCAAATTGAACCATGACTTCGACAGAAACTTGAGCCCCAGCCAGAAATACATGCCCGCCGCAAGCGCGCCGCCTGCCACGGTCATGGCAAGGGTATGCGATGCGGCAACAGCCAGCGCGATATTGAAATTGGACGCCATGAGTACACCTGCCGCCGCGTGGCCTGCATCGGTATCGGCGATGGCGCAAATGCCCAGATAGATGGGGACGAGCATCAAGCCCGCGCCATGAGCAAGTGCCGCAAGAAACGACCAAAGCCCCAGCTTGCTGGGTTTGACACGGGCCAGAAATCTGGGGTGACGCCTGTTCCAAAGCAGGTAGACCCCTAATGTGATCACAAGAACGCCGGCGCCGATGCGGATTTCGGCCTCCCATTGCACCAGCGTGATCATCATGGTGAACGGCAACAGGATCGCGGTCATGGCCAGCAGATGCCCGATGGCCAGCGCGACAAGCGCGCTCAACAGCGCCGCGGTACGATGTTCAAAAAGCGCGGCTGACACCGCAAGCGGCCACCCCATGCCGGGGTTCACACCGTGATAGAAACCGGAGAAAATGACGGCCCCCCAAAGGGCCGCCATGGAGGTTGGATCATCCAAGGGTCAGACGTTGGGGTAGCAGAAACTGTCTGTGGAACAGTCGCCCCCCTCCAGCCGGATCTGGTGTGACCGCAGACCCTTTGGAAAATCTACGTAGAAGTCATTGTCGAGCGTCAGCCCGCCGTTTTCGCCGACATGCGCCATGACCATCTGCCCGCCTTCATCATCGGGATAGAACTGATCGTCCCAGGTGGAATAGAGCGAATTGGTCCAGTAGACGCGTTTGCCATCCCGGCTGATCTCCACCATCTGCGGCCCATAGGCAAAGGGTTTGCCATTCGGGTGTGCGGTCCCGCGTGCGATCCCGCCCAGTTCCACCTTACCCGCAAGCTTTGGAGTCATCGGGTCGGTCACATCATATTGATGCATCTCGCCCAACCCCCAACACGCGACATAGAGATACTTGTCATCCAGGCTGAGGTCGATGTCTGTGACCAGCGGCGGCACCGCGCCAAATCCTTTCAGCAGTTCAGGCAGGTTGTCGGCATCCTCTGGCCGTGGATCGATGGTGATGGTCTTTTTCGACTGCCAGACGCCATCGTCATCACGCCACCAGGTAAAGATCGCCCCCTGCAAGTTGGTCGTGTCGACCACCACACCACAAAATCCATAGGATTTCGCCGGATCATGGGCGGGCCGGATTTCCAGCGCCATCTGATGGTTCTCGCCAAAATCCATCGTCTGGATATTCTTGCGCGCGCGCAGGTCCCAGAAATGGATTGAGTGGCCGTATTTGTTGCTCAGCAGATCCTCTGGCACCACTCCGTTTTCGAACTGCGGCGGCAGGCCCCATTCGGAGGAGACCATGTAGTCCTGCGGCAAGTTCCACCAGAAATCATAGTGCTTGTCCTGCTTACCCCGGTCCATCTCGTAGCGGCCGATGATCTCGAAGGTTTCGCAATCCATGATGAAGATGCCCGGCGGACCGTCCGTCCCATCCTCACCCCCGCCCCCGAGGGTCGAGACATAGATCCCCTCGGGCCCGCAGTGGATCGTGTGGGGCCGCGAATACCCGGTCTTGGCAAAGACTTCTTCGGGCTCGATGATCTTGTGGATTTTTGCCTCAAGCGGCTCTTTGACATCGATTATGTAGATCCGCGATGACCGGATGCCCGGTACGATGAGATACCGCCGTTCCAGAAACGCATGACCGGTCAGCGGCGACAGCGCGGAAGAGCAGGCATTCCAGCCAAAATGGTGGAATTCGTCCCCCTGATAGGGCGCAATGACCTGATGCACGATCTGACCATAGCTGTCTGACTTTGGGTTCACATCGACCACAGCAATGCCATCGGATTGTGACCCATCCGGACTGAGCATCACCGTGAATGCGTAGTTTTCGGTGGGCGCTTGCATGGCAAGCTGCGGTGTGGCGTGGAATGTTGGATCTGGTCTTAAATTCACGAATTTTCCTCCCGGTCGTTGTCCGTTGTTTAAGTGCTGTGCCTTCGGTTTTACCTCTTGGTTTTCTGGACTTCGGGATATCGAAGTCGCGCAAAATCGCGGTTTGATTGGTCGCGTTTTTAAATGTAAGACAATTGAAGTCGACTTGGCGCTTCAATGCAAGGTTTTTATGGGCACTGCAGTTAAGAGATTAGTCTTAGTTTGCGGATCCTTTTGGCGAAAACACCGGTTTCAAACCCAGGTCGCTGACCCCGCAAGAGCTTCGCAGACGCATCGGTCATCTCCAGAGTACTGACCGGGCTCCAGACATCGGTTTTCCACCTCCCGTCGCAAAGCCATCTCGGGACAGGGAGGCTTGTCATTGCTTCGGCAATAGTATCATATTCATTAAATAGAATTTGTTTTGAGGGAGGAGCGCTGTAATTAAACTGGACAGGCGACAGGTTGTTTCAGGCCTGGGCGGTCTTGCCCTTTGCGGACCACCCTGGCGCGCGCTGGCTCAGACAACACTCCGTTTGGGAACATTCGAAGTCATGAGCATCAGTGATGGTCATCTTGTCCTGCCGGGCGGGTTCTTTTTCGATGGATTACCAAAGGCAGATCTCGACGTCATCCTCACCAAACATGGCATCTCTACCGATCAGGTTGAGCCACCCTGCAACCTGACCCTCCTGCGTCAGGCGGATAAAGCCGTTCTGTTCGACGCAGGTTCTGGCGCTGGTTTCATGCCAAGCGCCGGACGGATGCTCGATAAGCTTGAAGCGGTTTGCGTCACGCCCGATGACATCACCCATGTGGTTTTCACCCATGCGCATCCCGACCACCTTTGGGGAATTCTCGATGATTTCGACGATCCGGTGTTTCCCGACGCGCAATTGATGATTGGTCAGGCTGAATGGGACTATTGGACCGATCCCGATACGGTAAATACCATCGGCGATGCGCGTGCGTCCTTTGCCGTAGGCGCCGCCCGCAGGCTTGAGGCGATCCGGGATCAGATCACGTTTTTCCGGGACGCAGAGGAGATTTTGCCGGGCGTAATGGCGCATGGCACCCCTGGCCATACGCCGGGCCATATGTCCTTCGAGATACGGGAGGGATCAGAGGCGCTGCTGGTTGGCGGGGACGCGATTGGCAACGCGCATGTGGCTTTTGCCCGCCCCGACTGGCCAACAGGGGCAGATCAGGACCGCGACCTGGGCGCGCAAACCCGGATGCGCTTACTCGACCAATTGGCAACAGATGAGATCGCCCTGCTGGGGTTTCATCTGCCTGGTGGTGGTCTGGGCTGGGTCGCACGCGATGGCGATGCCTATCGATTTGTGACGGAGGATATGTGATGCGATGGACCCTGATTGCGCTGCTCGCCTCGACAGCGAGCGCCAGTGAAGATATCGCGGACAAATATCCCGGCTCGCTGCTTTACAACAAACCGGTCGAGGTGATCCCGGGGGTGTTTTCCGCCATCGGGGCCACCGCCCCGCCGACCTATGAAAACGCCGGGCATAATAATAACCTCAGCTTCATTGTCACAGGCGAAGGCGTTGTCGTGGTCAATGGCGGCGCGGCATACGGGCTGGCAAAGGCACTGCACGATGAAATCAGAGCGGTGACCGATCAGCCGGTCAAACTGGTGTTCAATGAAAACGGTCAGGGCCATGCTGTTTTAGGCAACAGTTATTGGGCCGAACAGAACGTGCCCATCATTGCCCATGCCGATGCCGCCGAGGAGGTGGCGGAATATGGTGGCAGCATTCTGGAGGGCATGAAGCGGTACAACCGCGACCAGGCGGCGGGTACCACGCTGCAGGGTCCGACCGAAACGTTTGAGGATGACTACATCGTTGAGATGGGCCCATTCCGGATCGAAGCGCGCTATCTTGGCCCGGCACATTCGCCCGGCGATATCGTCATCTGGCTGCCAAATCAGAGCCTGGTGATCGCTGGTGACATGGCCTTTCACGAACGTATGCTGCCGATATTCGAACACACCTATACGGCGGATTGGCTGGAAACCTGGGACAGTGAATTCGAGGCGTTTGGCGCGACCTATGTCATTCCCGGCCACGGGCACCCGACAAATATGGATCAGGTGCGGCGCTACACGAAAGGCTATCTGGAATATCTGCGTGAAAAAGTGGGCGCGCATCTGGAGGCGGGAGGTGGGCTGGCGGAAGCCTATTACGTGGACCAATCGCCCTATGCGCATCTCGATACCTTCGAGGAACTAGCCACCAAGAACGCGGGCCGCGTTTTCGAGCAGATGGAGTTCGAATAGGCCGCTCAGGCCGGTGTTGGCACCCGCAGGTTTTGCGTCAACCGATGCGTGATCGCCGCGCCCACCCACATGCAAAAGACCGCCACCCAAGCGGTGACGGCAAAGATGGCGCCACCGGACATCCCCGCCCCAACGGCGCAGCCGCCCGCCAGCATGCTGCCAAAACCCATCAGGCAAGCCCCGATCAGGTATCGCTCCATCGGGGTTTCGGGGCCGAAACGTTCGATTTTCGCTTCTCCCGCGGCCAGCGCCATCAACCCTGCACCAGCAAACACGCCCGGGACCAGCCCAACGCCAAACCCCAATGGCATCTGGGTGCTGTTCACGAGACCCATCAGCGTGTCGGTGGACGGTCCGGTAAATGTGATCGATGAGATCGCGACCACCTCAAACGAGGTTTGGGCAATGGCGAAGGTCAAGAGCCAGCCCAAAGCAACGGCTCCGCCAACGCAGATGGCGGCGACCATCCGCGAAGGCCCGGTCCGGCATCCTGCGGAAAATGCTAGTGCCCCCAACAGACCAAGCGCTGCGAGACCGCTCGCCGCTCCCGACGTCAGGCCAAGATGTGCCAATAGGCTGCGCGCTGCGCCGCCTTCGATCAGCCAAAGTTGCGCCAGATCCTCACGCATGGGAGCCAAGACGCCACGTAGCGATGCCTGGGCCACCAGCGTCAGAACCAACCCCGTCACGATCGCGCGCAGATTGCCGGTCGCCGAAAGCACCAGCAATCGACTGGCGCAGCCGCGTGCGAGGATCATACCCGCACCGAACATCAGCCCGCCGATCACTGCGCCTGACATGCTGCCAGTGGCCGCCAATTGGCGTGCCTCCGAGACATCGAGAAAACCCGCTGCAATGGCGGCCTGCACACAAAAGACGGCGGCGCAAAACGCAATGAGCCAGATGAACAAACGCTCGCCAAAGTGACCCTCCGACACCTCCACGGTGGCGGCCCGCAGGCAAAACCTTGCGTGTTGCGCCGCGATGCCAAAAACCAGGCCGACCAGCGCGCCAGCCATCATCAAGACCGCGCCCTCCCCGAATTGATCCATCAGGTTTTCCAGCATGAGACTGCCTTTCCGCTGCGCGCGGGTCTAATGATCAATCGCGTGGAGAGCTTTGACCTGTGTCAAGCTGATGCACACACCGGACAAAGCTGGCAGCCTTTACTCCATGGCCTCCTGCACGATCTCATCGAGCAGCGCCTGCACCTGCTGCATTTCGCCCTCGGGGTATTGGCGATAGCCGATCATCACCGCGCCCGCCTGATCCGCGACGAAGATGCCATAAGGGCAATGGGCAATGTTCATCGGGTCGGCTTCCATCACCCGGCGCGACACTTGCGCCGAGCAAAACAGGAAGATGTCCGCTTCCTTGAAAAGCTCAACATCTGACCCAACATCCGCCGCTGTCCGGCTCAGCATTTCGCCGGTATGGCTGACGTAGTCGATCACCAGACCGCGCCCGACAATGGCGCTTTCGACGGCAAAGGTCGCGTCTTCGAAACTGCCATCAAAAGGATAGGTAACCGCCTGATCTGCCGCACCGGCTTGGCCGGCGATTAGGGCAAAAGCCCCGGCAATAAGGATATGTTTCATCACGTGACCTCCCAGGTTGTTTCGACATTCTCGCACAAGGCGCAGGCCCGGGCCTTGATCTACCGCAGGCCCGGGGCCGCCAAATCAGCTGAACATATCTGCGGTGATGCCTGCGTACCAGCCTTCGGATTCCTCGTAGGTCGCGCGGCGTAT
>NZ_CANMXR010000002.1:540000-596496 GCF_947501835.1 uncultured Roseobacter sp. | reverse complement strand
TTGCAGCCTTAATCCACCTTCACCACAACTTTACCAAAGCTGCGACCCAATAGAACATCATTCAGCGCTTTGGGTGCTATGCGGCAGCGCAAAAGAGCAAGTTGAAATGGGTGAGAGCCCCAGCAACCATTTCGACTTACGAAGCAAGTTCGTGAAGATCGGCCCCGCCGATAGGGCGGCCGTCTTGCGTTTGCAAGTTGAGGACAGAGAGCCCTCCCGCAACCAACAAGAACGTACCACCGCCCTCTGGGAAGGTGTTCTTATTTTTACCTAGCTCTATCCAGCGGTGCATAGGCCTCACCACGCTTGGTGTTGAGGCTAACCTTGATCCATTCCGGAACATAGTAATCTTTAACCCCCAGAATTCGCGGCGACCGGTGTCCCAGAATGAAGCCACCTGTGCGTCGCCAGCTTCGCCCTCTTGGGTTTCAGACCACGCTCAAATCGGCTCCTTTGATGTCTGCGTCCGCGACCAACTGACCCACGAAACTCTGAGCCTGTCGCGCCCATGCGGTTTTTTCCAACGCGTCGGAAATCTTTTCGCGCACCGCACCAAAAGGCAAAACCTGACCTTCGGCCACCGCGTCCATGCGGATCACATGATACCCATGGCGGGTCAGAACGGGGGTTTCAGTGACCTCACCCTCGTCGAGGTTACGCAAGACGGCTTCGAACTCGGGAACGGTATCGCCCGGCCCCAGCTGACCCAAAGACCCACGGGAGGTTTTGGAGCTACAATCGCTCTCACGCGCGGCCAGCGCCGCAAAACCGTTACGCTCATCGCGGGCAAGGCTGGTCAGCTTGGTTGCGCGCGCCAGCGCCTGCTTGCGGGCCGTGTCACTGCGCGGATCGCAGGCGATCAGGATATGCGAAACCTCCCACAGGGGCGGGCTGCGGAAGCGTTCAGGCCCGCGCTCCCATTCAGCGCGAATTTCGGCCTCGCTGGGGTGCGGGGTATCAATGGCGGTCCTGAGAAGGCCCCGGATCAGGGCCTCCTCCTCCGTTTCGATCTGACCGGGGGCGACTTCCTCCGGATGCGCTTCGATCTTTTGTGCTCTTGCCTGCTGCAGCAAAAGCGTCCGGATCGCGACGGCCTTGGCGGCCTTGCGCCAGGCGATGCCGGGCTTGCCCCTGGGGCCAATGTGGTGTTGCGCCTCAGCGGCGACCAGCTTGTGGGGGATGATCTCGCCATTGACGATCACATCCGGAAAAAGCGGTGATGTCATGGCTCTCACTCCGCCGGTGTGTTGGTTGGAACATCGGCCTTGGCCGAAGAAAACGGCACCTGACGGCGCGAGCGCACGACCTGATACCCCGGCCGCCACAGATAGCGGATCGGGGCCGAGATCATGTGCACCAACCGCGTGAACGGAAAGAGCAGCGTGATCAGAAGCCCAAGGAAGATGTGCAGTTTGTAGAGCCAGTGCACGTCCACCACCATCGCCCAGGCGTTCAGGTTCCATGTCACCACGCTTTGTGACCAGGTCATGAAACGCACCATTTCGGCCCCATCCATATGCTGCAGCGTCTGGGTGATCGTGAGCAAACCGATCAAAAGCTGCAGCCAGATCAGGCTCAGAATACCGATGTCGGCAAAGCTCGATGTGGCCCGGATGCGCGGGTCGGTGAGCCGGCGGTGCAGCAGCATCGTCGCCCCGATGAGAGCGAAAATCCCCGCCGTACCGCCCACCAGAACCGCCAGCCATTGTTTCAGCGCATAGGGAATGCCTAGCGCATCCAGCACCCAAACCGGCGTGAACAGGCCCGCCAGATGCCCAAAGAACACGGTCAGAATACCGACATGAAAGAGCACCGATCCCATGATCAGCTGTTTGCGTCGCAAGAGCTGAGAGGAGCTGGATTTCCACGTGTAGGGGTCGCGTTCATAGCGCGCGATGGTGCCGACCACCAACACGGTGAGCGCGACATAGGGCATGATGCCAAAGATGATGAAGTCGAGGCTGAAGTCCGAAAACATGTCTCTTTCTCCTTATTCGGCCGCAGGATGCGGAGTTTGGGGGGTGGTGGCCTCGATGCGCGACAGCATATCGCGCACCTGCGGGCAGCCTGCGTTCGGGTCGGGGCCAAAGACGACCTCGCTCTCCTCCCAGACTGCATCCAGCGCATCCAGATCATTGGGGTCGGTCTCGGGCTCTTCCAGTAAATCCGCCACGGCCTCTGCATTTGCGGTTGCACCCGAAAGCTGCGAGAGCGCGGCGAAAACCGGCGCATAGTGGCTCTCCCGACGCTCAAGTCGCGCGGCCAATGCCTGAAAAATATGCGCTGCATCCGCGAGCGTCTCTCGTGCCTCCCCAGCTGGACGGGTGGACAGGAATTCCAACAGCACCGGCAAGTGATCCGGCAGTTCCGAAGTCATGGGCTCAAAACCCGCCTCCCGGTAGGTTTCCATCAGGCTGACCATCGCGCCACCGCGGTCCCGACTTTCACCGTGCACATGCTCAAAGAGGTTGAGCGAGATCGTACGGGAGCGGTCGAAAAGCATCACGAACCGTTCTTCCAGATCGTAGATGTCGCTTTGCGCGATCTCCTCGGTCAGCGGGCGCAGCGCCCGCCGCGTGACTGCGGTCAGCCTACGGTCGGCGGCAAGCACACCGCCGATCTCAGGCATTGCGGCCTGCAAGTCCCGCGTAGGGTAGCTCAGTATCAGCGAAAACGCTTTCAAACTGCGGTCCATTACATCGCCTCCGGCATTTTAAGGGGTTTCTTCTTGCCACCAAACAGTGAGCCTTTGCTGATGCCCGGTGAGCAGCCATTGGTATCGGTGAAGCCACAGCCGCCGCGCAGATCATACGCTTCTTCGAACTGTTCGCGGTGGGTAGTGGGGATCACAAACCGATCCTCGTAGTCGGCAAGCGCCATGATCTTGTACATGTCCTCGATCATGGCGCCGGACAGGCCGACCCGTTCTGCGATGCCCGCGTCAAGCACGCCCTCGACCGTTTTGGCGCGCATATAGGCGCGCATCGCCAGCATCCGCTCCAGCGCGGTGACCACCGGCGCTTCGTCACCGGCTGTCAGCATGTTGGCCAGATATTTCACCGGAATCCGCAGCGATTGCACATCCGGCATATCGCCATCCGTGCCGATCTTGCCTGCCTCGGCAGCGTTCTGGATCGGTGACAGGGGTGGAATGTACCAAACCATCGGCAACGTCCGGTATTCCGGATGCAGCGGGAAGGCGACCTTCCAGTCCATCGCCATTTTCCAAATCGGACTTTCCTGCGCGCCTTTGATCCAGTCTTCAGGGATGCCATCGGCACGGGCCGCCCTGATCACATCCGGATCGCTTGGGTCTAGGAACACGCCCAGTTGCGCATCATACAGATCGGTTGTTTCCGGCGCATTTGCCGCCGCTTCGATCTTATCCGCATCATAGAGCATCACGCCCAGATAGCGGATACGCCCCACGCAGGTTTCCGAACAGACTGTCGGGTTGCCGCTTTCAATCCGCGGATAGCACAACGTGCATTTCTCAGACTTACCGGATTCCCAATTGTAATAGACCTTCTTGTAGGGGCAGCCCGAAACACACATCCGCCAACCCCGGCATTTCTCCTGATCGATCAGGACAATGCCGTCTTCCTCGCGCTTGTAGATCGCGCCTGATGGACAGGAAGCCGCACAGGTCGGATTGAGACAATGCTCACAGAGCCGCGGCAGATACATCATGAAGGTATTTTCGTATTCCCCGTAAATCTCCTTCTGGATGCCTTCGAAGTTGTAATCCTCCGCGCGTTTCGAAAATTCACCGCCTAGGATTTCCTCCCAGTTCGGACCCTTCTCGATCTTCTCGATCCGCTCGCCGGTGATTTTCGAAAATGGCCGCGCCGTTGGGAAGGCCTTCATCTCTGGCGCGGATTTCAGGTGATCGTAGTCGAAATCAAACGGCTCATAATAGTCGTCAATCTCGGGCAGATCAGGGTTGCCAAAGATGTTGGACAATATCCGCCATTTCGCCCCCTGCTTGGGCTCCAGCCGCCCCGCCTTTGTCCGGATCCAGCCCCCGTTCCAACGGTCCTGATTTTCCCAATCCGTGGGGTAGCCAAGGCCCGGTTTGGTCTCGACGTTATTGAACCAGGCGTATTCAACACCGTCGCGGCTGGTCCAGACGTTTTTGCAGGTCACCGAGCAGGTGTGACAGCCGATGCATTTGTCCAGGTTCAGGACCATGCCGATTTGTGCGCGAACTCTCATTCTGCTGCCTCCATTTTGGCGGGCGTGTCGAGCCAATCGACCTTCCGCATTTTTCTGACAATCACGAATTCATCCCGGTTCGACCCGACGGTGCCGTAGTAGTTGAAGCCATAGGATTGCTGCGCATAGGCACCGATCATATGGGTTGGTTTCAACGTGGTCCGGGTGACCGAATTGTGGATACCGCCCCGGTTACCGGTCTTTTCCGACCCCGGCGTATTCACGATCTTTTCCTGCGCGTGATACATGAAGATTGTGCCGTCCTTCATGCGTTGCGACACCACCGCCCGGGCCGTGAGCGCCCCGTTGGCATTATAAGCTTCGACCCAGTCGTTATCGGCGATCCCGGCGCTTTTGGCGTCATTCTCGCTGATCCAGACCACAGGGCCGCCCCGGTTCAGCGTCAGCATCAACAGGTTGTCGGAATAGGTGGAGTGGATGCCCCATTTCTGGTGCGGGGTGATGAAGTTCAGCACCAGATGCGGCGCGTCCTTGTCGGTGTGCACGTCGTCGGTGATGGTCTTCAGATCGACAGGCGGGCGGTAAGACATCAGCCCCTCGCCAAAGGCCAGCATCCACAGGTGATCCTGATAGAGCTGCTGACGTCCGGTCAGCGTGCGCCAGGGGATCAGCTCATGCACGTTGGTATAGCCCGCATTATAGCAGACCTTTTCCGACTCCAGCCCCGACCAGGTGGGTGAGGAGATGATCTTGCGCGGTTGTGCGGCGATATCGCGGAAGCGGATTTTCTCGTCTTCCTTGGGCAGTGCCAGATGGGCATGGGGACGACCCGTCGCCTTGCCCAGCGCGTCCCAGGCTTTCACCGCCACTTCGCCATTGGTCTCGGGCGCCAGCATCAGAACGACTTCGCTGGCGTCGATATCTGTCACGATCTTGGCGCACCCTTTTGCGGGGCCGTCCGGCCATTCACCGTTCAGATCGCGCAGGTGCTGAACCTCGGTCTCGGTGTTCCAGGTGATGCCTTTCCCGCCATTCCCGATCTTGTCCATCAGCGGACCAAGTGCCACAAACCGATCATAGAGCGCGGGGTAATCCCGTTCGACGGGCACATAGTTCGGTGCCGTCTTGCCGGGGATCAGATCACACTCGCCTTTCTTCCAGTCCTTCACTTGATCCTGGGCAATTTCACCGGGTGTGTCGTGCAGGATCGGCAGCGCAACGATATCGGTTTCCTTGCCCAATATCTCTGGCGCAACCTCCTGGAATTTCTTAGCAATCGCCTTGAAAATCTCCCAATCCGACTTGCTTTCATAGGCCGGGTCAACCGCTGCCTGCAGCGGATGGATGAACGGGTGCATGTCAGAGGTATTGAGGTCGTTCTTCTCGTACCAGCTGGCGGTGGGCAGCACGATGTCGGAATAGACTGCGGTGGTGCTCATCCGGAAATCGATGGTCACCAGCAGATCGAGTTTGCCGCGTGGCGCCTCCGCATGCCACTTAGCCTCCTTGGGCAGTTGCCCACCTTCTTCCCCCAGATCTTTGCCCAGAACGCCATGGTCGGTGCCCAGCAGGTGCTTGAGGAAATACTCATGCCCCTTGCCCGACGATCCCAGCAGGTTCGAGCGCCAGACAAAGAGGTTGCGAGGCCAGTTTTCCGGGGCATCCGGGTCCTCGCAGGACATCTCCAAATCCCCCGATGTCAACTGTTCCGCTACATAGACCGAGATCTCCTGGCCCGCCGCCTTTGCCGCTTTCGCAACCTCCAGGGGGTTGGTTTTCAACTGTGGTGCCGACGGCAGCCAGCCCATGCGTTCGGCGCGGATGTTATAGTCGATCATCGTCGCGTCCCAATCGCCCTCGGGCGCCGTGGGCGAAATGATCTCCTCCGATGTCAGCTGCTCATAGCGCCACTGATCGGTATGCGCGTACCAGGCCGAGGTGGAATTCATATGCCGCGGCGGACGCCCCCAATCGAGCGAGAAGGCCAGCGGCAGCCAACCGGTTTGCGGGCGCAGCTTTTCCTGCCCCACGTAATGGGCCCAACCGCCGCCCGATTGCCCGACGCAGCCACACATCACCAGCATGTTGATGACGCCGCGGTAGTTCATGTCCATATGATACCAGTGGTTCATCGCGGCCCCGATGATGATCATCGATTTGCCCTTGGTCTTTTCCGCGTTCTGCGCAAATTCACGCGCGACGTGGATGATCTTGTCAGCGGACACGCCGGTGATCTTCTCCGCCCAGGCCGGGGTGCCCGGCACGTCATCGGCATAGTCAGCGGCCACCCAATCGCCGCCCAGCCCCCGATCCAGACCGTAGTTGGCGCAGAAGAGATCAAATACCGTGGCGACGATGATCTCCCCTTCACCGGTGTCGATCTTGCGCACCGGAACCTGACGGGTCAGGACGTTCGGATGATCCGCATCGGTGGCGAATTCCGCCGTGGCGTCACCGCCGAAATAGGGGAAATCAACGCCGCGCACATCGTCATGGTCCTCCTCCAGGATCAGCGACATTTTTAGCTCAGTCTCAGCCAATCCGGCGCGCTCTTCGAGGTTCCATTCGCCGTCTTCACCCCAGCGGTAACCAATGGAGCCATTGGGGGCGACATAGCTGCCGGATTTGCCGTCCAGCGCGACCGTTTTCCATTCCGGGTTGTTTTCCTCGCCCAGCTTGCCATCCAGGTCATCAGCCCGCAGAAAGCGGCCCGGGATCAGACGATCGTCTTTCTCTTCCAGCCTTACCAGCATGGGTAAGTCGCTGTATTTGCGGGTATATTCCTCGAAATACGCGGTCTGACGGTCCAGGTGGAATTCGCGCAGGATCACGTGGCCAAAGGCCATCGCCAAGGCCGCATCGGTGCCCTGTTTCACATTCAGCCAGACATCGCCAAATTTCGCGGCCTCGGAATAATCCGGGCAGATCACGGCGGATTTGGTGCCACGGTAGCGCGCTTCGGTGTAGAAATGCGCGTCCGGCGTCCGGGTCTGCGGCACGTTTGACCCCCAGACCAGCAGGTAGCCCGCATTATACCAATCCGCACTTTCGGGCACATCGGTTTGCTCACCCCAGGTCATCGGCGAGGCGGGCGGCAGGTCGCAATACCAATCGTAAAAGCTCATGCAGACACCGCCCAGCAGCGACAGGTATCGCGAGCCTGCGGCGTAGGAAATCATCGACATTGCCGGGATCGGTGAGAAGCCAAACACCCGGTCGGGACCGTGGGTTTTCACCGTATAGGCATTCGCGGCAGCGGTGATCTCGGTCGCTTCATCCCAACTGGCGCGTACGAAACCGCCCTTGCCACGGGTCTCGACATAAGACGCCCGCAGGATCGGGTCGTTCTGCAGTTTGGTCCAGGCCTCGATCGGGCTCATGGTCTCGCGCATCTTGCGCCAGACCTTCATCAACCGCCCGCGCACCAACGGGTTTTTCACCCGGTTCGCGGAATAGAGATACCAGCTGTAGCTGGCCCCCCGGGCACAGCCGCGCGGCTCATGATTAGGCAGACCGGGCCGCGTGCGCGGATAATCGGTTTGCTGGGTTTCCCAGGTCACGATCCCGGATTTCACGTAGATTTTCCACGAACAGGATCCGGTGCAATTCACCCCATGGGTCGAGCGGACAACTTTGTCATGCCGCCAACGGTTGCGATAGGTGTCCTCCCAATCGCGGTTTTCACAGGTAACCTGGCCGTGGCCATCGGAGAACTGTTCCAGTTCTTTTGACTGGAGGAAGTTCAGTCTGTCGAGCAGGTGGCTCATATCTTTAGCTCCCTAGAGTGTGAGGTGGCGCCTGCGCGGAGGGGATCTCCGCACAGGTGGAGATCGAGTTCAGGGGTTCTTGATGTAGGCGCCGGGGCGCAGGTAGAACCACCAGTTGATGACGATGCAGAGCACATAGAAGGCGGCAAATCCGTAGAGCGCATATTCCGGGGAGCCCGCCCGCATCTGCTCACCGAAGATCTGCGGAATGAGGAAGGCGCCGTAAGCCGCTACCGCACTTGTCCATCCCAAAACCGGCCCGGCCTGTTCTTTGTTGAAGGCCACGGCGATGGTGCGAAAGGTCGAACCGTTGCCGATGCCTGTCGCCGCGAAAAGCAGCAGGAAGATCAGCAGGAAGGGCAGGAAGTAAGTCTCTGGCGTGGCCGAGGCATAGGCCTGTTGCAGGATGTAGGCGAGCGCCAGCGCGCAGGCGACCATCACGATGGAGATGATCTGGGTCACTTTTGCGCCCCCGGCCCGGTCCGCCCAGACCCCGCCCAGAGGACGGATCAGCGCGCCGATGAAAGGCCCCATCCAGGCGAACATCAAGGCAGATGGCCCGTTCGGGTTGGCCACATCATGGGTCATGACACCGTCAACCACGATGTGCTGGAAGCCAAAAACCACCTTGATGGTCAGACCCATCGCCGCCGAATAGCCGATGAAAGAGCCAAACGTCATCACATAGATGATGGTCATCGCCCAGGTGTGTTTGTTGCCAAAGATCTTGTACTGGCGCGACAGGTTCTGACCGACCTGACCGGGGATCATCCGCAGTGCCGCGACGGTCAGCACAATGACGATGGGCAAGACAACCCATTTGGAGAGGCCAAAGCCCGAGCCCCCCACCGCGGCGGGCAGCATCAGCCAGAGGCCGAAGCCCGCGCAGGCGAGCCCGATGCCATACATGAAACCAATGATGCCAAAGGAACCGATGGGGCCGGGGATGTTCGGGCTGACATGTTCATCGCGGATGTTGTTCATGCCGAACCAGCCAAGGAACGCCAGTGGCACCAGTGCCAGCAGCCAGACAAAGCCCGCGTTCTGGATAAAGGTTTCGGTACCTGCGGGGATCTTGCCGATCAGGGTGCCGGAGGTATTCACAAGTTCCCGACCCTCGCCGCCAAAGAGACCAAAGGTCATGACCAGCGGGATCAGGATCTGCATGGTGGTCACGCCAAAGTTGCCAAGACCCGCGTTCATGCCCAGCGAGTAACCCTGCACCTTCTTGGGAAAGAAGAAGGAGATGTTGGACATGGAGGCGGCAAAGTTCCCGCCCCCGATCCCCGACAGCAGCGCCAGGATCTGATACTGCCAGAGCGGTGTATCCGGGTTCTGCAGCGCGATGCCGGTTCCCAATGCGGGGATCATCAGAAGCGCCGTGGTGAAGAAGATGGTATTACGCCCACCCGCGATGCGGATGAAGAAGGTCGCCGGGATGCGCAGGGTAGCTCCCGACAGGCCCGCAATGGCGGTCAGCGTGAAAAGCTGCGAGGTTTCAAAGGGGTAACCCAGATTGATCATCTGAACGGTGATGATCCCCCAGTAGAGCCAGACCGCAAAACCGCAGAGCAGCGATGGAATGGAAATCCAGAGGTTGCGGTTGGCAATCCCCTTGCCGGTGGCGGCCCAGAAGGCCTCGTCATCCGGTGTGTAGTTTCTGAGATCTTGTCCCACGGTAGTCTCCTTGGAGTGGTGTGTCGGTGTGGGGTCCCGATTGTGGCTCGGGTCCCCGACTTTTGATTATTCGGCTGGTGTGCGGCCTTTGGGCGGGCTGAGACGGTCCAGCGTGCTGCGCAGATCGTCCATGTCCTTGAACCTCGCGGTCACGGTCAGGCCCGCCCCGCGATCAGCCAGCCCCACCCGTTCGCTGCCCACAAAGAGGGTGGCGAGATCGGCTTCGGTTTCCTTGCGGATGCGGGCCTCGTTGGCGATGGCCTCGTCCACTGAGGAGATCACGTATTCGTCGCCAAATCCGCCTTCGGGCTCTTTCAGCAGGAAGTAGCAGACCACCCAGCTGATGAAGGCACCGGTCGCAATGATGAAGAAGAACTGCGACGGGGTGACATACATGAAGATGAAGAGGTAAAAGACAGCCCCAACGTTGCCGTAGGCCCCGGCCATCCCGGCAATCTGACCGGTCACCCGGCGTTTGATCGATGGGATGATCCCAAATGTCGCGCCCTCGGCGCCCTGCACGAAGAACGAGCAGCCGATGGTGATGGCAATGGCAACGATCAGCGGCCAGCTGCTGTCGAGCAGACCCATGAGAGCAAAGCCGATGGCGATCCCGATCATATAGGACAGCATCACAAAGCGGCGGTTGCCCATCCGGTCGGAGACAAGCCCGCCCATCGGTCGGGCGAACAGGTTCACAAAGGCGAAGGACGACGCGATGATGCCCGCGGTGACCGGTGTCAGCCCCCAGGTTTCCTGAAAGAACAGGGGCAGCATCGACACCACGGCCAGTTCCGCCCCGAAGTTGGCAAAATAGGTGGTGTTGAGGGCCGCGACTGAACTGAATGGATAGCGGTCATCCTCCGGCACGCCTTTGCGCAGGATCGGCAGGTTGACCCGCAGCACCTGCCAGACCTGATAGACCACCACCACGGCGACCGCGGCATAACAGAAGGTCGCAGTCATGGTATCGATGTAGCCGGTGTTCTGCACGCGCCAGACGAGGATCGACAGGATCCCGATCAGCGGCACAGTAAAGGCGATCAGCAGCCCAAGGTCGCGATAGGTGGAGACCTCCAGCGCGGCAGCTTTGCGAGGTTTTTTATGGGTGTCGCGGGTCGGTCCATCGGTGATGGCAAACCAGTAGAATACGCCATAGGCCGCCATGATGACGCCCGATGTGGCAATGGCATAACGCCAGCCATCATCACCGCCATAGACCGACAGGGCGACGGTGGGGATGGTCAAGGCCGCTGCTGCCGAGCCAAAGTTACCCCAGCCCGCATAGAACCCTTCGGCAAAACCGATGTCGCGCGGTCTGAACCAGAGCGCGGTCATGTGAATGCCCACCACGAAGGACGCCCCCACCGAGGACATGATCAACCGCGCAAAAAACAGCTGCTCACGCGTGTCACCCAGCGCAAATGCGAGGGTCGGCACAGCCATGGAGACCATCAGCACCGAAAACACCCGGCGCGGCCCCCATTTGTCCAGCGCCATGCCGACCACGATGCGCGCCGGGATCGTCAGCGCGACGTTAGCAATGGCAAAGAGCCGCAGATCGTCTTTGGTCAGCCAGTCTGCGGATTTGAGGATGGACGACGCCAGCGGCGCCATGTTGAACCATACGTAAAAGGTGATGAAAAAGGCGATCCAGGTGAGATGGAGCGCGCGGATTTCTCGGTTTTTGAACCGGAATACGTCTGAAACTTGCATATCGAACCTCGGTCAGGCTTGAAAACGGCAGGGCAGTGAGTGGTCACTCGGCCCCGGTTGGAATGATCAGCAGCGGGCATTGCGCCCGGCGGGCCAGAAAGGCCGAGACTGACCCGAAGGTCATGTGATCGAACTCTTCCACCAGCGCGTCGAGCCTGCGGGTGATGAAATTCCCGTCCGGCTTGTGGCTGTGGCGCGCCATGACCAGCAGGTCAGGCTTGCGCTCATCGGTGGCGCGCAGGATCATCTTGCGGGCGTCGCCTTCGGCCATCAGCACCTGCGTCGGAAAGCCCGCCGCTGACAGCTCCGCCGCCGCACTTTCGGCACCGGCTTTCTGGTCGGCGAACTGTTCTTTGAACATCTCGTCAGCACCTGCCGTGGTGCTGCCAACCTCCTCGATCACTGAAATCAGGGTGAGGTTGGGGTGGGCGGCGGCAAACATCTCCTTGATCACTTCAAGCGTGATCCTTGCATTCCGCGAATGGTCATATGCGATCATCACGTCCATATCAGTCCTCCTTGGTCCTTTGCCGCATCGCGTGCGGACGGTTGGCTTACAGAGGCCCGTTTTTGGGGTGCCGACGACTTGATTCAGATCAACTGAATCAAATTCTTGTTTGAAATAAATGTGTTACCCAAATTCTTCATGGGTGCCGGAAGCGAAGGTCAAATTCAGGCACCCAATCTTCAGGAGCTGCGTTTGACATTTATCAAATTTATCGACCACAATTGTTGCCTGATGCACGAGAGGGACTCCGATGCGCAAAAATGACCTGCCGGAGATTCGCTCACTCCCCCTGTTTGCGGAGATCAAGGACAATAGCTTCGAGGCGCTGATCCGGGGCGCTTATGTCCAGAATTTCCCGCCACGGGTCGAGTTGATCACCGAAGGTGATCATTCGGATTTTCTGCATGTCGTGATTGCCGGGAGCGTTGAGCTTTTTGGCACCTGGAACGGTCGCCAGACGACGATGGCGATTGTGCGTCCGATTTCGACCTTCATTCTGGCTGCAACGGTCAAAGATGCACCCTATCTGATGTCGGCGCGCACAATGGAAAAAAGCCGGTTGGTTCTGATCCCGTCGATGGACGTGCGCGACGTGTTTGAGACAGACAGCGAATTCGCGCGCGCCGTCGTCACCGAATTGGCGCAATGCTACCGGGCCGTCATCAAAAATACCAAGGACCTGAAGCTGCGCACGTCGCTGGAGCGGCTGGCCAACTACCTTTTACGCCAGCAAATCCGGACCGGGTCGAACGAATTTGAGCTGAAAATGGAAAAGCGCCGACTGGCATCGTTTCTCGGCATGACATCGGAAAACCTCAGCCGCGCATTCAAAGGGCTGGAACCCTACGGGGTTGAAGTGTCAGGCAATCAGATTGCGATCAAGGATCTCGACGATCTCACCGGGTTCGCCAAGCCGGACAGGCTGATCGACAATTACGCGACATAGGGCCCAGGATCGCCCGCGCGAGGCCAATCGGTCGCCGCTGCGCCTTCAGAATAGTGTCTCGCAGACCGTGCCCAATCAACTCAACGCGGCGATCACGGCATCCACACGGGTCACGGTTGCCACATTTTGCATGGCGTAGTTGATCGATGCCCGATGCCAGTCCGCGTTCATCGTTGAACAGGCGTCTTCGGGCACGATCATGCGGTATCCCTTGTCCGCTCCGGTGCGGGCGGTGTGCTCCACACTCATGTTTGTCCAACTGCCGGTGTTGATGATCGTGTCCCGCCCGCCGTGAGCAAGATAGGCATCCAGCCGCGAGGTTTCCCAGGCGCTCATGCTCATCTTTTCGACCACCAGATCACCCGCCTGCGGCTCAAGCCCCGATGCGGGTTCAACCCCCCAGGTGCCCCTGACAAGCGCATTGTTGTCTTTCAGACCACGTTGCAGCGCGGCATGCTGGCACAGATAGGGCGCGCCGGGTTCCAGCACCATCCAGACATGGATGATCATACCGCCCCGCGCGCGCAATGCATCCGCAAGACGCCGCGCATTTGTCACCACGTTTTGGGCGCGCGCATGTTCAGGCGAGCCGGTATCGGCAAATGCGCCGCCATCGATCATCACATCATTCTGCAGATCCTGCAGGATCATGGCGGTGCGCGCGGGATCGATCCGAAAATCCAGACGGTCGTTCAGAAGGAGGTCATTGGTCATGGTAGCGTTTCCTTGAGAGGGCACAGCCGGGGCCTGCAGGCCGGGCGCGCGCGCCTGCATGAAAGGCTCTTCACGCCCGCGGGTTTTGGTATTGAGCGCATAAAGCGACGTCGTGGCGCAAATATAGAGGGTGGACCAGTCCGGCCCGCCCCAATGGAAATTGGCCACCAGCTCGGAGCAGAGGATTTTACCGATCAGCAGACCCTGAAAGGAATAGACCCAAATGCCGCCCGGCGCGGTCACATAGAGATTGCCATCCTTGTCGGATTTCATTCCATCGGGCACCCCCGCCAGCGCGTCATCGACAATGCCGCCAGCGAAGACCCGGCCATTCACCAGACGGCCATCACCAGCGACATCGAACATCCGGACATTGGCCTGTTCGGTGTCATTGACCCACATCCACTTGCCACAGGGCGAAAAGCACAGCCCGTTGGGCTGACCAAAAAGGCTGCGCTCAACCACCAACTGCGGCTCATCTCCTGGCGGGTGGTCCGGTGCAAGGCGGTACACCCCCTGAAATCCCTGCTGCAGCGGGCGGGGCACCCCAAAATGCTCCATCCGCCCGTAAGTGGGGTCGGTAAAATAGATGCTGCCATCGGCGCCCACGACGATGTCATTGGGGCTGTTAAGTTCCTTGCCTTCGAAATGGCTGCACAGCACCTCGCGTGTGCCATCGGGCCTGATGCGCACCACGGAGGAGGTTGCATGTTCGCAGATCAGCAGATTGAGATCAGCATCATAGGTCATGCCGTTGCCCTTGTTGGAGGGCCGCGCAATCTCGGTAATGCCCTGCCCAGGCACGTAGCGACGGCGCACATCCCCGGGCATGTCGGAGAAAATCAGCGATTGCTTAACCGGGTGCCAGAGCGGCCCTTCGGTAAAGACAAACCCGGTGCCCAGCGCCTGAAGCGGTTCGGCGACATCCAGGATCTCGTGGAAGCTGTCTGAAATGGCTTGATGCGTCATATCCGCCTCATTCCTCCGAGCAAGAGACCGCGGTTGGGGCCGGCAGGAACCACCCCACAGAAAACCAGGCAACCACAGTCATCAGACCGGGAACCAGGGCCGGTCCGGCAGGGTTTCTGTCGCCGGCCCTGGCACCTGCATCCCCAAGCGGCCCACCACATGCTGACGCTCGATCTTGGCAGGTTTGTCGTGGATCGGCAGCAGGAAGGTATAGTTGTTCAGCAGCTTCTTGATCGCCGCCTTTTCTTCGCGCTTTGACTGCGAATGGTTGCCGGTCACGCGCGGCTCCATCCAGTTATTGGTGTAGACGTGGTTCACGATCTGATCGTTGAAATCATAGATCACGTCGCCACAAATACAGGCCAGCCCTTCAGCGGTTTCCACCACCACGTTCATCGACCCTTCGGTATGAGCGCCTGCGTGCTCGCACCAGACCCCGGGGATGATCTCCTCCGCCGTGGTGATGTCCAGATCGAGGAAACGGATCGCCTCGGGCTCATAAATCCGGTCCACCAGATGTTTGATATCAGGCTTGGGATACTGCGGAAACATGATGCCCGAGACGCTGAATTCCATCTCGCGCCGGTTCAGTACAACGGTCGTGTTCATCGGGAATTTATCGTCCTGGCCCGCGTGGTCGATGTGCAGATGGGTGTGCAGGATATAGCGGATATCGCCGAGCTTGAGCCCATGTTTGGCCAGCTGCTGCTCCATCATGTTGTCATGAAATTGCAGCCCCCGCATACCCAGGCTCTCCATGATCGCATTGTCGCGGTAACCGGTATCGACCAGCACCGGATATTCGCCCCCCGTGATCAGAAACCCATAAACCGGCACCCGCCGGGTGCGGCCACATTCATGCCCCAGCACCAGAAAGCTGGTTTCCAGCTCAATGTCCCCATAGTCGAGAACGTGAATTTGCAAAGCCATGGTCTTACTCCCTTTTATCCGTCACAGCCGGTACACGCGGGCTGCGGTGTCGTTGAAAATCGCCGATCTCTTTTTCTTGGAGAGACCCTTGGTGGCATCCTGAAAGGCGTTGAAAAGCTCCAGATAACTGGTCCAAAGTTTCTCGATCGGGAAGTTGGAGCCATAAAGGCAACGCTCCGCGCCAAAAATGGCTTCAGTATCGGTGATCATCTGGGTGATGAACTGACGGTCATTGCGGTGAATGAACGTCCCGAAGGCCGAGAGTTTGCTCACCACATTCGGACAATCCGCGAGCCGTTTCATGCCATCGGACCAGAGCCTGTGCCCGGTCTCTGTCACGTCTTCCTTCATGCCTGCATGCTGCAGAATGAAGGTGACCTCCGGGCAGGCGCGCGCCAACTCTGCCGCACCCTCCATCTGGCTGGCAAAGACCTGCAGATCGAAGCTCCAGCCATAATCCGCAAGACGCGCCACATTCGACTGCACAGTCGCGTTTCGACACAGATCCGGGTCCTCCGCAAAACGATAAAGTGGGTTTTCATGCCAATGAAACTGCTGCCGGATGCCCCGCATCAGCGGATATTTCTTCAGTCGGTCCAATTGGTCGCGCACGTCCTCGCCGGTGAAATCCGCATACCCCACGATGCCGGAAATGGTGCCATGGGCGTCTGCCTGATCCTGCACCCAGGCGACCTCGTCTTCGTACCAGTTTGGCGCCCAATTGGCCTGAACATAGACGGTTTTGGTGATCCCGGTGCCCGCAAGATCGGCCAGAAATTCACGGGTGGTATAGTCACGCATGATGGCCTTGTAGGGGCCAAAGATGCGCGGCTGTTCCGGTCCCAAGAGCCAGGGCAGATCCTTCTGCAGCCAGATGTGATGGTGTGCGTCAATCATCAGAGCCTCGCCATGGTCAGGATGTGATCGGTTACCGCTGCGATGCTGTCGCCATCGCCCAGACGGTCGAGCACCGGCAGAATGGCAGACAGCCCTTCGGTCTGCGGTGAATAGGCCGGGTCAGCGGCCAGCGGTGTCAGCCAGTCGAGCCGCCAGGCACTGCGCGCCAGGCGCCGGACGGCCTCAATCATCGCGGCGGGATCGCCCCGCTCCAACCCGTCGGACAACACAACCACCGCTGCGCCCCGGGCAAACCCGGCGTATCGCGGCACCGACAGGAATGCCGACAACGCATCGCCAATCCGCGTGCCGCCGTCAAAATCGGCGATGGCTTCACCTGCCCGTGCCAGCGCCTGTGCCGGATCGCCGGGTTTCAGCGCCTGCGTGATCCGGGTCAGCCGGGTGCCCAGCGTGAACACCTCAGCGCTGTCTGCCGCCTGAACCACCGCGTGGGCCAACCGCATCATGTCTTCGGAGCGCGCCTTCATCGACCCCGAGACGTCGATCAACACCACCACCCGCCGCTGCCGTGTCTTGCGCCGGGTTTGCAAAAGCTGGATCACCTCACCGTCGCGCTTGGCCGCCTCCCGCAGGGTGCGGCGCATGTCGATCCGGTCACCACGTTTGGCACGTCGCCGCCGATAGCTTAGGCGGCGCGGCAAAGCCCCCGCAGCCTCGCGCATCAGGCGCTGCACGGCGGCGGCATTGCCCTGGGTCAGGTCCCGCTGGCTTAGTCGCTCCGCTGTCGTGGGCTCCGCCCCGATGGGGCTGTCATCACTGTCCGCCTCAACCTCTGTGCGTGCGGATGTGGGCTCATAGGCTTCAAGCGCATCGTCCTCATCGCCTTCCGCCGGCGCCTGGATGATCTGATCCAGAAAAACCGCACGGAAAAGCGCGTCATATTCAGCGACGCGCTCTGGCGGGATCGCGAAAATCGCGCGGCCCGAGCGGTAGATATCCATCATATCGCGTGGCCCCAACAGCCCCACAGAAGCAATGAAATCGATGCTCTGATCGGGCGACACCGGATGGCCAGCGCCGCGCAACACCTGCGAAAACCGCAGGAACGGATCAAGGGCGCGCGGCGCACTCACGCGGCCTCGCCCGGCAAGACCGACGACAGCCGGTCCGCCATATAGGTCAGATCATCATGGTCCTTCAGCGCCACCCCGATGGACCGCTTGAACGCTTCGGGCCACCGCACGCCTTGCGCATTCAGCAAGGTCGCAGCTTCCGCCCATTCCACCGTCTCCGCCACGCCGGGTGGTTTGACCAGGGGTTCCGCGCGCAGATGGCCGACACTGGCCACAACCGCGCGCGCTGTGGCCTCCGCCACGGTGCTGGCACGGGTCATGACAATCTGCGCTTCCAGAGCTGCATCGGGATAGTCGATCCAGTGGTAGACACAGCGCCGCCGCAGAGCTTCATGCAGGTCGCGGGTCCGGTTCGAGGTCAGGACAACCACCGGCGCTTGCACGGCCCGCACGGTCCCGGTCTCCGGTATGGAAATCGTGAAATCCGACAGGAATTCCAGCAAGAAGGCCTCAAATTCATGATCCGAACGGTCAATCTCATCGATCAGCAGCAGCGATCTTGCCGGGTTGCGCAGCACCTCCAGCAGGGGCCGTTCCAGCAGAAAATCCTCTGCGTAGAGGTTGACGAAATCGTCGCGCGCCTGACGGATCGCCAGCATCTGGCGCGGGTAGTTCCACTCATAAAGCGCCGCCGCCGCATCGATCCCTTCGAAGCACTGCAGACGCACCACATTGCGCCCCAGCACACCGCCAAGCGCCTTGGCCGCCTCGGTCTTCCCCACACCTGGCGCGCCTTCGAGCAGCAGGGGTTTGCCAAGCGCCAGCGACAGGTAGGCCGCAGTCGCCAAGGCGTCATCCGCCAGATATTGCGCGTCCACCAGCGCCTTTTGCAGCGCTGCGGGATCACCGATCCCGGCAATATTTGGCGTGACCGCCATCCTTAGCGGACCCCCTGCGGGCGAGCGCCGCCATTGGCCCGGATGCCTTTGAGCACCTTTTCCGGCGTGATCGGCAGTTGATCGCAACGCACGCCCACAGCGTTATAGACCGCATTGGCTACTGCGGGCAGCACCGGATTCGCACACATCTCGCCCGGCCCCTTGCCGCCAAAGGGGGCATCCTCCGCAGGGCGCTCCAGCACGGCGATATGATGCGGCGTGATCTGCCCGGGACCGGGTTGCAGGTAGGTGTTGAAATCCTCCGGCCCGTGGTCGCGCTGCGGATAATAGGGTTCGGTCGTTTCATAAAGCGCGTGGGATACCCCCATCCACGCCCCACCGATCAATTGTTGCTCCACCAATTTCGGGTTGAGCGCACGACCAACCTCATAAGCGGAATTGATTTCCGTGACTTCCACCTCCCCGGTTTCATCATCGACCTCCAGATCGATCACCAGGGCCGCGTGGGCAAAACAGGTCACCGGGGTCATGTCGCCCGTCTCTGGATCCGCTTCACTCGGCGGCACGAGGAAAATACCCCGTCCCGACAAGGTGCGGCCCTGTTTGAATTGCGCGGCAATGGCGGTTTCAGCCACGGTGATGGACCGTCCCGGCGCACCCTTGACGTGGATATTGCCCGCGCCATCGGTGTCGAGATCACTGGCGTTGACCTCCAGTTCTTCGGCGGCGGCCTCCATCATCTGTTTGCGCGCCTCGGCAGCGGCGCGGATCACCGCATTGCCGACCCGGTGCGTGCCGCGGGAGGCAAATGACCCCATGCAATGGGGGCCGGTGTCACTGTCCGCAGTGTCGACATAAACATCCCCTACCGGTACCCCAAGCGTCTCGGATGCGATCTGGCGGGTCACGGATTTCATCCCCTGACCCAGATCGATCGAGCTGAGTGCTACCATGAATTTCCCGTCCGGCGTGGAATGCACAAGCGCCTGCGACGGGTCCCCTCCGAGGTTCATCCCGATGGGGTAGTTAATGCAGGCAAAGCCACGCCCTTTGTGAATGGTCATCTCAGCGTCTCCTGAAGCCGGAGGTGAAGGGGGAGGACCCGGGCCGCCGCACCCCGCGCGAGAATTTCTCCGCCGGGGCATAGGGGGCCGGGCTGGCGGGCGGTGTTGGCGCGGCGGGCGGAACCGGTTGCGGTGGCGCAGGTTGCGCGGATGGGCCCGCCGCCGGTGGGGCGGCTTGCGGCGCTGCGGGGGCCGCTGCCGGGACAGCTGCCGATGTGGTCGCCCCCATCTTGTGTCCGATCCGGTCGGCATCGATCTGCATGTCGGGGTTTTGAACAGGTGCCCCGGCGACCGCCTCCCGGTGGGTGCCCGCCGCGACACGGCCCGTAGGTGTCTTGCTGGGCGATGTATCCGCGACACGACCCTGAAGTCGCTCTCCGATGCGCCCTTCCTCATCAATGCTGGTTTCCGGAATGGCCACGCGCTCCGGCGTACCACCACCGACCCGCGACGACTGTGCCGCGGCATCCGCCGATATGGGCCAGTTCGCCTTGCCAGCCGCCACCTGACAGCACTCGATCAACGCTGTGTTCTTGGCTTTGCGCCGGTGCGCTTTCATATCCCCATCGCGGTAGGCATTGAGAATGCGCAGCTCCACCGGGTTCATGCCAACCGCCTCCGCGACGCGGTCCATATGACACTCGATGGAGAAATCCACAGCCGTGATCCCAAAACCGCGCATCGCCGTCGCAGGTGTCCGATTGGTGATGCAGCAATAGACGTTCGAAGCCACATTTGGGATCGCATAAGGGCCCGGCAGGTGCCCCGTGGCCTTGATGATCGCATAGGGGGACAGCCGCATGTAGGCACCGCTGTCAAAGAAACCGGTGAACTCCCGCGCGACGATGCGCCCGTCGGCCATCACCCCGTCCTTGATCCGCCAGCGTTCACCCCCCCGCGGGGCGCCCACCTGCATTTCCTCATAGCGGTCCCAGGCGAATTTCACCGGTTTGCCGGTGACCATCGCCCCCAGAACCGCCGTTGGCTCCACAATTGAATCGACCTTGCCGCCAAAACCACCTCCTGCGGTGCCGCCGATGAAATGCAGCCGCGATGAGGCGATGCCCAGCAGCTTTGCCGTTGTCCCCAGCGAAAAGAACAACGCCTGCGTATTCGTGTGGCAAACAAACCGGTCATTGGTCTCCGGCGCTGCAATTGCGCCGCAGGTTTCAATCGGTGCCTGCTCAATGGGGGACATCTGATATTCCGCCTCGATGATGTGATCGGCTTGGGCAAAGCCCGCATTCACATCGCCAAAGCGCAGCTTTTGGTGATCGTACTTCTGGTGATAGTCGAAGGTGTTGTTGGGATAGATGTCGTTGATCACGGGCGCGCCGGAGGCAATCGCCTCTTCCACATCCAGCACATGCGGCAGCACGCTATAGTCAACGCGCACCTTGGCCACTGCGTCGCGCGCCTGACGTTCGGTATCGGCGATGACCCAGGCCACCGTCTCACCCAGATAACGCACCTTGTCATGGGCGCAGAGCGGTTCGTCATCCCGGCCGAAGTTGATCAGTGACAGCAGCGTGTTGAGATTGTGCGGCACATCCTTGGCAGTCAGCACCCTGCACACGCCGGGCATCATTTCCGCCGCCGAGGTGTCGATGGATCGGATTTCCGCATGGTGATGCGGCGACCGGACGGCACGCATGTGCAGCAGCCCGTCAAAGAGATGGTCGTCGTAATAGGGCGTGCGCCCGGTGACATGGCCCAGAATATCCTGTCGGATCGTCGGCTTGCCAATCTCTTTCAGATTGTCGTCACGCTCGTCGGCGAAGAGGTCTTTGCGAAACTCGATGGAGGACATCAGAGCGCCCCCTGTTGCAGCGCAGGCTGTCCGCGCATCTGAGCAGCGGCGCTCAGAATGGCGTCCACGATGGGCTCGTAGCCCGTGCAGCGACACAGATTGCCGGAGATGGCCTCGATCACCTCGTCACGGGTCGGGTTTGCATTGTGATCCAGCAGGGCCTTGGCCGCCATCAGCATCCCGCTGGTACAGAAGCCGCATTGCGCCGCAAACCCGGCGATGAAGGCGCGTTGCAAGGGGTGCAGCGCGGGGCCATCCGCCAGGCCACCGGTTGTCTCCACCCGTCTGCCCTGCACGGTTTCGGCCAATGTCAGGCAAGACAGATGCGGCACCCCGTCGATCAAAACGGTGCAGGCGCCACAGGTCCCCTGGGCGCAGCCTTGTTTTGGGGTCAGATCCCCTGCCCCGCGCCGCAGCACGTCCACCAGCGACGCCCCCGGGTCAACAAAAAGAGCCGCTTCCGTATCATTCAGCGTGAACGTCACAGGTGTCTTGGCCATCAGGAATGCCCTCCGCTTTCCAGCATCCGGCGCAGGTGGACCGGTGCCACCTCCGCCCGGTACCAGGCTGACGCCAGCGCGTCGTCCGTCGGAGACAACCCTTCGGTACACACAGCGCAGGCCGCCGCAATCGATGCCTCCGAGACACCGCCCCCCAACGCCCGTTCCGCCGCACGCGCCCGCATCGGTGCCGCGGCCATATTGCCAAAGACCACGCGAGGCTCGCCGCCACGTATCAAGGCCGCGAGGGTGATGACAGCAACGCCCTTTGGCTTCACCCGCGACACTTTGCGATAGTAAAACGCCCCCGGTTGCGGGCGCTGCAGGCTCACCGCTTCGACTAGGCCACGCATGTGCGTTCGGTCGGCCAGAAAGCGCTCCATAGGATGTGTCTGCCCACCTGCCATGATCACCTGCGCATCCAGCGCCAGCAAGGCCGCCGCCATGTCGCCATAGGGGTTTTCCGCAAAGAGATTGCCGCCCACGGTCGCCATGTTGCGGATCGCCGGGCCGCCAATCTGCCCCGCGACTGGATGCAGAAAACTCAACTCCGCATGCGCGAGAATATCCGCCATGGTGGTGCCTGCTCCGATCCGCAGACCCTGCACATCATTGCCGATCCCTCGTTCCGGGCGTGCCGCGCGCACGATGCGGTGAAAGCTCTGATCGCCATAATTCACCTGCCGCATCACGATGGTGCCGCCGCCCAGATACCGCGCGCCTTCGCCCAGCCCAGCGGCGGCCTCGGCCACTGTCTGATAGGTCTCAACAGCTACCATCTATGCCTCCAATCCCATCTGGGCGCGGATCGCATCAAACCCCGCCTGATAAATTCCAGACCCGACCAATTCGGTCATCTCATCGCGCTCTTCGGGGCGGGTATCGAACTGCCCTTCCCACTGCCAATAGGTGTGATCCGCATCGGTGACCGGGATCAGCCGCACGTGGCTAACGTAGTTGAAAAGCGGCACCGGCGTGTCGAGCAGACAGTAGGAATAGGCCGCATCCGCATCCGACAAGGTCAGCAACTGCTCACGCAGTTCCGCGCCATCCTCGAGTTTGAACTTCCGGATACAACCGACCCTGTCGGAGGGCTGGCTACGCTCGATCTGGCTTGTGGCGATCGCCGGGTGCCACTGATCATGCCCGTTGAAATCGCGCAGAATCTCCCACACCGCCTCAAGCGGGGCTGGCAATATCGTGCTGCGCAGAACGCGAACCATCACTCAACCTCCGAAATGCCGTTTGAGCGCGTCAAACCCGCCCTGAAACACGTTTGTGGCAATGCCGTTCTGCAAATCCGTCGCGTTGCCGGGATCGCAGTCAAACTCCGCAGACCATTCGGCAAAACATCTGTCACCATCCGTGACCGGTGTCAGCCGCAGCGTCGCCATATAGTCCCAGAGCGGCATCGGCCCTTCGAGCATCGTGTAGCTGTAGAACAGGTCGTAGTCCGACAGGCCCACCAGCTGCTCGCGGATATTGTCACCGTTCTGCAGATTGAAATTGCGGATACAGCCGACCTTGTCACCGGGCAGCGCGTCCTCGATCCGGCTGTCGCGGATCCTGGGATGCCATTTTGGCAGCCCGTTGAAGTCACGGACCCGCTCCCAAACCGCGCCAGCCTCTGCATTGATCACCGAGGAGACAAATACCCGCGCCATCATTTGCTCCCTTTGGGTGTGCTGTTTTTGGCGGCCTCGGCCCGCGCGATTTCCGATTGGGCGCGGGTCATGTCACTGGCGTTGCGGAAGATGTCGGATTTGGAAATATTCGCGCCATCAATCCCGATGTCGTTGAGCAGGCTGTCCACAAATGGCGCCTGTACCCGGTAGCGCAGGGCCGAATTCATCACCTCATCCGTCGGGCTGCCGCCATTGCCACCGGGGCCTCCTGCGCCGCCCGTACCGCCGCCGCCCGCCCAATCGAGCCCCTGCGTGCCAGATCCGCCAAGCTGCATAATCTTGATATCGTTGATCTTCTCAAGCGGCTTGGCCGAGGCGGTGACGATACCTTCGACATGCTCCAGCATCTTGCGCTTGAACAGGGAATGGCGTGCTTCGTCGGTCAGCACGTTCTCTGCCTCGTTGATAAGCTTCGCCGCTTCAGCTTCGACAGCTGCGCGGATTTTGTCGGCCTCGGCTGTGATGCGTTTGCGTTCGGCGTCGAGTTCGGCCGCCGTGACGCCCACGGTCTTGGCGCGATGTGCGATCTCCATCTCTTCGGTCGTTTTGGCTTTCTCAGCGGCCTCCACCGCACGTGCCCGGGCGTTTTCGGCCTCCACTGCCGCCGCACTTTCATCCAGCGATTTCTGATAGAGCGCGATGGCCTTTTCCATGCTGGCAACCTCGACCGTTTTCTCGCGTTCGATCTCCAGCTTGCGGCGCTCGGTCTGATGCCCGATGCGCGCGTCATCCAGCCCCCGCTCAGAAGCAATCTGCGCCCGCTCGACTTCCTCGCGGCTCGCGATCTCCGCTTCGCGCAGGACCTGCACCCGTGCGATTTCGAGCTGCTCCACCACTTTCTTGCGCTCCAGCTTCTTGGCATCCAGCTCCTGCTCGGCAAGGATCTTCTCGGCATCCACCGTCTTCTCCTTGGCCACACGGGCCGCATCGATGGCCTCGTCCGCGGCGATCTGTGCAACGTCCAGCGCCTTGTTCCGCGCGATCTCCAGATTGCGAATCCGCTCATCCCGCGCGATCTTCTCGGTGGTGGTTTCTGCTTCTTTCTCGATCCGTTGCTGCTCGACCAATCGGCGGCTGGAAATTTCGGCAGCCTCGATGGCTTCCTGCTTCTCGATCTCGCGCGCCCGGATTTCGGCATCCCGTGCGATCTCTGCGGCACGGGTTTTGGAATCCTCGGCGATCTTCGCGGCCTTGACCGTCTCGGATGCCTTGGCATTTGCGAGATCAACGGCCTTGTTGCGCGATATCTCGCGTTCCCGCATGTCCTGCTCGTAGGCAATGCGTTCCGCGGCGAGCTTCTTCTCCATGGCGATGCGCTTGGCCTCGACGGCCTCGGCCTTGGCAGTTTCAGCAAAGGCAACGGCTTCTTCGCGCGCCAGATCACGTTCCTTGGTGCGCTCCTCGGTCTCGATCCGCTCCACCGCCGTGCGGGCCTCGGTCGCAATGCGGGCTTTGTCCACGGCCTCGCGGGAGGCAATCGCGGCCTGATCCAGCGCCTCGTTACGGGCAATCTCCAGCGCCCGCACACGCTCTTCCTGTGCGATACGCTCCTTTTCCGTCTCCTCGGAGGCCGCGATCTCCAACACGCGCACCGCCTTGTCCGACGCGATGCGCTCTGCTGACAAAACCTTTTCCCGCGCGATCCGCGCCGCCTCAATGGCCTGATCCGCGGCAATCTGTGCTGCATCCAGCACCTCGCGCCGCTTGATTTCCAACTCCTTGGTTTCCCTGTCAGAGCTGATGCGCTCCGCACTCACGGTTTTTTCCTGCGCGATCCGCAACTTATCCGCAGCCTCACGCGCTGCGATCTCTGCCTCTTCGACCGCCAGATTGCGCGCAATCTCACGCTCCCGCGTTTCCCGTTCCAGGCCGATCCGGGCCTCGGTCACCGCATTTTCCTGCGCAATCCTGGCCTTCTCGATCACCTCACGCGCCGCGATCTCCGCTGCGTCAACGGTGCGCTTGCGTTCAATCTCCTGCGACTGGGTTTCGCGATCCTTGGCGATGCGCGCCTCGGTCAGCGCCTTTTCCTGTGCAATACGCGCCTTCTCCACGGCTTCCTTGGCCGCGATATCCGCGCTTTCAGTATCCTTGGTGGTTTTGATCCGCGTCTCGGTCAGCACCTTCTCCTGCGAGATCCGGGCCTTTTCAATCGTCTCGCGCGTGGCAATCTCTGCCGCGTCGATCACCTGCTGGCGTTCGATTTCCTGCTGCCGTATGGTGCGTTCCGAAGCGATGCGCGCCTGTGCAATCTGTTCATCATTGGCGATGCGTGCGGTTTCAATCGCTTCCCGGCTCAGCAGGGTCGCCTGCTCCGCTTCCTTCTCCCGCTCTGATCGCTCCCGCGCCAGCTCGGCACGCTGCTGCGCGCGGCGAAATTCGATTTCGCGTTCTTGTTCCAGCCGCGCGGTTTCGCTTTCGCGCTCGATGTTCAGACTTTCCTTCTCCGCCTCCAGGTTCCGCGTGCGGATTTTCAGCATCGTGTCCTGTTCTATGTCATTGCGCAGCTTGCGGCGCTCCTCGACCGCAGCAATGACACTGGTCAGACCTTCAGCATCGAACCGGTTCGATGGGTTGAAATACTCGATTTCCGTTTGATCGATGTCGAGGATCGCAACGCTTTCCAGCTCCAGCCCGTTCTTGTCGAGCCCCTCCTGCGCCGTCTCGATCACCAGCGCCACGTAATCACCGCGCATCTCATGCAGCTCTTCCATGGTCATTTTTGACGCCGCCGTGCGCAGCGCGGAGACGAATTTGCCATTCAGCAATTGGTGGATGCGTTCCGGCTCCAGCGTGCGCCGACCCAGCGTTGCCGCGGCCAGGGTGACCGCCTGTTTGGAATGGCCCACACGGACATAAAAGGACGCCTCGACATCGATCCGCATCCGGTCCTTGGTGATCAGCGCTTCCGCCTTTTGCCGCGCAACATGCAGGTCCATCGAGTTCATATTGACCGGTGTGATGTCATGGATGATGGGCCAGACAAATGCGCCACCGTCGATCACGACCTTCTCTCCCAGAAACCCGGTGCGTACGAAGGAAATCTCCTTGGTTGACCGTCGGTAGAGCCAGTTCATCACCCAGTAGAGGATGAACACCACGATCACGGCGGCAATCAGCCACAGGATCAATTGTCCAATCAGTTCACCGGTCATATCGGTTCCTCCTCTCAGGCCGTTTCAACGCCCGATCTCCTTGAATTTTCTGGTCTGTTCGGTCAGCGCCACCTCGGTCGGCAGACGCTCCATGGACGACGCGCCATAAAAGCCGTGGCAATACCGTGTGTTTTTCAGGACAAAATCCGCATCTTCCGGCATGGCCACCGGGCCGCCGTGCACCAGCACAATGGCCTCCGGGTTCACCTCAAGCGCGGCCTTGGCCCAGGCATCGGTCAACGCCGGGGCCTGTTCAAGGGTGCAGCCTGTCTCCGCGCCGATGGCGCCACCAGTTGTCAGCCCCAGGTGCACCACGATGATGTCCGCCCCGGCCCCCGCCATGGCCCGGGCGTCCTCCTCGCTGAAAACATATGGCGTTGTCAGCAGGCCCTTTTCATGTGCCGCCGCGATCATGTCGACCTCCAGCTGATAAGACATGCCCGTTTCTTCCAGATTGGCGCGGAAATTACCGTCGATCAGGCCCACGGTCGGGAAGTTCTGCACCCCGCTGAAGCCCGCGTCTTTCACCTGGTCGAGAAATTTATCCATCAGCCGGAAAGGATCCGACGCACAAACGCCAGCCAGCACCGGTGTGTCCCTGACCACGGGCAACACTTCACCCGCCATCTCCATCACCACGCCATTGGCATCCCCATAGGGCATCAGCCCGGCGAGCGAACCGCGCCCGGCCATACGGTAGCGTCCGGAATTGTAGATCACGATCAGATCAATCCCACCGGCCTCCTCGCATTTGGCCGAAAGACCGGTACCGGCCCCCCCGCCGATGATCGGTTCTCCCGCATCACGCATGGCGCGGAATTTCTGCATCAGGTCATCACGGTCAAACATATGCGTCAGGCTCTCTTCTGGCTGGTCGGGCGGGCGTGAAAAGACCGAAAGGTCTTGATCACCAGCTCCGCAAATTCCGGGTCATTGATGTTGTGGGGCACGCGCACCAATTGGCGGTTCGCGGTGGCGCGCACCGTAGCTTCGAGCGTGTCAAACAGCGCCTTGTTCGCGGCCGGATCCCAAAACGGCATGCCCGGCGCATCAAGCGCTGAAACACCGCCCTCCGGCAGGAAAAAGCGCACAACCCCGCTCATCTCATTCAGTTTTTCGCCGATGAAGCGGCCCATCTCGGCATTCTCTTCCGGCGTTGTGCGCATCAGGGTGATCTGCGGATTGTGCTCGTAGAAAAGCCGTCCGCTGTACTGTTCCGGCACGGTATCCGGCGCGTTGAAATTGACCATATCGAGCGCGCCACAGGCGCCGATGTAGGGGCGTCTGTCAGCAATCATCGCATTGAAACGCGTCTCATCCGCGGCAAAGACCCCACCCGCCACCATGTCGCAAATCTCGGTGGTTGTCAGATCGATCACCGCTTCAAGCTTGCCGGAGGAGAGGAGTTTTTCCATCGCCCGCCCACCGGTGCCGGTCGCATGGAACACAAGGCAATCGTAGTCGCCCTCCAACCGCGCCGTGACCTGCTGCACGCAAGGCGTCGTCACCCCGAACATGCTGAGGCCGATCGCAGGTTTGTCGGCGACCGGCTTTGCGATCTGGCGTGCCTTGGCCATCGCCGCCACAGCATGGGCGGCGTTGCCAAGCACGTCGCGGGTGATCGAATTAATCCCCTGAACATCCGCCACCGAATGCATCATCGTGATGTCGGACGGGCCGACATATTGCGATGTGTTGCCACTGGCCACGGTGGAGACGATCATCTTGGGCACCCCCACGGGCGGCACCCGAAACCCCGGGGCAACCAGCGCTGTCGCGCCCGAGCCCCCGGCGGCGATGAGACCGGCGATGTCACTGCGCTGACGTACCCAGCGCTCAAACGCGAGGGTCATGCCCGCCACGGCGGTGCCACGATCCCCGGTGAAAACACCGGCTGTGCCCCGCGGATGCAAACCTGCCACAGCGTTTGGCGGCACCTCGGCACCAGACGGTTTGCCGGAGGTCGACAGGTCCACCAACGCCACGCGCACGCCCTGCTCTTTGATGATGTCCCGCAGGAAGCGGAGCTCATCACCTTTGGTATCGAGGGTACCGCAGACGTAGACAATGCCGGAACGGCCCAGATCGGCGCGAGGCACCGTGACGTGCTGAGGGGGAGATGCATCAGCTGTCACGGTGCGCGCCGATTGTGCGATGACATGCACCGGCACAGGCGCTGTCCAGCGCGTCGGAACACGCGGATTGGACAGGTAAACTTTGGCAGCGAATGGACGCTCCGGCGCTTGTTGCGGCGGCGCCTCCACATCGTCGGGCGTTTCATCATGGGCATGCCGTCCGACCCCCAGCAATGCCTGTTGCAGATCCCGGTCAGCGGCCAGCACACCGGCATCCATCACCCGGTTGACCTTGCCGTTGACCACGATGGCCACATCCTCGGCCACGGTGGTGGCCACGCCGATGTTCTGTTCGATCACCAGCACGTCGATGTCGCCCTCGCGGCCCAGCTGCACCAGCATCTCGGCCACCTGGTTCACGATCACCGGGGCGAGCCCTTCGGTGGGTTCATCCATCACCAGCAGCTTGGGGTTCAGCAAGAGCGCCCGGCTGATCGCAAGCATTTGCTGTTCGCCCCCCGACAGTTGCGCGCCGCCGTTGTCTTTGCGTTCCGCCAACCGCGGGAATACCGAATAAATCCGGTCCGGTGTCCAGGGCCCGTTCTTTGTGGCCACCAGCCGCAAATGTTCGTCCACGGTCAGGGATTTCCAGAGCCGTCGCCCCTGGGGCACATATCCGATGCCTGCCCGCGCAATTTCAGAAGGCCCCATGCCCGCGAGGCTTTGGCCGTTGAAACTAATCGTGCCGGACTTCACCGGCACCAGCCCCATGATCGCCTTGCACAGGGTTGTTTTCCCCATGCCATTGCGGCCCACCACCGAAAGCACCCCGTGATCAAGCGTCAGGTTCACCCCCTGCAGCGCATGGGACTGGCCGTAAAAGACGTTCAGGTCGCGGACATCGAGCGTGTTACTCATCCTCCGCACCTCCCAGATACAGGGCCTGCACTTCTGCGTCGTCTTCGATCTCGGCTGGTTTGCCTTCCTTGAAGATGCGCCCGTTGTGCATCATCGTGACCATGTCCGAGACACGCAGGGCGACATCCATGTCATGTTCGATGATGATGTAGCCGACATGGCCCGGCAGCCCGGTCAGAATGCGGATCAGTTCAGCCCGCTCGGTCGGGGACAGGCCTGCGGCAGGCTCGTCAAACAGAATGAACCGCGGCGCGCCAGAGAGCGCCATGGCAATCTCCAGCTGGCGCTGCTGACCGTAGCTGAGATCACTCACGGAGGTCGCGCGCACGTCCGCAAGGTTTACGGTTTCAACCAACTCTTCGGCCGTCTGCATGAGCGCGTCGGATTTGCGGGGTCGTTTGAAGGAAAACCGCCCGCGCGACACACCCCGGCAGGCCAGATACACATTGTCCAGCACGCTGAGACCATTGAACAAAAGCGAAATCTGATAGGTGCGGCGCAACCCCCGGCGAATGCGTTCCTGCGCGGGAAAGACGGTGACGTCCTCCCCGAAAAACCGGATCGCGCCGGTGGTTGGCGCAAAGTCCCCGGTGATGCAGTTAAAGAGCGTTGTCTTGCCCGCCCCGTTTGATCCCAGAACGGCCCGCCGTTCGCCCGGGCGCACCATCATGTTGATCCCGCCCAAAGCTTCCAGCGCGCCAAATTTCTTGGAGACGTCACGCAGCTCCAGCGCATAGCCTGCACCACCCTGCGTGGCGGTCGATCCGGTCAGTGTCGCGGCGTCGCTCATAGCGGATCCTGCCCCCGGCTCTCTCCGGTCAGCGGGTCGCGGTTGCGCGCCGCCTTGAACTTCTCCCAGAGACCCAGAACCCCATCCGGGGAGAAGAAGACGATGATCAGAAAGCCCAGGCCGATCACCAGCTGAAACCGTTCACCCGCCAGCCCGAGATTGACCAGAAAATCCACTGCAAAGGTCTTGAGGATCACGTAGATAAACGCCCCGATGAAGGGGCCTATGGGATGACGCAGCCCGCCGATCACCGCGATGATCAGGATGTCGATGGCGGGGCCGATGCCCACGGTACCGGGTGAAATCTGGCTGGACTGCCAGGTGAGTAGGATACCACCGATCCCCGCCAGACAGCCCGCAAACGCATAGGCGGCAACCCGGTGTGCGGTAACATTGTAGCCAAGCGCCGCCATCCGGCGTGGGTTGTCCCGCACCCCCTGCAAGGCCAATCCGAAAGGCGCCCGGCTGATGTAGAGCACAAGCGCGTAGGCGCCTACGGCGAAGAACAGAGTGAGGTAGTAAAAGGCGTAGGGCCCGCGCCAGTCGACGCCAAAAAGCTGCGGCGGCAACACCGAATTGAACCCCTGAAAGCCGTTGAAGAGGTCATAATTCTGCCGGGTGAAATAGAAAAACGCCGCCGCAATCGCCAGCGTGATCATGATGGTGTAGATGCCTTCGGTGCGCACGGCGAGCCAGCCCACCAGCGTCGCGAAGAGCGTCGCCAGAAACAACGCCAGCGGGATCGCAATCCACCACGGCCAGCCTTGAGAGATCGTTTCAATCGCGCTGTTTCCGAAAATGGCCATCATGTAGCCGGCAAAACCCGCAAAGGCCATCTGCGCCAGGCTCACCATGCCGCCATACCCTGCCAGGAACATCAGACTGAGCGATATGATCCCCAGGATGAACGTCCAGCCCATGATCTGGAACATCACGAAGGGGCTGACGAAGGCCGGGATCACCAGCAGGACGACCCCCATCACCCAGTAGCCGGGCGGCACACGCTCGACCCAAGCCCGGTCTTGACGCAGGCGGCCTTGGGCCAGATCCGGGGTCAGGTCCACCACCCTCTCAGCCCTCCGATCCCATGAGACCCTGAGGCCGGAAGGCCAGCACCACGACCATGATCAGGAAGGTCAGCACCACCGCGTAGGTTGGGAAGTAGACCGAGCCAAACTGCTCTGCCAGCCCGATCAGCAGCGCCCCAAGGGCTGCCCCCGGAATGGAGCCCATCCCCCCCACGATCACCACCACAAGGGACGCCAGCAGGAACCGGATATCCTCCCCCGGTGCGACCGACTGGAAGGTGCCGCCCACCACACCGGCAATGCCCGCAAGCCCTGCGCCAAAGGCAAAAACCCCGACAAAGACGATCTGAATGCGGGCGCCGGTGGCCTGTAACATGTCGCGGTCATCAACGCCTGCGCGGATCATCATACCAATCCGCGTGCGGTTCAGCGCCAGCCACATCGCAATGCCCAAAATCACCGCCGCGATGAAAATCACGATCCGCACCATGGGGTATTTCATATACACCAGATCTCCGGAACGTTTTACGGTGGTGACAAAGAAGGTCTCCACCGGGCCGCTGAGCCAGGGTGGCGGGGAGATGTTGAAGAAGTCGCCGCCAAAGCCCCAGAGCATCAGATCGGCCACCACAATCGAAATGCCGATGGTCACGAGGGTCTGGCGCAGATCCTCCCCCTCCATCCGCCGGAACACCAGCACCTGCAGCAGCACCCCGCAGAACCCCACGACGACGAAGGCCACCGGGAAGGCCAGCAGCCAGTATCCGGTGATGTCTGCCGTATGAAATCCGATGTAGCCGCCCAGCAGGTACAGCGTGCCGTGGGCCAGATTGACATTGCGCATCAGTCCGAAAATCAGGGTGAACCCGCTGGCCACCAGAAAATAGAGCCCGCCGAGGGTGATGCCGTTAAAGAGCGCCGCCAGAAACACTTTTTTCTTGCCGATGACATCGACCAGACCCTGTGGCCAGATCGCGAAAATCAGCCACAACAGGATCACAACCGCCAGCGCGATGAGCGCGGTCCAGACCGGGTGCGCATTGGCAAAACGCCTCATGGCCCGGCCTCTATGGTCGGCGGCTGTTTCAAATCTGACCTCCCTGGTTCCCCTGTTCGGGAACTCCTTGTGAGATCAGCTTAGGACAAGGTCGCAGATGCGGGCGTACCCAATAGTCTGCTCCGTTTTCACATCATCGGAAAAGCGCCACTGGTCACATGCGCCACGCGCCGATATTCCGAGGGCGCAATGCCAACATTGCTGGAAAAGAAGCGGGTAAAGCTGGCCTGGCTGGAAAATCCCAGATCAAAGGCGATATCGGTCACTGACTTTTCGGTCTGTAGCAGCTCTTCGATCGCCCGTTCCGACCGCAGGGTGTTCATGTACACATTTGGCGTCACGCCCATGTACTGTTTGAACAGTTTGAAGAAATGCGGGCGCGACAGCCCAACCGAGCGCGCCATGCGCTCCATGTCCATGTCCTGACCCATCTTTTCCTGGATCAACCGCAACGACCGGCGGACCCGGAAATCGCTGAAGCGATCACAAGCGTGGCGCCGCAGCGATGCCACGTCATTGCGCCAGGACAGATCAAAGCTCGCGCGGGTCAGGCCAAACAGCAATTGGTCGAACCCGGTCTGATCCTCGTCATCCAGCAACAGCGCCGTCAAACGGTTCACCAGACCGCTCATTTCATCGGTCAGTTTCAGATCGCTGCGCCCGAACTTCAGCGCAAACTCGGCTGAGGTGCTGTTTTCCAGAAACCACATCGGCTTGATATAAAGTACAAGGCAGATGTTGGGGCCTGCGTCCGTCACCTCAAAACCATGCGGCTCCCAGGGGCTGATCGCAGCGGCGGTGCCGGGTACGATTTTCACCACATCGCCGCCCGTCGGCACATAGGCCGGACTGCCATCCACGTGAAAGATCAGATGTCCTTCGCGGTGGGCATGGGTGATGATCGCTTTGTTCAAACTGTATAGTGCGGCCCGGCCGAACTCGCCGTGGCACACCGCAATGGCCTGACTCATCGCCTTGATCCTCCCAGTCAAAGCATCACGGTGGCGTCTGAAGCAGAAGTCCCGTGATCTGACCCATCGGGGCACAGATGCCAATGCCCTGACAAGTCTTCGGGATCAAAAATCAGACTTGACGTTATCCCGCGCGATTTCTGGACAAACCGGGTTTTTGGCGGAAATTGGCGGTCAGGGCCGCGTATAAGCGGTTTTCACAACCGTGAAAAACTCCGCTGCATAGCTGCCCTGTTCACGCGGGCCAAAGCTCGAAGATTTTCGCCCGCCGAAGGGCACATGATAATCCACGCCCGCAGTCGGCAGATTGACCATTACCATGCCAACTTCGGCTTTACGCTTGAAATCGCTGGCATATTTCAGGCTGGTGGTACAGATACCGCCGCTCAACCCGAAGTCGGTTGCATTCGCAACCGCAAGGGCTTCCTCATAGCTTTCCACCGCGATCACCGAGGCAACGGGCCCAAAAACTTCCTCGCGGTTGATGCGCATATCGGGGTGCGTGTCGGTGATCAAAGAAGGCTGCAGGAAATACCCATTTGTCTGCAACTGGAGCGCATCGCCACCCGCGCGCAAAACGCCCCCCTGATTGCGGGCAATCGCGATATAGTCGAGATCCTGTGCCAATTGGGTCGAATCAACCACTGGCCCGATCTGGGTGGCCTCCTCCAGCGCCGGACCAACCTTGAGCCGCGCCATACGGTCCGCAAGCGCCGAAACAAAACGGTCGTGAATGCCGCGCGTTACGATCAGACGGGACGAGGCGGTGCAGCGCTGCCCGGTCGAGAAGAACGCGCCATCAAGCGCGCATTCCACCGCGGTATCCAGATCCGCATCATCGAGCACGACAAGCGGGTTTTTACCCCCCATTTCCAGCTGCACCCGGCGCATATGAGGCAGGCTCGCCTGGGCCACCCGCGTGCCGGTGGCCTGCGATCCGGTGAAGGTGATCGCATCGACCCGCGCGTCATCCAGCATGGATTGGCCGACCACAGCACCCGGCCCCATGACCAGATTGAGAACGCCGGGGGGCACACCTGCGCGGTGCAAGATATCCACCAGCGCCCAGGCACAACCGGGCACCAGCTCGGCCGGTTTAAAGACAACCGTGTTGCCATGACAGAGTGCCGGGGCGATTTTCCAGGCGGGGATGGCGATGGGGAAATTCCACGGCGTGATGATCCCGACCACGCCCACCGGCTCACGCGTGACCTCGACCTGCACCCCGGCCCGAACGGAATCCCGCAGCTCCCCGCGCTGGCGCAATGCTTCTCCCGCGAAGAACAGGAAGATGTGCCCGGCTCTTGTCACCTCCCCCCGTGCTTCTTTCAGGATCTTGCCTTCTTCGCGGGCCAGCAGGGTCGCCAGCTCTTCGGTCCGCGCCAAAATCTCGTCGCCCGCAGTGTGCAGAATATCATGACGCTGTTGCGGCGTGCTGTGTGACCATGCCGGAAAAGCCTCGGCTGCGGCTGAAATCGCGGTCTCCGTCTCCGCACGACCTGCCTGGGCATAGACCCCGATCACATCTGACGTATCCGAGGGGTTGATATTTTCCGCCCCATGCCCGGTTGTTTCCCAAAGGCCGTTGATCAGGTTTGGTTTCATCTCATGCCTCAATATACCGAGGAGAGGACATCGCGCGCGGTATCGAGGGTCAGGCCCGCTTTGCCCTGCGCCTGGCTGGCCGCCTGATCCAGCGTCGATTGCGCGACGCCCATGTCGGAAAGCCGGGCCGCCATCGGTGCCCGGGCCAATACTTCTGTCATCGCCTCATCCAACCGCTGCGCGTCACGCCCCAGGACCTTGAGCAGCATCTCGGCCCGTTCACTGTTCACGCTGCTGCGGCGGATGATTTCCGGCAAAAGCAGCCGCGCCATATCCGGCACCTGCAGCCCGGCCTGTTCGTGTGCCAATGCATCCGCCAGCGTCAGTGCAGGCCCCACGCCCTTCTCCTGCGACAGCGAGGCGTTGAGGCTGGCGGCCATCATGTCGCGGCGCAGATCGAGATCTTGCGCGCGTTGGCCCGCATCACCGATCCGCGGCAAGGTGCCCAATGATCGGCCAAGCCCGTCCAGCGCCATCCCATCCGCAGGCGGATTGAAGGATTGCGCCAGGTAGGATTCGACACAGCGCACCAGGCTCAGCACGGAACTGCGCCAGGACTGTCCGCAATCCGCATTCAACGTCAGGGTGGGGTCGCAGATCAGCACAGATGGCAAGCCCGCCCGCCAGCTTTCCAGATTACGTGTGCAGGGGCCGGGCAAACCATCCACGCCAGGGATCGCATACATCGGCGTTCGGTGCCCCGTGGCCTGCGAAAGACCATATCGGCACTTGCGCGCCAGTTCGATCGCGCGGGCGGATCCGAACGCAATCAGCACATCAGGTGGCGTGCCTGTATCGATGGCGGTGCGTGACAGATGTCTGAGGTCACTGGCTGCATCGAAAACCATGCTCTGTACGGCAGTTTTATGCGGTAACCCCTCCTGCACGCGGTAGGCGAAATCGCTCTCCAGCAGGTCATCGCCATAGATCAGCAGGGGCGCTTTGCAGCCCGCACGTTCCAGTTCGGAGTGCAAAGCTTCCTGCATCACGTCGTCCGCAAAATGCACGCGTGTCGGATAGGTGATGAGCGTCATAGCTCCCGCCCGTGTCGAAGTGAAAGAAGGGGAGTGTCCGGGCAGAAACCCCTGCCCGGACGTGCCAGTTGTGCGTCAGTAGGACGACTGACAGACCGGCGTTTCACGGCCCGGCAGACCGATCGCGGTAAAGGCCGCCTTGTCGATGCCCAGCGTCTGGTTCACACCATCCACCTTTTTCACCAGCTGCGTGGCCAGCGTGCCATCTTCCAGCTCCACCACTTCGGAGACGAAGTTGGCCCCGATGGCCTGGCGGTTTTCATCCAGCGTGATCTTGCCGTTGGGCGCATCCAGTTCCAGCGTGCTCAGACATCCGCGGAACGCCGCATGCCCGTCACTCAGATCGCCACCCACGGTCTCCATGCACTGCGCCATCGCGGTGGTGGCATTGTAGTAGCCGGTGGCCAGCAGAGAGGGCGATGGGAACCGTTGATCCGGCGGGAAGGTGTCCTGATAGGCCTTTACATAGGCCTGCCATTTCGGGTCATCCCATGTATCCGCCTGCGGACCGGCAGACGGCACACCGATCAGCGCCTGTTTCGCCGACCCTTCCGACGACAGAACCGTGCCATCGACCATGATGGAGCCTCCGATCAGGTTCGCGTCACCGCCGGCCTGTTGGTATTGGTTGAGGAAGTTCACAGCATCCCCGCCCCCCAAGCCGAGATAGATTGCGTCCACATCGTCGGGCAGCGCCGCGATGATGGAGCCGAAATCTTTCGTGCCCAGCGGGACCCAAAGACGTTCGGTGATTTCGCCCCCCGCAGCGCAGAATTCCGTCGTGAACCCGAAGACCTGTGTGTAGATAAAGGAATAATCCTCCCCCACGGTCGCGACGGTCTCATAGCCCTTTTCATTATAGGCGTAGTCGCCAAGGCCCACCGACCACTGCGCCCCGTCCGTGTTGAACCGGAAAAAGTTCTCGGACGGCGTCACGAAGGTGGTCTCCATCGCGCCCGAAATGCCGTTGATGAAGGTCACGCCCGGCTGGGTTTTGGAATAATCCCGGATCGCGATCCCCTCGGAGCCCGAGAGCGGGCCAAGGATGATATCCACTCCGTCCTGCTCCACCAGTTTGCGCGCGCCGCGCAAGGCGGAATCCGGTGAGGCATCGGTCGATTGAATAATGAGCTCGATCTCGCGCCCGCCCACGGTATCACCGATCTGCGCCAAGGCGGTTTTCATGCCGCGCACGCCATCTTCGCCCAGGGCGGTATAGGTGCCTTCCAGCGTGGCGAGCACACCAATTTTCACGGCCTCAGCCTGCACCGCTGACGCACCGGCGCTGATCAGCGCCATGGTGGACAACGTGCCAAGTAATGTCTTCTTCATGAAGTCTTCCTCCCAATTCTGTTGGCACCCCTTATGCGGCCTCTGACAGGCGCTTCGGGTGTGACAGGATGGTGGCCTATCGCGCTGCGATCCCGGATCACGACAAGTGCGCCTGCGTAACCAGAGGTCTCTTTTTTAGGTGGGTTGTCGTGGCAGCAGACGCGCGAAACCACCCCATCCGGGGCGGTCTGAACGGGATCGATGGCTTTACTTTTCCGAAGGGCCTGACCGGCCACGCAGATAGACCTGTGCGGCAAAAATTGCGGAAATCCCTAGCATCAGAGTCACGATTGTCGCGGCCCCGGCCCATGTTGCGGTGCCGTGACGCAGGTCGGACAGGACGAGCAGAAGCGTGCCGCCGAACGCCACCATCAAGGGCCCCAAGAGCGCGCGCGGTCTGTCTGCGAACATGAAAGCGGCAAAGCGGAACCCGGCGACCGCGATCACGAAATGCGCCACGAGGGTCAATGTCGGCGTGCAGCGGATCAGGTTTCCGAGCGTATCCGTGTCGACAACACATCCGCTCGCGCCGACCACGAGCATGTAATATTTGACGATCAGCGTGCCCCCCAACGCGAGCCCCAACAGCATCTGCGCCACCATCATCACGATCCACGCAGGCCGCACGAAAGCCGAGAGAAAACGGCTGTCGTCGTGGCTGAACTGATCTTGCATAGGGCGCACTCTTGGTCCGGGTTGCCCGCAGGATCGTGACCGGAAACCGGCGATCAGGCAATGTCGCCCAGAGTTGCCACATATCCCAGCGTCTGATCTCTGAGACCCGAAAACACGCGCGGCGCGATCTGCTTGGCGCGGCTTTCTGTCCGGTCACCGGCGCGCAAAGCGGTCGTCGATGTATTCACTTTCTGGTCAAGCGGAAGCGCCACGATCAAGTACCACACCAGGCGAGGTGCCATGGTGGCTGTGGGCCGGGTTAATATTTGTGATTGTAATTAATTTCGCTTACTGTAATATTTTTCACTTGAGGGGAAGATCGGATTCCAATGGGTCAATCATTCAAGCATGATGACGAGCTAAGCCTGGCGACGCGGGCCGCCTGGCTGCACTTCGGGGGCGGGCTGTCACAAACCGACGTCGCCAAGCGGCTCGGTGTGACCAAAGTCAAAGCACATCGGTTGATCAACCGGGCCAACCAGGAAGGCATCATCAAGATCAGCTTTGATGGTGAGATCGCCGAATGCGCGGCGCTCGAAATGAAGCTGAGCGAAACCTACAACCTGTCCTATTGCGAGGTCGTGCCCGATCTGGATGAACCCGGCCTGCCGCTGCGCGCGCTGGGGCTGGCGGGGTCGAATTTCCTGAGCCGCGAAATCCTCAGTCGCACCAATGACGTCATCGGTGTCGGCAACGGGCGAACGCTGGCGTCCTGTGTGCGGCTGATGGCGACCACCGCCTCAAAAGACATCAAATTTGTCTCGCTGATGGGCGGGCTGACGCGGAATTTTGCCGCAAACCCTCATGACGTCATGCACAGGCTCGCCGAGAAAACCGGCGCGGAGGCCTATTTCATGCCCGTCCCCTTCTTTGCCAATACCGCCGATGACCGCCGGGTCATGCTGGAGCAGCGCGGCGTCCCGGAGGTCACAGACATGGCGGCTTCGGCAGGGTTGAAGATTGTCGGGATCGGCACCGCAGACATGACCTCACAGACCGTCACCGCAGGTTTCATCGAAAAACAAGCGATGCAGGAAGTGCGCGACCGCGGCGGTGTGGGCGAGCTTGTGGGGCACTTTTTCGACGCGCAGGGCAAATACGTGAACACGGAACTGTCGGACAGAACCTTGTCCGTGCGCATGGAAGCGCTGGAGAAAAGCAGAATTGTCGCCGTCGCAGGCGGCGAGGAGAAGACCCGTGCCATCGGGTCCGTATTGATGAGCGGTCTGCTGGACGGCCTCATCACCGACGAGCGCTCTGCAAGAGCGCTCCTTCACTCGATATCCAAGGGAGGATAAGAATGTACGAGAGAGAGAAGAGACTAGCCAAGTCCTATATAGAGGGCAAAATAAGCCGCCGCGGCATGCTGCGCGGCATGGCGTCCATGGGGGTCACGGCGGCCACTGCCGGGGTACTGGTCAACGCCGCCGCCACCCAAGCGCTCGCTCAGAACGGCTTTGACTGGAAGAAGCATGCGGGTACGACCGTAAAGCTTCTGTTGAACCAGCACCCCTATGCCGACGCAATGATTGCAAACATTGAGAACTTCAAAGAGCTCACGGGCATGGAAGTGGAGTACGACATTTTCCCTGAGGATGTCTATTTCGATAAGGTCACAGCGGCGCTTTCCTCTGGGTCAAGCGAATATGATGCCTTTATGACCGGCGCCTATATGACCTGGACCTACGGGCCCGCCGGTTGGATTGACGATCTGAACGAATACATCGGCGACGCGGAGAAAACGAACCCCGACTACAATTGGGACGACATGTTGCAGGGTGTGCGCGATTCCTGCGCTTGGAACGGGCAACCCGGCGGCGCGCTGGGGTCTGCGGATGCCAAACAGTGGTGCATTCCGTGGGGCTATGAGCAAAACAACCTGACCTACAACAGCAGAATGTTCCAAGAGGCCGGTCTGTCCATTCCGACAAACCTCGACGAATTGGTCGCAACGGCGGGTGAGGCGAATTCGAAACTGGACGGTGTCTATGGCATCGGGGTACGGGGCTCGCGGTCCTGGGCGACAATCCATCCCGGGTTCCTCTCTGCCTATGCCAACTTTGGCCAGAAAGACCTGAACGTGGGTGATGACGGCAAACTGTCGGCGGCGATGAACACGGATGTTTCCCGCGCCATGCACGAGAAATGGGTCCAGATGATCCAGGAAAGTGGCGCGCCGGATTGGGCGACGCACACCTGGTATCAGGCGGGCACTGATCTGGGCGCAGGCAAATCCGCGATGATCTTCGACGCGGACATTCTGGGCTATTTCATGAATGGCGGCGAAAATGCCGAAGCGGGCAACCTGTCCTTCGCACCCTTTGCAGCCAACCCAGACGCCGATGCGCCGACACCAAACATCTGGATCTGGTCGCTGGCGATGGCCAGTGCGTCCAAGCAAAAGGATGCAGCCTGGTATTTCATGCAATGGGCGTCGGGTCCGGAACATGGCCTGTTCGGCGCCACGGAGATGGATTTCGTCAACCCGGTCCGCAAATCGGTCTGGGCGGATGCGGGCTTCACCTCGCGCCTGGACAGCAGCTACCCCGGCTATGTTGAAATGCATGACCTTTCCGCACCGGGCGCAAAAATCCACTTCACCGCGCAACCGTTGTTTTTCGACCTGACCACAGAATGGGCGGCGACGCTGCAGAAGATGGTCGCGAATGAAGTGCCCGTTGATGAAGGTCTGGACCAACTGGCCCAGAGCGTAGACCGCCAGTTGAAAGAGGCGGGTCTGGGCTAAACATCCCATCTCCCCAGGCCCGCTGCCGCGCATGCTACAGCGGTGGCGGGCCACCTTTGGACTTTCGAACACAGCATGCAACACGGCGCGCCAGCGTCGGGTGAGAGAGATTTGCAATGACAACCGCAACCGCAGGCGATCCGCCAAAGCGCAAATTCAAGATCAGCAAGAGATATCTGCCCTACTTGCTGAGCCTGCCCGCGCTGCTGACGTGTATCGGTATACTCATTCCGTTCTTCACCGCGGCTGCCTATTCACTGCAACGGTATCGCCTGTCTCAGCCTTGGGCGCGGGAATACAATTGGGGTGCCAACTACCTGAACTTCCTGTCCGATCCGTCGTTCTGGAACACGCTGAAGGTCTCGCTGACCTACGCCTTTCTGACCGTCGGCATCGAACTTCTCCTGGGGCTCGGGATCGCCCTGCTGTTGCAAAAACGGACCCGGTTCAACAATTTCGTGTCGATCATGCTGCTGATGCCGCTGATGACGGCCCCCGCGCTCGCCTCGCTGATGTGGAAACTGATGACCAACCCCGGCTTTGGCATCCTCAGCTACTTCGCCGAGCTGGTGGGGATCGAGGACATGCGGTGGGCCTCCGATCCATCCACGGCGATGCTGACCGTGGTGATCGTCGATGTCTGGGTCTACACGCCTTTCATCATGATCCTGCTGCTCGCGGGGCTGCGCTCCCTGCCGCGACAACCGTTTGAAGCGGCAGAGCTGGACGGCGTGCCGCGTCTCTTCGTGTTCTGGCGCATCACGCTGCCGATGCTGACGCCGTTCCTGCTGACCGCGACGCTTTTCCGGGTGATCGAGTCGATCCAGCAATTCGACATCATATACGCAATGACCCAGGGCGGCCCCGGCGACACGCTGACCGTGTTCCAGGTCGAGGCCTATCTGAACTTCTTCCAATCCACCAATGTCGGTCGCTCTGCCGCGCTGTTGATGATCCTCTGGGCCATCACCTATTTCCTGTCGAGCGTCTTCATCAAGAACTGGCTGCGCTTGCGTGAACGCGCACGCGGCGAAGCATAGGAGGCCCGCAGAATGCAATCAGTCAGCACATTGGAACGGGTTCTGCGCGGGATCGCCATCACCGTGATCATCCTGTTTTTCATGTTCCCGATCCTATGGATTTTCCTGATGTCGTTTCAGACGAATGAGACGATCCTCAGGGTGCCGCCGTCGATCTTTTTCGAACCTACTTTGGTCAACTACAAAGCGCTGATTTCGGGACGTCTGGAAGGCAGCACCGCGACGCTGGAGATCGCCTTCATGAGCAATCTCTACAACTCGCTGTTTCTGTCCGTGACCTCTGTCACGGTCGGGCTGCTGCTGGGCGTTCCCGCGGCTTATGCCTTTGCCCGGTTGAGGTTCCGCGGATCCGAAGACATCGCCTTCACTCTGCTGTCGTTTCGGTTTGCCCCGCCCCTTTTGGTCTTGTTGCCCCTGACCATCTACTTCCAGCAGATCGGGTTGGCGGATACCTACGTGGGTCTGATCTGGGTCTACCAATTGATCGTGCTGCCGCTGATCCTGTGGATCGTGCGTGGCTATTTCGAGGACATCCCGGCGGACATCGAATATGCTTACCGGATTGCCGGGCATGGGTTTTGGGCAACCTTCCGCAGGATCGCCCTGCCGCTGGCAGGGCCGGGCATTGCCGCCGCAGGTCTGTTGGCCTTCATCTTTGCCTGGAACAACTTCATCTTTGCGCTGGTGCTGGCCTCTGCCGATAAACAGCCCGTCACAGTTGGCGCGCTGGCCTTCATCACCGCGTCCGGCATCAACTACGGACAGATCGCCGCGGGGATCATCCTGTCCATCGCACCGACATTCGCCCTCGCTCTCTATGCCCAGCGCTACCTTGTCGAAGGTCTGTCGCTTGGCGCGGTGAAAGGCTAGCCCATGTCCCTTGAGTTGCACGACATCAGCAAAAGCTTCAAAGACGACAAGGTGCTGGATGGTGTTTCGTTGTCGGTGCCCGAGGGCAAAACACTTGTGCTTTTCGGACCGTCGGGCGCGGGAAAAACGGTCCTGTTGCGCCTGATCGCCGGCGTCATCGAACCGGACGCGGGCCATGTCGAAATAGCGGGCCGCAATGTCGACGGGGTGGAGCCCGAAGATCGCAACATCGGCATGGCCTTTCAGAATTTCGCGCTCTTTCCGCATATGGATGCCCACGCCAATATCGCCAGCCCGCTGACCGCGCAGAAACAGGGGAAATCGGCGATCGAGGCCGGTGTGCAAAGCCTGGCGCGGCTGCTCAAGATCGAACATGTGCTGGGTCACAAACCCAAGGAGCTGTCCAACGGGCAAAAGCAAAGGACCGCTTTGGCGCGTGCGCTGGCGGGCAAACCCAAGGTTCTGCTGCTGGATGACCCGCTGCGGAATGTGGACGCGAAATTGCGCTTTGAGATGCGGCTGGAGCTGCCGCGATTGCTCTCCGATCAGAATGCGACGGTGGTTTACGTCACGCAGGACTATAAGGAGGCGATGGCCTTTGGCGATGAGATCGCCGTGATCAACGGTGGCGTCATTCAGCAAATCGGAACGCCGGAACAGATCTACCTGTCCCCCGCCAATGTAGAGATTGCGCGCCTTTTCGGGGACCCGGTGATCAATTTCCTGGATGTGACACCGCAGGAAGACCGCGACGGTGTCTTCGCCATGATTTCAGACAAGCGGGTCAATCTGGATGCCGGTCACAAACATGCTGTGGGCCAGGACTGTGTCCTCGGCATCCGGCCGGAATCCGTGCTGTTCGTCGCTGAAGATCACATCCGCGCGGTGCCTGTCACGGTGGAGGCGGAAACACCGCTCAATGAAAAGACGGTCAACCTCTGCCTGACAGCACGTGGACGAGAGATCATGGCCTCGCGCCCCTCCGGGACACCCGGGCCCGCGACGGGACCGGCATTCGTGACCATCGATGCCTCCCATGCCGTTTTATTCGACAAGCAATCAGGCGCATTGATCCCGCAGGACGAGAGCGCCGCCCTACCAAAGGGAGAAGTTGCATGAGTGAGGTGATGTTGAAACTGGATCGTGTCGACAAATTCTACGGTCTGATCGATCACGGCGTACATGCGGTGCGCGACATCTCCATGGAGGTGAAGAAGGGTGATATCGTCGCGCTTCTGGGGTCATCAGGCTGTGGCAAAACATCGACTCTGCGCATGGTTGCTGGGTTTGAACCCGTGAGCCGGGGCAGCATCAGCATCAATGGCCGGGAAATCCATCATCTTCCCCCGGTGAAACGCAATGTCGCGATGGCCTTTGAAGGCTACTCGCTCTACCCGACCGTGACCGTGCGCGACAACATCGCCTTTGCCCTGAAAAGCGGCAATCTGCCTGCCACCGAAGTGGCCAGGAAGGTCGAAAATGTTGCGGAGATGCTTGAGATTTCCAACATCCTCGATCGCTACGCAACCTCCATTTCCGGCGGCCAGCAACAGCGCGCCTCCCTCGCCCGCGCGCTGATCCGCGATGCCGATCTGCATTTGCTGGATGAGCCTATGGGTCAGTTGGAACCGCAGTTGCGCACGTTGCTGCGCGGGCGCATCAAATCCTACATCAAGGAGCGTGGTCTGACCGCAATCCTTGTCACCCACGATCAGACAGAGGCAAACGCCCTCGCCGACAGGATCGCGGTCATGGAGGACGGCGAGCTGCAGCAATATGCCAGCCCGGATGAGATCAAGGAGGCCCCCGCCAATCTCTTCACCGGCACCTTTGTTGGCGAACCCCCGATGAACGTTTTCCCCGCAACCGTCACCGTAGCGGATGCAATGGTCACGCTGGAAATGGCGGACGGGCTGGTATTGACCTATCCCGCCAATGCCTTCCCCGACGACCTGCTGGCCCGATTGGTTGAACTGCAACAAATCACGCTCGGCGTGCGCCCCTATTCGGTGAAGCGCAGCGAGAAAGGGGCCCCAGCGGTCATCGTCGCCAATCAATGGCTGGGCGATCAGACCCATATCGCCGCCAGTTTCGCAGGCGGTGCACTGGTTCTGGTCGAACACGACCGCACGCATCTGTCTGTGGGCGATCAGATTGCCGTCAATCTGGAACCCTCGGACCTGCATGTCTTTAATCCGGCCACCGGAATGGCCGTCAGCCATGGGACAGAATTGGTCGGATGAGCGGGGATCTGATCATAGGCATCGACGCGGGCACTTCGGTGATCAAATCCGTCGCCTTCGATCTGGCGGGGCGTCAGCTGGCCGTGGCCTCCGTGCCCAACCGTTACACCACAGATACCAACGGCGCGGTGACACAATCGCTGGCGCAGACGTGGCAGGACTGCGTGACATCTATGGCGCAGCTGGCCGGCATGCTCCCCGATCTAGCCGGTCGCACCGCTGCGATTGCTGTTACCGGCCAGGGCGATGGCACGTGGCTGGTGGGATCGAACAACCAACCGGTCGGCGATGGCTGGCTTTGGCTGGACGCGCGCGCGGGCAGCGTCGCGCAGGCCATGCGTGACACCGACGCGGACAAAGCTCGTTTTCTCTCCACCGGGACCGGGCTGAACGCCTGCCAACAGGGTGTGCAGCTGACCCATATGATGGACATCGCGCCGGATCAGCTGGCACAGGCCGAGGTTGCGTTTCATTGCAAGGATTGGCTGTACCTCAATCTGACCGGCGTGCGGGCAACCGATCCGTCGGAGGCGTGTTTTACATTCGGGGATTTCAGAACCCGCAGCTATAGCGACGAGGTCATCGGGTTTTATGGCCTGGGCGATCATGCCCAGCTGCTGCCCCCGATTTGCGATGGGTCCAAAACGACCCATGCGCTGACCGATGAGGCCGCCGCCCGCACGGGGTTGCGCGCCGGCACCCCGGTTGTCTTGGGATACGTCGATGTCGTCTGCAGCGCTTTGGGCGCCGGGGCCTATCAGGCGCATCACCCCGTGGGGTGCACCATTGTCGGCACCACCGGCGTGCATATCCGGGCAACCGCGCCAGAGGACATCGTGCTCAACGCCGAGCAACGCACCGGCTACGTGATGATCATGCCGGTCGAAGATGTCGCGGCGCACTTGCAGACCAACATGGCAAGCACCCTGAACCTCGATTGGGTGCGCGGTCTGGTGGGGGAGGTCGCCGGGACCCTTGGCGCTGAGGTCACTGAGGATCAGTTGCTAACGCTGATGAACGACTGGATTGCTACGGCAAAACCTGCATCCCTCCTCTATCACCCCTATATCTCCGATGCTGGCGAGCGCGGACCCTTCATCGACCACACGGCCCGGTCCAGCTTCATCGGGCTCACGTCTGCGCATGGGTTCGGCGATCTGATGCGCGCCACGGCGGAGGGTCTCGGGCTGGCGGCGCGGGATTGCTATGCCGCGATGGGCCAGACCCCGAATGAGGTGCGCCTGACGGGTGGTGCCGCGCGGTCTCGGACGCTGCGCGACATCTTTTCCGCCGCTCTTGGGGTTCCGGTTCGGCAATCCCTGCGCGAAGAAGCCGGTGCCGCGGGCGCCGCGATGATGGCCGCCGTGACCATCGGAGCCTATGAGGATATGGCCCACTGTCTGGCCGATTGGGTCACGCCACTGCTGGGGGAAAGCGAGACGCCCGATCACGAACTTACCGCCCTCTATGACCGTCTCTTTCCGAATTACACCGCCGCACGAAAGGCACTTCAGCCCGTTTGGCATGGGCTTGCTCACCGAGAGGACCTTTAATCATGGCAACACACGTAGCAATCATCGGCGATCATTTCATCCTGCCGCAGGTCTTTGAAGACGAATTGCGCAAAGCCTGTCCCGATCACGAACTGACCTGCAGATTGCGGCAGGAAGATTGGCCCGACAGCCCGGTCGTGCACGGCTATGGCGGCGACGTCGATGTCCCGATCAAGGAATTCATCGGTGATTTCGAGGAGGTTGCAGCGTTCATTGGAGAGGCCGAAATCCTCGTCACACACCTGTCACCGATCACGGATGGCATGTTGGACAGCCTGCCAAATCTGAAGCTGATCGGGTGCTCGCGGGGCGGGCCGGTCAATATCGACATCCCGGCGGCAAAAGCCCGGGGGGTCAAGGTTGTCCGCGTGCCCGGGCGCAATGCCTCTGCGGTGGCGGAGTTCACCATCGGGGCCATTCTGGCGGAGACGCGCAAAATACGCGTGGGGCACGAAGCCCTGCGGGCCGGAAACTGGCGCGGCGATCTTTACCGTGCCGACACCACCGGGCGGGAGCTGAACGAGATGACGGTTGGGGTCATCGGCTACGGCAAAATCGGCACGAGACTGGTGAAGATCCTGCAGGCCTTCGGCTGCCGCACCCTGGTCTGCGATCCCTATGTGCAGCTCGATCCATCGGACGTCGCCGCCGGGGTCGAGCAGGTTTCGCTGGATACGCTGCTGTCACAAAGCGATGTCGTCACATTGCACCCACGCGTCAGCGCAGAGACGACGCATATGATCAACAAGGACACGCTGGCAAAAATGAAGCCCGATGCCCTGCTGGTCAACACCGCCCGCGGGCCGTTGTGCAATTACGACGATCTCTATGAGGCGCTGACCCAGGGCACAATCGGCAGCGCGATGCTTGAGACCTTTTCCGTCGAGCCGACACCACCGGACTGGCCGCTGTTGCAATTGGAAAACGTCACCCTGACGCCGCACATCGCGGGGGCCTCGGTCCGCACAGCGCAATTTGCCGCACAACAACTTGCCGAAGAGGTGCGCAGATACCTCAGCGGCGATCCCCTAATGAACCTTTGTGGAGAGTGAGACAGTGAACGAACAAAAAATCAGAGAAGAAGTTGTTGCCGCCTACCAGGAGCTTGGCCGTGAAGGGATGAACAAGGGGGCCTCCGGCAATGTATCCGCCCGCTGTGGCGACCACATGCTCATCACCCCTTCGGGCATTCCGGGTGCTCAGATGGTGCCGGAACAGGTTGCGAAGATCGCGATGGATGACGCGTCCGGTGCCTGGGAAGGGCCTTGCAAACCGTCAACCGAATGGCGGTTTCACCGCGGTATTCTGGCCACGCGCCAGGACGCAGGGGCGGTTGTGCATGCACATGCGCCTTTTGCCACGATCCTGTCGATCCTGCGCAAACCGATCCCGGCGGTGCATTACATGATGGCCGCTTTTGGCACGACGGAGATCAAGTGTTCTGATTACACCTGCTTTGGCACGGACGGGCTGGCGAAGATGGTGCTGGAGGCGATGGAAGGCAGCGCGGGATGCCTGATGGCCAACCACGGGATGGTCGTTGCAGGTCCCAACATGACCCGTGCCATGTGGCTGGCTGGTGAGCTGGAGCTGCTGGCAAGCCAGTATTATCACAGCCTGCTTGTGGGGGATCCGCATATTCTGAGCGCTGCAGAGATCGAGGAAACCGCCAAGTCCTTCTCCAGCTACGGTCCGCAGGCCGCCGAGGATTAAGAATGACGGAGGAGGTCGATCTTTTTGTCATAGGGGGCGGCATCAACGGTGCGGGCATCGCGCGCGATGCTGCGGGCCGCGGCCTGTCGGTCGTCCTGTGCGAAAAAGATGACCTCGCCGAGGGGACCTCCTCTCGTTCCGGCAAACTGGTCCATGGCGGGCTCCGTTATCTTGAATACTACGAATTTCGCCTTGTGCGCGAAGCACTCATAGAGCGCGAGGTCCTCCTGAACGCGGCGCCTCACATCATCTGGCCGATGCGATTTGTCTTGCCGCATAGCCCCACCGACCGTCCGGCGTGGTTGGTACGGCTGGGGCTTTTTCTCTACGATAATCTGGGCGGGCGTAAACGTCTGCCGGGGACCCGCATGCTGGATTTGCGGCGCGATCCCGAAGGCGCCCCGATCAAGGCACAATACACCAAGGGGTTTGAATACTCCGATTGCTGGGTGGATGACGCGCGCCTCGTCGTATTGAACGCGGTCGGCGCGCAGCAGGATGGCGCACAGATCCTGACCCGCACCGCCTGTACATCATTGCGCGATCAGAGCGGTCGCTGGCTGGCGACCGTGAAAGACACGATGTCCGGGGCGCAACGGGAGATTTCCGCCAAGGTTGTCGTGAATGCTGCTGGCCCCTGGGTCAACGACATCATCGGGCGCGTTGCGGGCTCGAACTCAAGCAGATCGGTGAAACTGGTGAAGGGCAGCCACATCATTGTGCCCAAATTCTGGGAGGGTCAACAGGCCTACCTCATTCAAAACACTGACAAACGCGTCATTTTCATCAACCCCTACGAAGGGGACAAGGCGCTTATCGGGACAACGGACATCGCCTATGAGGGGGACCCGAACGATGTCCGCCCTGATCAAGACGAAGTTGCCTACCTGATTGCGGCGGTGAACCGCTACTTCAAACAACCCTTGCAACCGCAGGATGTGATAGAGGCATTTTCCGGCGTGCGCCCGCTGTTTGACGACGGGCAAGGCAATCCCAGTGCAGTGACCCGGGACTATGTGCTCGACCTCGACCAGTCGCGCGGAGCGCCTTTGTTGAACATCTTTGGCGGCAAGATCACGACATTTCGTAAACTGGCTGAACACGCGGTACAGGAACTCAAACCCTTCTTCCCGAATATGGGTGCCGATTGGACGGCGCAGTCCCCCTTGCCGGGTGGAGACATTCCGGACGCGGATTTCGAGACCTTTCTGGGTCAGATCCGCACGGATTACCCTTGGCTACCAGGCGCGTTAGCCAAGCATTACGCGCGCCTCTACGGGACGCGCCTGCGGCAGATCATAGGAGATGCAACAGAGTTAACAGCTTTAGGCAGACAGTTTGGGCCAATGCTTTATGAGGCCGAAGTGACCTACCTCGTCACCCAGGAGTGGGCCACTTGCGCTGACGATATCCTGAAACGCCGAACAAAACATGGCCTCACGCTGAGCGCCGCCGAAGCCGCGCGCCTGCAGGATTGGTTTGGAAATGCCGTTGCAAAAATCTCCTGATACCCTTCCGGGCGATTTCCCCGCGTTATGCCAGATGTCAGCAGTGTTTGGGCAGGATTCCCTTCATATTCAAGGGGCTGGTGGTAACGTGTCGGTCAAAGACGGCGATATTATGTGGATCAAGGCGTCAGGAACGATGCTTGCGGATGCGATGAAATCCGACATTTTCGTGCCTGTGGATCTACCGCAGATCAAGGCGGCAATCACGGCACAAATGCCAACCGCCGACACCCCTTCCACCTTTATCGTACCGGGCGCCTCCAAGCTCCGGCCCTCGATCGAGACAAGCGTACACTCGGTTTTCTCGCACCGCATCGTGCTGCATACCCATTGCATCCATACGCTGGCGCATGCCGTTCGGAAAGATGCTGTCGACCTGCTGACCCAGAAACTGAAAGCGTTTGACTGGGCATATGTGCACTACACAAAACCCGGGGCCAATCTCGCGCGATCCATTCTTGAGGTTTTGACCCCGACAACGAATGTCGTAGTGCTTGGCAATCATGGCCTGATCGTGGCCGCAGAGAGCGTGGAGGCTATCCGCGACCTGCAAAATCAGGTCCATGCGGCGCTGGCAGTGACGCCAGACATCAAGGATGGCCTCAACCAAGAGCGGCTCGCGGCAATCTGTGATGGCTCAGACTATGCCCTGCCCGACGATCCCTTTGTGCATCAACTGGCCCTGACGCCTGCGCGTATAAAACAGGTGACTGCTGGCAGTCTCTATCCTGATCACGTTATTTTTTGTGGTATCGCGATCACCACACTTCCCCCGAATGAAACGCCGGAGGAGGTCGAAGCGCGCGCGCTGGATCTTGGGCGGCCTCCACCTGTTTGCCTGCTCGTCCCCGGCCACGGCATGATCCTGCGCAAGGACGCCAGCCAAGGTGCGCGTGTCATGATACGCTGCCTCGCCGACGTGATGACGCGCGTACCCGAAACGCCCGAGTTGACCTATTTGTCCGAGGCGCAGAATTTCGAATTGCTTGACTGGGACGCCGAGAAATACAGACAGGCCTTGAATGCCAAGTGACATTTTCATCGGGATAGATCTCGGCACCACCGGTGCGCGCGTCATTGCCATAGACGAAGATGCGGTCGTTGTGGGCGAAGCCAAATCTGCCCTATCTGATCACGGCAGCAATCATCGTGATCCCATGTGCTGGTGGGCGGCCATCCAGACAGCCCTATCGACAGTTACAAAGAATATCGATGCCGGTCGGGTGCAGGCGCTTTGTGTGGATGGCACATCGGGAACCATATTGCCCATCGACGCGGCGGGTCGGCCACTTGCCGATGCGCGCATGTACAATGATGCTTGTGAGGATAGCGCGATTCTCGCGACGATTTCAAAACACGCCGTCGCTGAAAGCGCCGCACATGGCGCGACCAGTGGCGCCGCCAAAGCGCTTACGTTTCAAAATTCGAACCCGGAAATGGCGATGGTTGTGCATCAGGCCGATTGGATCGCCGGGCAATTATCCGGGCTCTATGGCTCAGACGACAACAACGCGCTCAAGACCGGCTACGATTCCGTTCAAAGATGCTGGCCGGAGTGGATGGCGCAAGCCGGGATTAACCGGACCTTGCTGCCATTTGTTCGAGAACCCGGCACGGTGCTGGGTCATGTTCTACCGGATATTGCAGCTGAATTCGGTCTGCTGACGCGCACGAAAGTCGTTGCAGGAACCACCGATGGCTGTGCCGCCTTTCTGGCCACAGGGGCGCTCAAACCCGGCGATGGTATGACATCAATTGGCACCACGCTGGTGCTCAAGGTCATCTCCGACAGGCCCATCTTCGACCCGGAAAGCGGTATTTACAGTCATAGATTATTGGGAAATTGGCTGGCGGGCGGCGCTTCCAACACCGGTGGTGGCGTTTTGCTGGAACACTTCACACCGTCGGAGATTGAACACCTTTCGACACAAATCAATCCCGAAACACCTCTTGGGCTCGACTACTATCCGCTGCGCGCGCCCGGCGAACGGTTTCCGATTTCTGACCCGCAGCTCCCGCCTAAGCTGTCGCCGCGCCCGGACGATCCTGCGGATTTCCTCAAGGCAATGCTTGAAGGGGTCGCCGGGACCGAGGCCCTCGGCTATGCGAAACTCAGGGAACTGGGTGGCCCCCGTTTGACCAGCGTGCGCACGGTTGGGGGCGCGGCACAGAATGAACCGCTCACAGCCATCCGGGCGCGGCTGCTGGGCGTACCCATCAATCCGCCGGTTCACCTGGAGGCGGCGTACGGGTCTGCATTGCTTGCAAAATCAGGGATGGCGGGACAATGATTCCGGAAATTGTGCATCTGCATCCCCTGATCGATCAATATGATGCCTTCCTGATTGATCAGTTTGGTGTGCTCTTGGACGGCAGCCAAGCCTATCCTGGTGCCACGGAAGCGCTTGGCTTGATTGCGACACAAAAAAAACCGGCGATCATCCTGTCCAATTCGGCCAAACGCAGTAAGAACAACTGCGATCGATTGGTTTCACTTGGTTTTGACCGCCGTCATTTCATTACCGTCGTTACCTCCGGTGAAATCGCCTGCCAGAGCATCGCGCAAGAAATTGGAGCGTCCATCGACACGCGCGCGCGCGTCATGCTGCTGGCCCGCGAAGGAGATCCATCTCCAATCGCTGATCTGGGGCTGATTGAAACTAAAAACGCCGCTGAGGCGGATATCCTTCTCATCGCAAGCCGTGATCTCTCTTGGTCACGCGATGACTATCTTGCCGTCTTTAAAGAATTTCGACGCGACGGTGGCCGATGCATCTGCCTCAACCCGGATCTGAAAATGCTGACGCCACAAGGGCTGAGGTTCAGCGCCGGGGCGATTGCGCAAATCTTTGAGGGTTTGGGCGGCACCATCGAATGGTACGGAAAACCACATTCCAGGATCTATAAGCGCGCTCTTGAATTAATGCCGGAGGTCCGCGCGGAACGCGTGCTTTGTATCGGCGACAGCATCCATCATGATATCCTTGGAGGTGCAACTGCAGGTCTATCAACCGCATTGGTTCGAAGCGGCGTTCATGCAGATATGTTAGACAAAGAGCTTTTAGCAACCTGCTCGGAATTGGGCGTCACCCCCAACCATGTCCTTGAGCGTTTCTCCACGGACATTTAATTGCCGCAGGTTTCGATCAAGGCGGCGTTACAACAGGTAAATCAAAAGCAAGAAGATAGCGAAGGCATATGCTGAACTAGCCGATAAACGCAGTTAAAGCGCCTAAGCGGTAGCGTGTTATGCGTATGGAGGGAAATCGAAAGAGAGATACGTAAACAGAGGTTTTACTAGGTTTGGCGGTGACCTACTCTCCCACGTCTTAAGACGCAGTACCATCGGCGCGACGGCACTTAACTGCCGAGTTCGGGATGGGATCGGGTGTTTTGCTCGCGCTATGACCACCAAACCATGAAAAACCTCTGTCGTCCAAGTCACGCACTCTAATGTGCTGTGTATGCTTTTGATTATCCTAGAAAATCTCTCTTCTACTGGATCAAATCAAGCCTATCGGGCAATTAGTACCAGTCAACTGAACACATTGCTGTGCTTACATCTCTGGCCTATCGACGAGGTGGTCTACCTCGGCCCTCAGGGATACCTTGTTTTGAGGGGGGCTTCCCGCTTAGATGCCTTCAGCGGTTATCCTTTCCGATCATAGCTACCCTGCACTGCTGCTGGCGCAACAACAGGTCCACCAGTGGATCGTTCACCCCGGTCCTCTCGTACTAGGGGCAACTCCTCTCAAGTATCCTACACCCACGGAAGATAGGGACCGAACTGTCTCACGACGTTCTAAACCCAGCTCACGTACCTCTTTAAACGGCGAACAGCCGTACCCTTGGGACCTGCTCCAGCCCCAGGATGAGATGAGCCGACATCGAGGTGCCAAACACTGCCGTCGATATGGACTCTTGGGCAGTATCAGCCTGTTATCCCCGGCGTACCTTTTATCCGTTGAGCGATGGCCCTTCCACTCGGGACCACCGGATCACTATGGCCGTCTTTCGACTCTGCTCGACTTGTCAGTCTCGCAGTCAGGCTGGCTTCTGCCATTGCACTCAACGAGCGATTTCCGACCGCTCTGAGCCAACCTTCGCGCGCCTCCGTTACGCTTTAGGAGGCGACCGCCCCAGTCAAACTACCCACCACACAGGGTCCCGGATCCGGATAACGGACCGCGGTTAGACATCAAGCAGAACAAGGGTGGTATCTCAAGGGAGGCTCCACGCAAACTGGCGTTCACGCTTCAAAGCCCACCACCTATCCTGCACATGTTCGGCCTAATGCCAGTGTGAAGTTGTAGTAAAGGTGCACGGGGTCTTTCCGTCTAACCGCGGGAAACCTGCATCTTGACAGGTAATTCAATTTCGCTGAGTCTATGTTGGAGACAGCGGGGAAGTCGTTACGCCATTCGTGCAGGTCGGAACTTACCCGACAAGGAATTTCGCTACCTTAGGACCGTTATAGTTACGGCCGCCGTTTACCTGGGCTTCAATTCAGAGCTCTCACCCCTCCTTTTAACCTTCAGGCACCGGGCAGGCGTCAGACCCTATACGTCGTCTTGCGACTTCGCAGAGCCCTGTGTTTTTAATAAACAGTCGCCACCCCCTGGTTTGTGCCCCCAGCCAATACTTGCGTAGAAACTGGGCCTCCTTCTCGCGAACTTACGGAGGTATTTTGCCGAGTTCCTTCAACATAGTTCTCTCAAGCGCCTTGGTATTCTCTACCAGTCCACCTGTGTCGGTTTAGGGTACGATCTAGCGATGGAGCTATTTCCAGGAACCCCTTAGCCGCCCATTCAATCCAATAAGGATGAACGACCTTCGGGATCCGTCACTTCCATCTGGCCCAGGAATATTAACCTGGTTCCCATCGACTACGCCTTTCGGCCTCGCCTTAGGGGTCGGCTTACCCTGCTCAGATTAGCTTTAAGCAGGAACCCTTGGACTTTCGGCGACAGTGTCTCTCACACTGTTTGTCGCTACTCATGTCATCATTCTCACTAGTGATCTCTCCACCGGATCGCTCACGCGCCGGCTTCACAGAAAACTCCGCGTGTCCAATCCGGGCGAACCCGGTAAGGACACATGGAATTATGTCACACTACGCTCTGCTACCATGCAATAAATGCATCCTAAGCTTCGGCTCATGGCTTGAGCCCCGTTACATCTTCGCCGCAAGACAACTTATTTAGACCAGTGAGCTGTTACGCTATCTTTAAAGGATGGCTGCTTCTAAGCCAACCTCCTGGTTGTTTTGGTCGTCTCACCTGCTTTCCCACTTAGCCATGAATTAGGGGCCTTAGCTGTAGGTCAGGGTTGTTTCCCTCTCCACGACGGACGTTAGCATTCGCCGTGTGTCTGCCATCTAGTACTCCTCGGTATTCGGAGTTTGGTTAGGATCAGTAAGCCTGTGGGGCCCCATTACCCATCCAGTGCTCTACCCCCGAGGGTATTCGGATGACGCTCTACCTAAATAGATTTCGCAGAGAACCAGCTATCTCCGAGTTTGATTGGCCTTTCACCCCTAGGCACAACTCATCCCGATCTTTTTCAACAGATGTGGGTTCGGTCCTCCAGTACGTGTTACCGTACCTTCAACCTGGTCATGCCTAGATCACTCGGTTTCGGGTCTGATCCCACGAACTCGACGCCCTATTAAGACTCGCTTTCGCTGCGCCTACACCTAACGGCTTAAGCTTGCTCGTGAGACCAAGTCGATGACCCATTATACAAAAGGTACGCCGTCACAAGACTGGAGATCAATTTGGATCGTGTTCAGAAATTGAAAGTGTAGCGCACCGCCAGCGTTTCACCGCCAGGGTTTACATCTTCAATATCCGCGTTTGATTTGTGGTCGATTGCAACCGATATCCGGCTGCTGTCCGTCAGCTTGTAGCCAACGCCGAGCAACGTTCTGAATTGCAAGTTTCCACCTAATGGGCTGCCACCCGTGCCCTCGTCGTAGTAGCCAGGCATGAAGCTGCCTTCTACGAACCAAGGTCCTTCGCTGATCGACCAAATGGCATAGACACCGACACCGACGAAAACGTCTCCGTCTGCGTCGATCTGCCCGGCACCCGCCAAAGAATAAGACGCCGTGCGACCCGAAAAGAACGGGTCAGCGTGATATTCAAGAATGAAGGCACCGGATTGTGTATCCGTTTGGTCCAACACATCGTCCACACCCAGACCGACGACAAACTCGTCGGCAAAAGCAGTGGTTGATGCAAGTGCGAAGGTCAGTATGGAAGCGATATTTTTCATAACTTCCAATGACATCCAAATTGAACTCCAGTCAAGCTCCGACTGATTGTAGGCGTTCGGTTTCAGGTACTGTTTCACTCCCCTCGTCGGGGTGCTTTTCACCTTTCCCTCACGGTACTGGTTCACTATCGGTCAGTAAGGAGTACTTAGCCTTCGAAGGTGGTCCTCCGATCTTCAGACAGAATTTCACGTGTTCCGCCCTACTTAATACGTCCAATCATGCTTCTTATACGGGACTATCACCCACTCTGGTTGCGCATTCCAACGCATTCTAACCACACTCATGGCTCGGCTGGTCCCCGTTCGCTCGCCGCTACTAGGGGAGTATCAATTGATTTCCTTTCCTCCGGGTACTTAGATGTTTCAGTTCCCCGGGTTTGCTTTTATAACCCTATGTATTCAGGTTATAAATACCTGTTTTACCGCATTATTAGCCGCTCCGAGGAGCAATAATAACACAGTATCAGGTGGGTTGCCCCATTCAGAAATCCATGGATCAAAGGTTATTCTCACCTCCCCATGGCTTATCGCAGAGTATCACGTCTTTCATCGCCTCTTACTGCCAAGGCATTCACCAAACGCCCTTTTCGCGCTTGATTTGATCCAGAAAAAGAA